>CAZYYP010000282.1:0-4070 GCA_964651695.1 uncultured Gaiellales bacterium | reverse complement strand
ACCCGCACGACAACTCGGGCACGTTCGAGATGGCCCACGCCTCGTGCGACCGCTTTGCGATGCGCACCGGCATCGGCTACCCGTCCGAGAACGGCGAGCGTGACCTGCTGATGCGCTTCGGCGCCGGCGCCCCGCGCCACGAGACCGATCCGATCGTCGCTCCCGGCGACGTCGTGCAGTTGCAGCGCGTGATCTCGCAGATCCCCGCGAGCGAGCCCGTGCGCGCCTACCTGGTGCGCCTGCTGCGCTCGACCCGCGAGCACCCCGACGTGCTCGTCGGGGCGTCCCCCCGCGCGCTGCTCTCGATGTACCGCTGCGCCCAGGCCGCCGCGCTGCTCGACAACGCCGCCGAGGTCGCCGTCAAGCACGTGCGCAGCCTCTTCGAGCCGTGCATCGCCCACCGCCTGCGCGTCCGGCCCGAGGCCTCCGCGCGCGCCGTGTGCGAGGAGATCCTCGAGCGCACCCCCGTGCCGGTGACGGCACCGCCGCCGACGATCGCGGCCAACGAGAGCACGCGCACCGACCCCGCGCACGTCCGGCTCGTCGCCTGACGACCGGCCGCCAGGCCTTCTCGCGCTATGCGCGCACGGCCACCGTGCGCAGGTGGGCGAGGACCACGGGGTCGAGTCGCTGTTCGTGCCACCAGCGCGCCTCGAGGTTCTCGACCCCGGTGAACGCCCGCAGCGCCTGCGCGAGACCCGCCTCGCCGGGGCCGCTCGGATAGCCCGCGCGCTCGAGCAGGTCGCGCACCTCGTCCGCGAGGGCGCCCTCGAGCGGCAGCTTCTCCTCCTCGGGCGTGGTGCCGGTCAGCAGGATGTGGATGTCGTAGAGGCGCCGCAACTCGGGCACCGGATCCGCGTGATCATCCACCCGCAGGTCGACGAGCCGGTCGTCGTTGCCGCCGTAGCCGCCTCCGGGCGCCACGACGACGATCGCCGCGGACTGCCGGCCCCGCCGGTCGCCTCCCGCCGCGTCGCCGGCGGCGAGGGCGAGCAGCAGACGCTCCGCGAGCGCGCCGGAGCTCGCCTCGTAGGCCTCCGCCATCGCGTCCACGACGCCCGGGCCGGTGAGGATGTTGCCCTGGGCGGCGTACCCGGCCCCCGTGTGCCCTCCGGCCCAGTCCATGCAGCGCGCCCCGGTATGCGTCGCCGCTCCGCCGCGGGCATCCACGACACCCGCCTGGCGGTCGTCGCGGCCGTCGTCGGCGCTCAGCACGGCCGCGAGCGCCTCGCTCGCGCTCATGCCACCGCGCAGCAGGCCGAGCCCCTCGGGCCCGTAGCGCGTGTTCGCGAGTGCTTGGGTCGCGATCGCTCCGACGCCTGCCTCCAGCCACGGCACGACCGCCCCCACGGCGAGGAACTTCGATGCCACCGCAACGCCGAGCTGCTCGCTCCCGCCGTCGCGCGCGACGATCGAGAAGGTCACTCGAAGGCCCGCACGACCTCGCCGGGCCGGCCCTCGTGCACGGTCGCGGACACGCCGATGCGCGCGAGCTGCTCGCGCAGCGCCGTGGGCGTCCCGGTCAGGAGCGGGAACGTGGCGAAGTGGCCCGGGACGATCTCGGGCGATGCGGTGAGACGGGCGGCGTAGGCGGCCTGACGGGGACCCATGGTGTAGTGATCGCCGATCGGGAGGATCGAGATCCCGGGCGTGTAGATCTCGCCGATCAGGCCCATGTCCGCGTGCACGGCGGTGTCGCCCGCTGCGTAGATCGTCGGCATGCCCGGAGCCTCGAGCACGAAGCCGGCCGGGTCGCCGAGCGGCGTCCCGTCCGGTGCGGTCGAGGAATGCACCGCGTTGGTCATCGTCACGTGCAGGCCGGCGATGTCGATCGCACCGCCCTTGTTGAAGCCGGTGACGTTCTCGACGCCCTGACCTTCCAGCCAGCCGGCGAGCTCGACGAGCGACGCCACGGGCGCCGAGTGCTCCTTGGCGATGACCGCGGCGTCGCCCGCGTGGTCGCCGTGGCCGTGGGTGAGCAGGATCGCATCGCAGCGCTCGACCTTCCGGCCCTGCGGCCACGAGGGGTTGCCCGTGATCCACGGGTCGATGAGGATGCACGCGCCCGCGGGCGTGTCGATCTGAAAGGACCCGTGACCGAGCCATGTGATGCCAGACATGTGCGCAGTCTAGGAACCCGCGAGCAACGAGGCGCGACTCCGGGTCAGGCGTGCGGCACGAGCGACGCGGCGGCCGTACGCGCGACGTCGACAAGCGGCTCGGGGGCGATGCCGAGCCAGAGCACGATGGCCGCCGAGGCCAGGACCGTGACCGCGGCGAGGCGCGTACCGGGCACGATGCGCGGCGCGGCCTCGCTGTCGGCGCGCGTGTAGATCGCGAGCAGGAAGCGCAGGTAGTAGGCGAGCGAGATCATCGTCGCGATCACGCCGATCACCGCGAGGTAGGTCTTGCCGGCAGCGATGGCCGAGCCGAAGAGGTAGAGCTTGGCGAGGAAGCCGCCGGTCGGCGGGAAGCTCGCGAGCGACAGCAGCGAGAGCGCGAGGCCGCCGGCGAGCAGCGGGTGGTCGCGCCCGAGGCCGCGCAGGTCGTTGATCGAGACCGGCCCGCCGAGCTCACGCTCGCGCACCGACACCACGGCGACCGCACCGAGGTTCATCGCCGCGTACACCGCCAGGTAGTAGAGCATCGCGCGCGTGGCGAGCGGCGTGTGCGCGACCACGGCGATCAGGAGGTAGCCGGCCTGACCGACGCCCGAGAACGCCAGCATGCGCTTGACGTTGGTCTGGCGCAGAGCGGCGATGTTGCCGATCAGCATCGAGGCGATCGCGACCGCGGAGATGGCGCCCTCCCAGACGTCGCTCGCGGGCGCGAAGGCCGTCGTCATGACGCGCAGGAGCGTCGCGAGCGCGATCGTCTTGGTCGCGGTCGCCATGAACGCCATGACCGCCGTCGGGGCGCCCTCGTAGACGTCGGGCGTCCACATGTGGAACGGCGCGGCCGAGGCCTTGAACGCGAGCCCGGCGACGATCATCGCGATGCCGAGCAGGAGGATCCCGGTGTGCGAGCCGCCCGCGGTGACGGCCTTCCCGATCTGGTCGAAGCGCAGCGAGCCGGTCGAGATGTAGGCGAGGCCGCTGCCGAAGAGCAGCGCGGCGGAGCCGACCGAGCCCGTGACCAGGTACTTGAGGCCGCTCTCGAGCGAGGCCGCGTCGCGCACGTCGAGCGCGCACAGCACGTAGAGCGAGATCGAGAAGAGCTCGAGCGCGACGAAGAGCGAGACGAAGCCGTTGGCGGAGGCGAGCAGGCACATGCCGGCGCCCGCGAAGCAGAGCAGCGCGTAGTACTCGGCGATGCGATCGCCGAGGCGGCGCGTGCCCCAGCCGAGCAGGATCGAGGCCACGCCGCTCGCGCACACGATCGCCTGCACGAGCGCCGAGTAGCGGTCGGTGGCGAGCTGGCCGCTGAAGGCGGTGCCGTTGCCGTTGTTCCACAGGTGCCACGTGCCGAGGCCCGCGGCGGCGAACGTCCCGAGCCCGATCACGCTGCTCGTGACGCGCGCGCTCGCGCTCTCGAAGCACCCCACCAGCAGCAGGGCGAGCGCACCGAGCGTCAGCAGGAACGCGGGCAGGATCGCCCCCAGCTGCACCGACGGCGTCGCGATGGCAGCAGCTGCGGCGATCACGGGGAGCCCTTCGCGGTCACGGCCGACACGATGCCGTGCATCGAATCGGACACGCGGTGCGTGACGGCGTACGGGTACACCGAGAGCGCGAGCACGGCGGCCACGAGCGGCACGAGGTAGGCCGCCTCCCAGCGCAGGTCGCCCATCTTCGTGAGACCGGGGGACGGGTCGTCGGGCGCGTCGTGGAGGACGGCCGAGATCCAGCGCAGCATGTACATCGCGGCGAGCACGATCGCGAGCGATGCGAGCGCCCCGATCAGCCACCAGTCGCGGAAGGCGCCCAGGAGGACGAGGAACTCGGATGCGAAGAGCGAGGATCCGGGCACGGCGAGCGTCGCGATGCCGGCCGTCATGACGATCGTCGCGAGGCCCGCGCGGCCGCGGGCGAGCCCGCCGATGCGGCGGAAGAGGCCGTCGCCCGTGCGCA
>CAZYYP010000281.1:0-4081 GCA_964651695.1 uncultured Gaiellales bacterium | reverse complement strand
CCCGCCGCGCGCAGAAAACGTCGTTTGCAGCATGTTCTGACGCCTGCCTCCGGCGTTGGTGGCAGAGTGGGAGCATGGTCGTTGCGACGCGCGAGACGCTCGAGGGCACCAGCGCGAAGCGGCGTGCGCGCTGGCTGCGACAGCGCCGCCGCCGGCGCGTGTTCTGGCTCATCGTGTGCGCGCTGTTCACCGTCGCGGGGGGCATCGCGCTGTGGCCGGGCGGCAGCACCCGGAAGGCGGCGCCCGTCCCACCCGCGAAGCCGCAGGCACTGCCGCCGCAGCGGCCGCTGGCCGCGCCGCCGGACGAGCTCGGCGCCCTGCGCGCCGCGCTGCCGGTGACCGACGGCGTGCTCCACGGGAGCGCGAGCCGCCGCATGGTCGCATTGACGTTCGACGATGGCCCGTCGGGCCGCACTCCGGCGATCCTGCGCGTGCTGGCACGCCACCACGTGCACGCGACCTTCTTCGTCGTCGGCCGTGCCACGCGCGGCCTGGAGCCCGTGCTGCGCCACATCGCGGCATCCGGCAACGAGCTCGGCGACCACACCTACACCCACGCCGACCTGCTCGCCCTGCGCCCGGCCGGCCGGGCGCGCCAGCTGCGCTGGACGCGCTCGCTCGTGGAGCGCGCGACCGGCATCAATCCGCTCTTCTTCCGCCCGCCCTACGGCGCGACCGGCCCGGCGGTGAACCGCCTCGGCCGCACGCTCGGGATGGTGCCCGTGCTGTGGTCGGTCGACAGCCGCGACTGGCAGATGCCCGGGACGAAGGCGATCGTGAGGCGCGTGCTCGCCAACGTGAAGCCCGGATCGATCGTGCTGATGCACGACGGCGGCGGCGACCGGCAGGAGACGCTGCGCGCGCTGCCGGCGATCCTGCGAGCCCTGAAGAAGCGCCACCTGCAGCCGGTGACGCTCTCGCAACTGCTCTCGCACGTCCCGCCTCCGTCCGCCTTCTCGAGCACCTCGTTCGAGGGCGGCGACGCGCGCTGATCCGGCAGCGCGTCGAGTGTCCTGCCCCGGACGCAGGACACGAGCCCCCGGGAACGGAGCGCTAGGGTCTCCCGATGCACGCCCGTCTCGCGGTCGCACGCCGGGAGCTTCCGCGCGCGCTGCGCATCGCCGTCGCCGCGACGCTCGCCTGGTGGATCTCCCGGCTGCTCGGAGCCGATCGCCCGGTCTTCGCCGTGATCGTCCCGATGGTCGCGATCCGTGACGACGCGCACGCCGCGCTGTCGCTCTCGCTCGGGCGCATGCTCGGGGTCATGGCGGGCGTCGTGCTCGGCATCTCGGCCGTCGCGGTCGCAGGTGTCTCGACGAGCGCCGTCGTCCTGCTGCTCGTCGTCGGCCTCGCGAGCGGGCTCTTCCTGCGCGCGGGCCCCGAGCTCAACACGCAGATCGCGATCTCGGCACTGCTCGTCCTGGTCGTCACCAGGAACGCCGACAGCTACGCGGTCGAGCGCATCTGGGAGACCGGCGTGGGCTCGGTCGTGTCGCTCGCGGTCGCCGCCTTCGTGTTGCCACCCGATCCGCTCAAGGACAGCGAGCGCCGCCTGGCCGAGTCGTCCCGCGCGCTCGCCGGCGACCTCGCCGACGCGCGCAGCTCGCTCGAGCGCGGCGATCCCTCGGCCCGCGCGCTCCTCGCACGCGCGGGCGACCACGCGCGCACCGCCGGGCGCGCCGTCGAGGATCTCCCCCGCGCCCGGCGAGCGCTGCGCCTGAGCCCGTTGCGCCGTGGCTCGCGTGTGCGGCTCGACGTCGTCGACCGCCGGCAGCGCCTCGCGCTGCGGCTGGCGATCCAGGTGCGGCGCATGGCCCGCGACCTCGCGAGCTTCGCCCACCGCGAGGATCTGCGCGACGAGTGGAACGAGGCCGCACGGCGGTTGCCGCCCATCATCGCGGCGATCGACGCGGGATCCGCCAAGGCGCTCGCGGGCGAGGGCTGCTCGCTGGAGGTCGCCGAGGCGCGCGAGCTCATCGCGGCCTACCAGCGCGACGACGCCCGCCCGGTTGCGGCGATCCTCCGCCGGCCGGTCGTCCTGCTCGCCGACGAGCTCGCAGGGCCCTCCGCGTGAGCGCGCCGGTGCCTGCCGGTGAGGACGCGGAGCTCGGCGCGCTGCGCGTGCTCGCGCGCCGGCTCGGTGTCGGCGACGGCGTGCGGCTGCTCTCGCCCTGGACGCCGCTGCCGCCGATCGCACCTGGCGACGAGGGCTCCCTCTCGGGCGCCGCCGATCTGCTCCTGCGCTTCTCGCCGCTGCCGGTGCTCGGAGTGACCGGGACCGCCGGCAAGACGACGACCGCCCGGCTCGCCGAGGCCATGCTGGTCGCGAGCGGCGTCGAGGCGCTGACCGCACGCGACGCGCCCGCCGGCAACGCCTGGCCGACGGCAGCGCTGCTCGAGCGCGTGCTCGCCGCCCGCCCGCCCGCCTGGTGCGTCGCGGAGCTGACCTCGAACCACCTCGCGGTCTGCTCGGCGAGCCCGCGCATCGCCTGCATCACGAACGTCTGGCCCGACCACGTGGATCAGCACGGCAGTCTCGCGGCCTACCTCGGGGCCAAGCGTCGCATCGTGGCCTTCCAGACAGCGGAGGACTGGGTGGTCGTCAACGCCGACGACGTCGGCGCGGTCGAGCTCGCGACCGCCTCGGGCGGGCGCGTCCTGCGCTGCTCGCTCGGCGGATCCGGCCAAGTGGCACTCGCGGCGAGTGCCACTTGGCCACCGGCCGATGCGAGCGCCGGCGTCGAATCCGGGCGCCTGACGGTGCGGCTCGACGGCCGCGTGCTCGACCTCGGCCCCGCGGCCACCCTGCCGCCCGCGCCCGGCCGGGAGAACGGCCTGGTCGCCGCGGCCGCCGCGCTCCTGGCGGGCGCGACGCCGCAGGGCATCGCACACGCCCTCGCGGCGTGGACCGGCCTGGCGCTGCGCCGCGAGCACCTCGGCGTCGTCGACGGCTCGCCCGTGATCCGCGATGCGCTCGCCGCCACGCCCGCGAAGGCGGCGGCGGGGCTCGTCCTGCATCCGCCCGGCTCGGTCGTGCTGATCGCGGGCGGCTACGACGATCTCGGCGGCGGCGCGATGCACGCAGCCCCCGGCGAGCGCGAGCTCTTCGACCAGGCGGCGGAGGTGGCCGCCCGGGCATGCGCGCACGCCGCGCTCTTCGGCCCTGCTGCGCCCCGACTCGCCGCAGCCCTGACCGCTGCCGGCCTCGCGAGCGTGACCGTCTGCGCCACACTCGCCGAGGCCGCCGCAGATGCCCGCGGGTACGCGGCGCCCGGCCGCACGATCCTCTTCGCGCCGTGGTTCCCGACCACGCCGGCCGAGCGCGCGTCCGTCCCCGTCGTGCTCGGGCTCGCGCCGCCCACTCATCGAACTTCTTCATGACCGCGAGCGCAAACCGGCGTTTGCCCGCGCAGGGTTCCGGCGCGATGCTGGGGACATCGAGGGAGCCTGCGCCTGGAGCAGTCCCGATCGGCACGCGGGAGCTGCCTTGTGCTCATCGACTGCGACGTCCACATCACGCCGGAGACGGTGCGCGAGATCGCCGACTACACCGACTCGGCCACGCGCGACCTGCTGCTCCACTCCGGCACCGAGGGGCTCTCGCTGCCCGACTACCCCTGGTACCACCCGACCGGCTGGGTGCGCAAGGACGCCTACGACCCGGCGAGCGACGACCCCGGCATGCACCGCATCGACCTCGCCAAGGTGCGTGCGCAGGTGCTCGACGCCCACGACGTGACGTTCGGCATCGCGACGCCCGACACGATCGGCGGCGCGCTCTGCGTCATGCCGAATCCGGTGCTGGCCGCCAAGCTGGCGAGCGCCCACAACGACTGGCTGCTCGAGCACTACCTCGAGCCCGAGCCCCGGCTGCGCGGGCTGATCGCGATCTCGCCGCAGAACCCGGCCGAGGCGGCGAAGGAGATCCGGCGCGTCGGCGGGCGCGACGAGTTCGCCGGCATCTTCCTGCCCGGTGGCGCGCGCATCCCGTACGGCAACCCGGTCCACGACCCGATCTGGGAGGCCGCCGACGAGCTCGCGCTGCCCGTGGTCGTGCACACCCACTACGAGGGCGTCGGCA
>CAZYYP010000280.1:0-4154 GCA_964651695.1 uncultured Gaiellales bacterium | reverse complement strand
TTGAGATTGACGCGGAACATGTGGTCGCGCGCATCCATCGTCAGGAACAGCGTCGCGAAGCGCAGCATCAGGAAGTCGCCCTTCTGCACGACATCCGGCGGCACCGCCAGCGACAGCGTCTCGCGCACCCCGGGAGCCAGCAGCGACTCGAGATCCTCGGCGAGGACGAGCGTCTCGTAGGCACCGGCCTCCGAGTGGTACCAGGCGAGCAGGCTCGCCAGCTCGAGCGGCGTGACGAACGTCCTCGCGGCGTGCCAGAACGCCCGGAGGCCGGCGTCGCTGCTGAGCAGGAAGCCCCGGCCATCCGGGAGGAGCGCGACGCCGGTGATCCCGGGGCTCGCATCCAATCCCGAGGGGCGCTCGACGTTGCAGAGCACGTACCCCGGGCTCGGATGGAAGTTCGCACCGCCTTCGATCTCCTGGACGATCCACTCCCCCGCGTCGGTGCGCACGAGCAATCCGCCGCGGTCGGATGTGAAGCCGAGGATCGTCTCCTTCGGCGCGGCGGTCTGCAGCGCGCGACGCGCGTGGTCCTCGCTCATGGCTTCATGTTGCGCATCTCCTGCAGGATCGCCTCCGCGACCTCGCCCGGCTGGAAGCCCTTCGGCACGGCCGTACCCGGGTACGCCGTCAGGATGTGATTCCTGATCTGCGACAGGCTCATGTCGTAGAGCCACAACATGTCCTGCGGCACTTGAGAGGCCGGGAGCGTGCGCAGGAACTGCTGCTGCACCACGAACGCCTCGTACTCCGCCTGGAAGCGCCCCATCGCCTTGAGCGTGCCCTCGAAGTTCTGATGGCGGTGGACGAGCTCATGTGAGAGCACCGTCGCGACCGAGTCCGGCGACGCGTCGCCCTTGAGGAAGATGAAGTCGATGGCCGGCTCGTAGAGCCCGCGGTTGGTATCTCCGCGCAGCGCTCCGTGGACGCGCTCGGCCCACCATTTGAGATCGGCGTTGCTCCAGGACGGGTTGCGCTTCTTGAGGATGTCGAAGAGCGCACCGGGCCGGTTCCACTCCTGCGGGGAGAGCGAGATCACCTTGCCGTCGATGATCGCCTTGTCGGCCGCCGCGCGGATACCCGCTGCAAGCTCCAGGTCGGCGCTCGGGTGCGTCTGACGCACGGCGAGGCCGATCTCGACGAGCGTGGCCTTGACGGTCCTCGCGCCACCCGCCTGGCCGATGGCGTGCGCCACCACCCGCCCTTCGACCTCGGCGCCGAGACCGGCGGACTTGCAGGCCAGCGCCAGTTCGGGCAGCTTGGCGAGCTGCGAGGCCTTGGCGAGCTCGATCGCCTCGTGCAGCGCCTTGAAGGCCGCCGCCGCGCCGGCCAGGTTGAGCCCGAGGTCGAGCAGGTCCTGCGCGAGCCAGCTCAGATCCGGCGCGTCCTTGGCGATCGACTGCGCCTTGTCGAGCGCGGTCTCCGACGCCGCCGATTGCAGCTCGTGGTCCTTGTAGTGCTCGTACAGCGTCTGCATGCTGTAGACGGCGCTGAGCGAACCGGCGGCGGTGACCATCGTCGCGAGCGCCACGGAGCCCGCCATGGCCGCACCGCCGGTCGGGATCGCTCCGAGCATCCCCACCCCGAGCGCGATCGCGGCCCAGAACTCGGCGTCCTCCTTCTCGTCGGACTTGACCTTGTTGACCTTGGCGTCGACGAGCCGCGACTCCCACGCCGACAGCCCCTGCGTCTTCTTCGTGAGCGCGATGATCTGCGGCTGCTTCCAGATCGTGTAGCGGACGCCGATCTGCTCGCGCACCGTCGCGATGTTGGCGAGGCGCTTGTCGATCGTCTTGTACAGGCTCTCGGCGAACTGGTCGGTGTTCTGCGTCGCCAGTTCGCCCAGTTTCGTGGCGGCATCGTCGGCAGTGGTGTACGCGGCCAGGACCGGGTAGAGGGCCTGCTTCTCTGCGGCCAGCTGCCGGTACACCTCCTCGTCGGCGATCCAGCGCTTGCGCGCCTCCTCGGTCGGATCGGCGATGGTGATGCCGGGCACGGTGAGCTTGGGATCGTTGACCCGCCCCTGCGACTGCAGGAACTCGCTGCGCAGGCGGTCGGTCTGCCAGCGCTTCATGGACAGTGCCTTGGCAGCCTCCTGCATGGCCATCTGCACCGGCCCGCCCGCGGTCGTCGAGTAGTCCTTGAACACCCATCCGCTCGACTTGAGGCCGTAGCGCTCCGACTCGGCCTTCAGCTGCTTCTCGCTGGTAGCGAGCAGCAGGTTGGTGTTGGCGAGCGCCGCGGGCTCGAACGTGCCGCCGCCGACGCGCACGTCGCCCGTGTCGAGCACCGCGTCGCCGACGAGCAGCTTGAGCTGGTTCTCCTTGACGGTGAGCTCGTCGCGTACCACCTTGCGCACCCGCGCGGCATCGTCCTCGGTGGAACCGAGCGGGGTCGCGGTGACCGGATCGGCCGGCGTGATGAATCGCTCCAGCCAGTTGCACGTCTGCTGCCAGCCGCGCTGCACGATCGACTTCTCGATGATCTCGCGCACCTGGCCGGTGTCGGTCGTGAAGCGCACGTCCTCGTAGTTGAGCCCGGCGCCACCGGTACCCGGGGCCGGCGGGGGGATGCCAGGCCCGGCGGGCGCCGGCGGCGCGGCCGCGGGGGCTCCGGCCCCCTGCGACGCGCCGGCGCCACCGTCGCGTGCCAGCGTCGCCCGCGCGAGGATCGCGCGCGCCACCGCGGCATTGCCGGCGGCGAACACGCCGGTCATCCCCGGTGCGCTGCGCACGCCTCCTCCCGGCGAGCCCGCCGGGGCATGGGTCTCCGCCGGAGCCTGCTCATGCTCCGCGGCCACGCTAGCCTCCCCCCCGGGACGCGCCGGTGTCCAGCCGGAGCACGGGGCGAGTCTAGATGACTTGACCAGGACCGATCGGCCGAGGCGCGCCGGGTGTGGACGCCAGTGGCGCGGGCGGCGCGTCGGGCGCCCAGGCGCCCGCGAGCTCGCGCGGATCGGGACTGTCCCGCAGCATCCTGAAGTGCGCTCGGCAGAGCGGAAGCGTCACGAGCCGGCCGGCGACTCGCACGTCGCCGAAGTCCAGCGCGGCATCCCCGCAACGACCGCTTCTCCGCTGCGCCCGGCGTGCGGTCTCCGGGCCCACGCGTGCGGCGCACGCGCGCGTCTCACGCGACGTCGGCGCGATGGTCATGCTCCGCTCACGGACTGGGCCAGGCAGCCGGGGGCAGCGTGGCCCGAGTGCCGGGCGTCGTGGCGAGTCGTGCCCACGCGGGATTCGAGGTCGGTTGTCATACACCATCACCCTAGGGACGCGCGTGTCGCGGGACTCACCCGAAACGAGCGAGCCGCGGCCGATCTGCGTGCTACGGGACGACACCCGCAGTCGAGCGCGGCGCCGCCACCACGCGGGAAAGGCCCGCCTGAGCGGGCCTTTCCTTACCGAGGTGAGCGGTTCGCCGCGAACCGCCGGTGCGCGAGGCGCGTGCCTCTCAGGCCTCGCACCGGCCCGCGAACTGCGCGGCCTGCGGTCTCGTCTTGTGGCCGGCTTCCTTCATGATCGGGGGGACCTCGGGGTCGGCGACGAAGCTCTGCCAGCCCTGCTCGTCCCAGTCGAAGATCACCCAGACCCGATCGTCCTCGGCGGGGTCGCGAAAGATCAGCGCGCCCTTCGACCCGTGCTGCTTGCGCTTCTCCGCTCCGGCGGCCGAGAAGACCGCCATGAACTGGTCGAAGTTCTCCACCTGCGTCGTCGCGAGTAGCATCTCCATCTCCTTCTCGTTGGTGTGGTGTCGTCGTGGTGCGGTCGTGCGCCTCAGGCGGTGAGCACCGGCGTGCCTACGAGGCGTTCTTGCGGATCGATGGCGCCAAGGCTCTCGACGACCTCGAAACGGCCGCCGCGCGCCTGGGCGATGTACATGTTCAGGCGCAGGTGGTGCTGGCCGGGCACGACGGCCGCCGGGCCACCGGGCCCCTCGGCGATCTCGGCGTGGTCGAGGGCCGCGATCACGGCCTCCTGCACGAGCGAGCCCGCTTCCACCACGGCGGCCGCCCACAGGCGCAGCCCGCGGTACAGGCCCGAGCACGCGCTGCCACCCGTGAACTTCGCGTCACCGGGGTAGAGCGCGTCGTACTGCGCGAGCAGCTTCCGGCTGAACGGATCGCCGACGGCCTGGTAGTAGTCGAGGCACCCGTA
>CAZYYP010000279.1:0-4180 GCA_964651695.1 uncultured Gaiellales bacterium | reverse complement strand
ACTACTGGCACCGCTTCTTCCACCACCAGCCCGACCTCAACTACGAGAACGCCGACATGCAGCAGGCGATGCTCGAGGCCCTGCGCTACTGGCTCGACCTCGGGCTCGAC
The DNA here is from genome assembly GCA_964651695.1 of uncultured Gaiellales bacterium. Taxonomy (GTDB): domain Bacteria; phylum Actinomycetota; class Thermoleophilia; order Gaiellales; family JALYLC01; genus JALYLC01. Next base: position 4,070 of record CAZYYP010000279.1, on the reverse strand, counting down.
GGCTTCCGGCTCGACGCCGTGCCGTACCTCTACGAGGCCGATGGCACGAACTGCGAGAACCTCCCGGCGACGCACGCCTTCCTGCGCAAGGTGCGGGCGCACCTCGACGAATCGCATCCGGACACGATGCTGCTCGCCGAGGCGAACCAGTGGCCGGCCGATGTCGTCGAGTACTTCGGGGAGGGCGACGAGTGCCACATGGCGTTCCACTTCCCCGTCATGCCGCGCATGTTCATGGCGCTGCGGCGCGAGGAGGCGCGGCCGATCTACGAGATCCTGGCGCAGACGCCGGCGATCCCCGACAACTGCCAGTGGGGCCTCTTCCTGCGCAACCACGACGAGCTGACGCTCGAGATGGTCGCCGACGAGGAGCGCGACTACATGTACGCCGAGTACGCCAAGGATCCGCGCATGCGGATCAATGTCGGCATCCGGCGCCGGCTCGCACCGCTGCTCGACAATGGCCGCGACGAGATCGAGCTCGTGCACGCCATCCTCTTCTCGCTGCCCGGCAGCCCGGTGCTGTACTACGGCGACGAGATCGGGATGGGCGACAACGTCTATCTCGGCGACCGCGACAGCGTGCGCACGCCGATGCACTGGACGGGTGATCGCAACGCCGGTTTCTCCCGCGCCGACTTCGCCCAGCTCTACCTGCCGCCGCTGATGGACCCGGTCACCGGCTACCAGGCGGTCAACGTCGAGGCGCAGCTGCGCTCGCCGACCTCGCTCCTGCGCTGGCTGCACCGCTTCATCGCCCTGCGCAAGGAGCATCCGGTGTTCGGCCTCGGGACCTACGAGCCGCTCGCGCCGGACAACCCGCGCGTCTTCGCCCACGTGCGGCGCTACGAGGAGGACATCGTGTTGTGTGTCCACAACCTGGCGCGGAGCGCGCAGGCGGTCACGCTCGACCTCGCCGAGTTCGCGGGGATGGTGCCCGAGGAGGTACTGGGCGGCGCTGCCTTCCCGCTCGTGACAGCCGACCGCTACCTGCTGACTCTTGGGCCGCGCGGCTTCTACTGGTTTCAGCTGAGGCGACCCGATGCTTGACCTCACCCGCCTCCCCGAAGCCGAGCTGAGCGAGTTCGTCGCCCGGCAGCCGTGGTTCCACCCCCAGGGGCGCGAGGGCGCGCAGGCGCGCGTCGTCGAGGCGACCTACGTGCACACGGTCGCGCCGCTGCTCGCGATCGCGCTCGTCGAGGTGGCGACCGAGCGCGGGCTCGGCGAGATCTATCACCTTCCCATGGGCCTGCGTCCGGACGGCGAGCACACCCATGCCGACCGCATCGCGTCGCTCGACGGATGGACGGCCTACGACGCGCTCTCCGACCCCGAGCTCGCAGGGGAGCTGATCGACCTGATCCGCACGGCCGCGCGCGCCGGCACCGACGAGGCGGTGATCGAGTGCCTCCCGAGCGAGGGCCCCGACTCGGTCCCGGTGCCGGACTCGGGTGCGCTCCGCGCGATCGGCGTCGGGCACTCGAACAGCTCGGTGGTCTACGGCGAGCAACTCGTCCTCAAGACCTACCGGTTGCTGAGCGCCGGAGACAATCCGGAGGTCGAGCTCCTGCAGTTCCTCAGCCGGCACGGCTTCGCGAACACGCCGGCGCTGCTCGGCTCCTACGAGCACGCGGGGCGGCTGATCGATGCGACACTCGGCATCCTCACGCGCTTCGTGCCGGCCGAGTGCGACGGCTGGAGCTTCGCGCTCTCGTCGCTGGCCGGCGATCCGGCGAAGTTCCTCGCGGCGATGACGCGACTCGGGGAGGTCATCGGATCGATGCACATCGTGCTCGCGTCCGACTCGACCGACCCCGCCTTCGCCGCCGAGGAGCCGAGCGCCGAGTCGTTCGCGCTGCTCGCCGCCACGCTCGACGAGGAGATCGAGGCGGTCTTCGCGCACCTCCCCGAGAGCGAGGCGCTCGCCCCGATCGCCGGGCGCGGGGAGGAGGTGCGCGAGCGCGTGCGCCTGCTCGCGGGCGTCACGGGCAGCGGACGCGTGATCCGCCACCACGGCAACGTCCACCTCGGCGACCTGCTGTGGACGGGCAGCGACTGGCTCGTGCTCGACTTCGAGGGCACGCCGACCCGCAGCTTCGCCGAGCGCCGCCGCAAGCGCTCGCCGCTGCGCGACGTCGCGAGCATGCTGCGCTCGATCGCCTACGCCGCCTCGGCAAGCGTGCTGACCGGTGGCCCGCCGCCGCCCGCGGGCTGGGAGGAAGCGGCGCGCGCGAACTTCCTGCAGGGCTACTTCGCGGTCGTCGAGCCGACCGGCCTCGTGCCGGGCGGCGCCTCGGGCGCGGCGCAGCTGCTGGCGATCTTCGAGCTCGAGAAGGCGGTCGACGAGGTGCGCCACGAGCTCGCGGTGCGACCCGATTGGGTCGCGATACCCGTCGCCGCGATCGAGCGCCTGCTCGCGCAGCCCTTCGGGGAGTAGTGTTGGCGCGTGGCGGTGCAAGGCATCTTCGGGATCGTCCTCGCGGGCGGTGAAGGCAAGCGCCTCCTGCCGCTGACGCTCGACCGCGCGAAGCCCGCCGTGCCGTTCGGGGGCAACTATCGCCTGGTCGATTTCGCGCTCTCCAACCTCGTCAACGCGGGCTACCTCAAGATCGCCGTGCTGACGCAGTACAAGAGTCACAGCCTCGACCGGCACATCACGACGACCTGGCGGTTGTCGCCGCTGCTCGGCAACTACGTGACGCCGGTTCCGGCCCAGCAGCGCCGCGGCCCGCACTGGTTCTCGGGTTCGGCCGATGCGATCTACCAGAGCCTCAACCTGATCTACGACGAGCGCCCCGAGTACGTCTGCGTGTTCGGAGCCGACCACATCTACCGCATGGATCCCGCGCAGATGGTCGGGCAGCACATCGCCACGGGCGCGGCCGTCACGGTCGCAGCCCTGCAGGTGCCGCTCGCCGAGGCGGCCCGCTCGGGCGTGATCGAGCGGGCCGCGAAGGGCGAGCGCATCGCCGCGTTCCGCGAGAAGCCCCAGGATGCGCACGCCGACCCCGCGACACCCGGCCACGTGCTGGCTTCCATGGGCAACTACGTCTTCACCACCGAGGCGCTGATCGAGGCCGTCACCCGCGATGCGCGCAACGAGGCCTCCCGTCACGATCTGGGCGGCGACATCATCCCGATGCTCGTCGAGCGCGGGGAGGCCTACGTCTACGACTTCACCGCCAACGAGGTGCCGGGCGACCTGCCGTACGACCGCGGCTACTGGCGCGACGTCGGGACGCTCGACGCCTACCACGACGCTCACATGGACCTGACGTCGGTCACGCCCGCGTTCAGCCTCTACAACGCGGAATGGCCGATCCTCAGCTGGCCCGACCCGCTGCCGCCGGCCAAGTTCGTGTTCGAGGAGGACGGGCGCACGGGGTCGGCGGTCGACTCGCTCGTGTGCGCCGGCGTGATCGTCTCGGGCGGCCACGTGCGGCGGTCGATCCTCTCGCCCGGCGTGCGCGTCCACTCCTTCTCCGAGGTCGATTCCTGCGTCGTGCTGCACGGGGTCGACATCGGGCGAGGAGCGATCGTGCGCAACGCCATCATCGACAAGCACGTCCGGATCCCCGAAGGCGCCCGCATCGGCGTCGACCTCGACGCCGATCGCGAGCGCTTCACGGTCTCGCCCGGCGGGATCGTCGTGATCGGAAAGGGCCAGAAGGTCGAGGCCCCCTGAAGGTCGCGCTGCTCACGCGCGAGTACCCGCCCGAGGTCTACGGCGGCGCGGGCGTTCACGTCGAGTACCTCGCGCACGACCTCGCGCGGCTCGCCGACCTGACGGTGCACTGCTGGGGCGGCGAGCGCGACGATGTCGTGGGCGGGCCGGCGGTTCGCTCCTACCGGCCCTGGGACGCCCTCGCGGGCTCCTCGGCGCATGTCGCGGCGCTGGAAGCCGTCTCGATCGACCTTGCGATGGCCGCGGGCGTCGAGGGCGCGGACGTCGTCCACAGTCACACCTGGTACGCGAACCTCGCCGGACATCTCGCCAAGCTGCTGTACGGGATTCCGCACGTCGCGACGGTGCACAGCCTCGAGCCGATGCGGCCGTGGAAGGAGGAGCA
>CAZYYP010000278.1:0-4187 GCA_964651695.1 uncultured Gaiellales bacterium | reverse complement strand
CCTGGATCGGCGGGTAGCCGGGGCCGATGCGGGCGAGGAAGGCGAGCTTGGATCCATCTGGCGACCATTGCGGCAGGTCGGCCGTGTCCTCAGTGATGTAGCGCCAAATGGGCCGTGCCGCAGTCGGGCCGTTGGAAGGGAGGTCCCCTCGATCCACGTAGTGCCATCGGGCCGAGTCGAACGCCCGCTCGACAAGGAATACGCTGCTCAACGGATGTGGAGCGCGTGACTACGCCAGCTCGGGGCTTACGGCGCGCTGATCAGGGCTACGGCCTGGCAGGCCGCCCCCTCGCCCCGGCCGGTGAAGCCGAGGCCGTCCGTGCCGGTGGCGCGCACGGAGACGCGGCTGGGCTCGCACTGCAGCGCTCCCGCCACGTTGGCGCGCATCTCTGTCCGGTACGGCGCGAGCTTCGGCTCCTGCAGCACGACGAACGCGTCGACGTTGACGAGCGCCCAGCCCTCCGCCGCGATGCGCGTCCAGGCCTCGGCGAGCAGGTCGAGGCTGCGCGCACCGGCCCAGCGCCGATCGCTCGACGGGAACATCGTGCCGATGTCGTCCATGCAGGCGGCGCCGAGCAGCGCGTCGCAGAGCGCGTGACAGACGATGTCGGCGTCGGAATGGCCCTCGAGGCCGTGGGAGTGCGGGACGGTCACCCCGCCGAGGACGAGCGGGAGTCCGGGCACGAGGCGGTGCGCGTCGAAGGCCGTGCCGACGCGCAACTCAGCCAAGCGGCACGTCGCGTCGCTCGCGCCCCCGGAACGTTGCGACGGTGCGGTACCCGCAGGCGTGCGCGGCCTCGAGTGCGCGGTCGTAGTCGCGCCCGACATCGCCGGGGACGTGCGCATCGGAGCCGAGCGTGATCGGCACGCCGCGACGGTGCAGCGCGCGCAGGAGGCCCTGCGCGGGATAGAGCTCTCCCGCGGCCTTGCGCAAGCCGGCCGTGGAGATCTCGACCGCGACGCCGGCGGCTGCGATCGCATCGGCCGTCTGATCGTGCTCGCTCGCGATCACGGCCTGGCTGGCGACGTGCCCGAAGACCTTGGGGAGGTCGAGGTGCGCGAGCACGTCGAAGACGCCCGAGGCGGCGGCGGCACGCACCTGCGCGAAGTAACGGCGCCAGACCTCGTCGGCCTGCATCTCCTCCCAGATCGCGTAATCCGGGTGGTCGACCGCGAGACCGCCGAGCCAGTGCACCGACCCGAGCAGGAGGTCGAACGCGCGCCCGGCCACGAGCGCTTCGATCTCCTCCTCGCGCTCCTCGAGCCAGTCGAGCTCGAGTCCGCACCCGACCGGATCGCCGAAGGAGCAGGCCGCGCCGATATAGGCGTCGAGGTCGGCCTTGGCGCTCTCGTTCCAGAACGGGTGGTCGAAGAGCCCTGCCGCCTGCCGGAAGCGGTGGCAGTGCTCGGTCAGGCAGATGTGGTCGATCCGGCGCCGGCGGGCCATCTCGCCGTACTCGGCCACGCGGGCGGCCGAGAGCTCCGCCGCTCCGAGCGCGACGCCATCGGGCGCGAGGTGTAGGTGGTAGTCGACGAGCACCGTCTAGGCGCGAATGCGCTCTCCGGCTGGATCGTAGAGCGCCCCGTCCGCGACGACCGCCGGCACCCACTCGCCGAAGACCTCCACGTCGGCGCGCGTGCCGGCCGCAGCCTGCGCCGCGGGCACGTAGGCGAGCGCGATGCTGCGACGCACGCGGCTACCGTAGCCGCCCGAGGTCACGCGGCCGCACAACTCGCCGGCGATGCGCACCGGCTCCGAGCCGAGGCACACCGAATGCGGATCGTCGAGCACGAGGCACACGAGGCGCTGCTCGGGGCCGCCGGCCGCGCGCTCGGCACGCAGAGCCGCCTGGCCGATGAACGCCGACGGCTTGTCGAGCCGCACCGCGAAGCCGACGCCGGCCGCCTCGGGCGTCGTCTCGGGCGTCAGGTCGGTGCCCCAGGCGCGGTAGCCCTTCTCGAGCCGCATCGACTCGATCGCCCGGTAGCCGCCGCCACGCAGACCGTGCGGCGCACCGGCCTCGCTCAGCAGGTCGTGGAGCGCGAGGCCGTACTCGGCGGGCGCGTAGAGCTCCCAGCCGAGCTCGCCCACGTACGTCACGCGCGATGCCAGGAGCGGCACCGAGCCGACCGCGATCTCCTGCGCGCGCATATAGGGGAAGGCCGCGTTCGAGAGGTCGGCCTTGGTGAGGGGCTGGAGGATGTCGCGCGCGCGCGGGCCCCAGAGGCAGTAGCACGTGCGCGCCGAGGTGACGTCGTCGGCGTAGACGGAGCCGTCCTCGGGCAGGTGCTGGCGCAGCCAGGCGAGGTTGTGCGACCCGAACGCCGTACCGGTGACGTAGAGGTAGCGGTCGCTCGCCAGCCGTACCAGCGTCACGTCGGCCTCGATGCCACCGCGCTCGTTGAGCAGCTGCGTATAGATGACGGCGCCCAGCGGGCGGTCGACGGCGCCGGCGCACAGGCGATTCAGGAATGCGCAGGCGCCCGGCCCGTGGACGTCGATCTTGGCGAACGACGACTGGTCGATCAGCACGGCGCTCTCGCTCGCCGCCAGGCACTCCGCCTCGATCGCGGGCGACCAGTGCTGGCCCGCCCAGCCGCGCGGGCGCAGCGACTCGTCTCCCGCGGCCGCATTCGGCTCGAACCAGTTGACCCGCTCCCAGCCGGACTTCTCGCCGAAGCTCGCGCCGTTGGCGAGGTGCCGGGCGTAGGCCGGCGAGACGCGCAGCGGCCGGCCGGCGCTGCGCTCCTCGCCTGGGTACTTGATGTCGTAGTACGTCGAGTAGACCTCGACCGTGCGCGCGAGCGTGAAGCCCTGCGAGCGGTACTGGCGGCCGAAGCGGCGGATGTCCATGTGCCAGAGGTCCCACTCGGGCTGCCCGTCGACGATCCACTCCGCCATGACCTTGCCGATGCCGCCGGCGCCGGCGAGGCCGTGCGCGCAGAAGCCCGCGGCGACCCAGAAGCCCGGCACCTCGGACTGACCGAGGATGAACTCGCCGTCGGGCGTGAACGCCTCGGGCCCGTTGAAGAACTTCTTGACCTGCGCGTCCTCCATCGCGGGCACGCGCCGGATCGAGCCCTCCATGAGCTCCTCGAAGCGCTCGTAGTCCCAGGTCAGGAGCTGCGCCTCGAAGCCCTCGGGGATCCCGTCGAGCGCGAACGGCGCGGGATCGCGCTCGTAGCCGCCCATCACGAGGCCGCCCACCTCGGTGCGCCAGTAGACGAGGTTGTCGGGGTCGCGCAACGTCGGCAGCGGCTCGAGCGGGGGGTCGAACGGCTCCGTGATCAGGTACTGGTGCGCCATCGGGATGATCGGCACCGTGACGCCGACGAGCCGCGCCACGTCCGGTGCCGCCATGCCGGCCGCATCGACGACCACCTCGGTCTCGATCTCGCCCCTGTCGGTCACGACCCGGCAGATGCGACCGCGGGCGTCGCGCTCGATCGCCGTCACGCGCGTGCGCGTGGTGATCTCGGCGCCGTAGTGGCGCGCGCCGTCGGCGAGCGCGAACGTCAGCTGGCTCGGATCGAGGTAGCCGTCGCGCGGCAGCCAGGCCGCGCCGAGCACGCCGGTGGGATCCATCAGCGGGAAGCGCTCCTGCGCCTCGGCCGCGCTGATGATGTCGAGCGGCAGGCCGAACGTCTTGGCCCAGCCGGCCTGGCGCTGGATCTCCTCGAGGCGCGCCTGCGACGAGGCCAGGCGGATGCCGCCGAGCTCGTGCCATCCCGGATCCTTGCCCGTCTCGCGCCGCAGAGCCGCGTAGAGCTCGACCGAGTACATCATCATCCTGGTCAGCGACACCGACGAGCGCAGCTGGCCGACGAGGCCCGCCGAGTGCCACGTCGAGCCGTACGTGAGGTCGAACTGCTCGAGGAGGACGACATCCTTCAGACCGAGCTTGGCGAGGTGGTAGGCGATGCTGCAGCCCCCGACTCCGCCCCCGATCACCACTGCTCCTGCCCTGGTCTTCACGGTCCTAGCGTAGCGATGCGCGTATCCTTGGCCGCCACCGCGCACCCTGGGAGGACGCCCGTGAGCGACGAGCACGTGACGATCGACGACATCCTGCCGCGCGTGCAGCAGCTCGCGGGGGACGACCGCGTCGTCACCGAGCTCCCGGGCGGGCTGACGAACACGAACTACAAGGTCGTGACCGGCGGGCGCAGCTATGTCGTGCGCGTGT
>CAZYYP010000277.1:0-4229 GCA_964651695.1 uncultured Gaiellales bacterium | reverse complement strand
CGCCACGAGAGCGCCTCCGTCGCGCGGAGCACCCGACCGCCCCAACCCCGCCACCCCAGCCCCGCCGCCCCCTCCTGCTACCCTCCCTCCGCGGCGCGCCCTGCGCCGCACGCCAGTCCCTTTAATGCCGCGGCCCGAGAGCCCGGAAAGGAGCTGAACGAGTGACGACCCCTGCCTCCACGGCGCCGACGGTGCTGCTCGATGCCGAGCAGATCGGACGCACGTTGCGCCGCATGGCCCACGAGATCGTCGAGCGCGAAGGCGAGTCGCTCGACCGCCTGGCGCTCGTCGGCATCTACACCCGCGGCGTGACGCTCGCGCGCCGGCTCGCGGCCCTGCTGAGCGAGATCGCCGGCGTCGAGGTTCCTGTCGGCGCGCTCGACATCACGTTCTATCGCGACGACATGGGCCTGCGGGGCGGCGAGACGCGGGCGCATCCGCAGCCGATCGTCAAGGCCTCGTCGCTCGACTTCCCGCTCGACGGCGCGACCGTCGTGATCGTCGACGACGTGCTCTACACCGGGCGCACGGTGCGCGCGGCGATCGAGGCGGTCTTCGACTACGGGCGCCCCGCGCGCGTGCGGCTCGCGGTGCTCTGCGACCGCGGCCACCGCGAGCTGCCGTTCCGCGCCGACGTGGTCGGCAAGAACCTGCCGACGTCGCGCTCCGAGCGCGTGCGCGTGCACCTCGGCGAGGACGACGCCGCGGACGAGGTCGTGCTCGAGCGAGGTGCCGCGTGACCACCGCGCTCGACGATGCGCCGCTCGCGACGCACCCCGGTACCCGCCACCTGCTCTCGAGCGAGGATCTCGACCGCGCGTCGGTCGACCGCCTGCTCGAGCTCGCGGCGAGCTTCGAGGCGGTCGCCGAGCGCGAGGTCAAGAAGCTGCCGACGCTGCGCGGCCGCACCGTGCTGAGCGTCTTCTTCGAGGCCTCGACGCGCACGGCGTCCTCGTTCGAGCTCGCCGCCAAGCGCCTCTCGGCCGACACGATCTCGCTGAAGTCGAGCGGATCGTCGGTCGAGAAGGGCGAGACGCTCAAGGACACGCTGCTGACGCTCGACGCCTACGGCCCGGACGTGGTCGTCATCCGCCACGCGCAGGTGGGCGCGGCGGCTCTGGCGACCCGCTACACGCGCGCCGCGGTCGTCAATGCCGGCGACGGCGCCCACCAGCATCCGACGCAGAGCCTGCTCGACCTCTACGCCATGCGGGCGGCGCTCGGGCGCGTCGAGGGCGTGCACGTGGCGATCGTCGGCGATGTGCTGCACTCGCGCGTCGCGCGCTCCAACCTCTCGCTCCTGCTGGCCTGCGGAGCACATGTCACGCTGATCGGCCCGCCGTCGCTGATCCCCCGCGGCATCGAGGCCACCGGCGTCTCGGTCTCGCACGACATCGCGGACATCGCAGGCGCCGACGTCGTCTACGTGCTGCGGATGCAGCGGGAGCGCATGCTGCCGGGCGAGGCGTACGTGCCGAGCCTGCGCGAGTACACGCTGCGCTACGGCATCACCTCCGCGCGCCTGCGGCCGGGCCAGGTCGTCATGCACCCCGGGCCGATGAACCGAGGCGTCGAGATCAGCGACGAGGTCGCCGACTCGGCCGCCTCGCTCGTCACGCGGCAGGTGCGCGCCGGGCTCGTCGTGCGCATGGCCGTGCTCTACGACCTGCTCGCGGGCGGGGAGGCGGCGTGAGCGGGCGCGAGGCAGGGGTGCTCGTCCAGGCGGCCGGCCCGGCAGCGAGCGTGCTCGTGCGCGGGGCGCGCGTGCTCGACCCCGGCGAGGGCATCGACGCGAAGCTCGACGTGCTGGTGGGGGGCGGACGGGTGGCAGCCCTCGGCAGCGCGCTCGAGGTGCCGCCGCACACCGCGGTCGTCGAGGCGGACGGCTGCACGCTGTTGCCGGCGTTCATCGACCCGCACGTGCACTTCCGCACGCCCGGGCAGGAGCACAAGGAGGACCTCGCGACCGGCACGGCCGCGGCGGCCGCCGGCGGCTATTGCAGCGTGCTCGCGATGCCCAACACCGATCCCGTGGTCGACACGCCGCAGGTGCTCGACTCGCTGCACGAGCGGGCCGCGATCGACGCGCGCGTCCGCGTGGGGTTCCTGGCCGCGATCTCCGCGGGACTCGAGGGCGAGCAACTCGCCCCGCTCGGCGAGCTCGCCGACCACGGCGCCTGCGGCTACTCCGACGACGGTCGCCCGGTGCTCTCCGCGTCGCTCCTGCGGCGGGCGCTCCAGTACGCCGCGACGACCGGCCGGGTGCTCTCGCTGCACTGCGAGGACACCTCGCTCTCGCGTGCGGCCGACATGCACGAGGGCGCGGTCTGCGCGCGTCTCGGCCTGGTCGGCTACCCGTCGATCGCCGAGTCGACGATGATCGGCCGCGACCTGCGCATCGCGCGCTACGAGAGCCGGCCGCTGCACATCTGCCACCTGCACGTCGCGGAGTCCGTCGAGGAGGTGCGGCTGGCGCGCACCTGGGGCGTCGACGTCTCCGCGGAGGCCTCGCCCCACCACCTGCTCCTGACCGATGAGGAGGTGCTGTCGCTGGACGCCGCGCGCTTCAAGATGAGCCCGCCCCTGGCCGCCGAGCCGCACCGCCAGGCCCTCATCGCGGGCCTGCGCGACGGCACGATCGACTGCATCGCGACCGACCACGCGCCGCACCATCCGGCCGAGAAGGAGGTCCCGTTCCCCGCCGCGCCGAACGGCGTGATCGGCCTCGAGACGGCGTTCCCCGCACTCGTGCTCGGGCTGGTGGAGCCCGGCGTCGTCGCCCTCGAGCTGATCGTCGAGCGCATGACCGCCGGCCCGGCGCGCGCCTTCGGGCTCCCGCGGCCGCGGATCGCCGTCGGGGCCGAGGCCGACCTCGCGCTCTGGGATCTGCGCGAGCGCTACACCGTGCGCGGGTCCGACCTCGTGTCGCGCAGCCGCAACTGCGCGTTCCTCGGCCGCGAGGTGCAGGGGCGCTGCCTGCTGACGCTCGCCGGCGGGCGCGTGGCGCATACGGCGGCGGCCGCGGGGGTGGCGGCATGACCGACATCGGGCTGTATCTCGCGGACGACACCTTCTGGCCCGGCGTCAGCGTCGGCGCGCCGGGCGCGGCCGTCGGCGAGGCCGTCTTCACGACGGCCATGACCGGCTATCAGGAGGCGCTCACGGATCCGAGCTTCGCCCGGCAGATCCTCGCCTTCAGCGCGCCGATGATCGGCAACTACGGCGTCGAGGACGACGCGTCGGAGTCGCGCCGCGTGCAGCCGACGGCGCTGATCTGCCACGAGGCCCGCAATTACGCGCCGAACGGCCGCCGGGGACTGCTCGACTGGCTGCGCGAGGGAGGCGTCGTGGCGCTCTCGGGACTCGACACCCGCGCCCTCGTGCGCCACCTGCGCGACCGCGGGGCGATGCTCGCCGTCGCCTGCGGCGAGGGCGTCACCCGTGCCCGGGCCCTGGAGTTGCTCGCCGCGGAGCCCCCGATGGCCGGGCGGCTGCTCGCGGGCGAGGTCTCGGGCCAGCTCGACGGGCTGCCGCAGGCCGACCCCCGCTGTCACGTGGTGGTGCTCGACTACGGCGCCAAGGCGTCGATCGTGCGACTGCTGGAACAGGCGGGCGCCGAGGTCACGGTGCTCCCGCACGATGCGACGGCGGCGCAGGTCGACGAGCTCGCGCCGGACGGCGTGCTGCTCGCGAACGGCCCCGGCGACCCCGCCTCCATGCACGCGCACGTGGCCGAGGTGCGCGCGATGGTCGACCAGGGGCGCCCGCTCTACGGCATCTGCCTCGGGCACCAGTTGCTCGGGCGCGCGCTCGGGCTCGAGACGTTCAAGCTGCCCTTCGGGCACCGCGGCGCCAACCACCCGGTCTACGAGACCGCGTCGGGGCGGGTGCTCGTGACGAGCCAGAACCACGGCTTCGCCGTGCAGCCGCCGGCCGCGGGCGACGGTGCGCTCGAGATCACGCACCGCTCGCTCTATGACGGCACCGTCGAAGGGCTGCGGCTGCGCGGCCGGCCTGTCTGGAGCATGCAGTTCCACCCGGAGGCGTCTCCGGGGCCGCACGACGCGCGCGAGAAGCTGGCCGAGTTCGTCGAGGCCTGCGTCGGACGGGCAGGGGGGAACGGCTGATGCCGCGCCGCGACGATCTCAAGACGATTGCGATCATCGGCTCCGGGCCGATCGTGATCGGGCAGGCCTGCGAGTTCGACTACTCGGGCGTGCAGGCGCTCA
>CAZYYP010000276.1:0-4238 GCA_964651695.1 uncultured Gaiellales bacterium | reverse complement strand
GCGCGAAGTGCCCCTGCGCGTCGTTGTAGGCGTGCGCGGACTGCACCATCGCCTTGGTCGGGATGCAGCCCACGTTCAGGCAGGTCCCGCCCACCGTGTCGGCTTGCTCGACGATGATGACCGACGCCCCCAGCTGAGCGGCGCGGATCGCCGCTGGATAGCCGCCCGGCCCCGAGCCGAGGACGACGAGATCGCACTCCATGCTGGGTTCCCCTTCAGGTCGCTTGCGGAGCCAACGTAGCAGGCGGAAACGCATCGCCGCCCCGACCCGGATCATCTACGATGACGGCCGTGACGCCCCTTGTGGAGCAGTGGGAAGCGATCCTCTCCGATCAGCCCGGAGACTGGTCACAGCTCCGCCTCGAGCTACGGCTCGCCGACGGCCTCAGCACCGAGCGCGCCTGCGTCGTGCTCGCGCCGCTCAACCCGTGGCGGCGCGACGACGACTACCGCATCGGCATCCTGCGTTTCCAGGCCGCCTCGAGCTTCGGCTACGGCTCCTACGCCGGGCTCGTCCGCACGCGGCTCGGCCAGCTCGACGGCGAGGGCGTCGGTGGCTCGCTGACGCTGCTCGGCGCTGTCGAGGCGGTCGAGCCCGTGGCCACGCAAGGCCCTGCGTAGGCGCCCTCCCGGGGCTCCGGACTGCGACCGTGGCATCGTTTCTCCGCATCGGCGGCGATGAGGTCGACCTCAGCGGTGGCCGCATGGTCTGGCGTCCCGGCACCGCGGGCGATGACGAGGGGGTCGCCTTCGCGCTCACGGCCCACGGCGGCTCGCACCTCCTGCACGTCACCGGCTGGCTGCCCGGCAGCGGGCCCGGCGACCTCTCGTGCAGCGAGCTGCTGCTCGACGTGCCGGGCCCCGACGCCGCGCTCGACGGGCGCATCTTCGCGATGGCGCTCGTGCGCTTCGGCCGCGTCGGCGAGCAGCGCGCCGTGATCTCGCTGGACGGCGAGATCGAGGACATCGACGCCGAATCCGATGCGCGCACCACCGTCGCCGCCGACATCGTCTGCGCCGTCGAGCGCGCGCACGAGCCCGCGTTCTGCGGCGCCTGCGGCGCGGCGCTCGCCACCGTCGGCGCCGAGCGCCACGAGTTCGCCGGCGGCCGCCTCGTGACGACGCGCCACACCGCCACGACCTGCGCCGCCTGTGCCGATGCCCTGCGCGGCCGGCCGCCGGCGTTCTGCACCGCGTGCGGTGCCGCGTACGAGGCCGACGGCATCCAGCACCAGGCCGACGAGCTGCTGCTCGCTTACACGTGCACCTGCCCGGGCGGCCACACGGTCTCCGGCATCAACGCCGTCTAGGGCCGCCTCCGAGTGGTGACGGCGCAGGGCGCGCTGTTCGACGCGGTGCCGGGGCGCGCCAGATGTCGTCCCTGATCGCTCGGCGGGAGACGCGGTCGGAAGGCGTTGCACATTGGCACGATCTCGGCACACTTTTGGGGTTCGCACGTTGCTACGATACGAACATATGTTCGCTCTCTTGGATGGGACGGTCGATCAGGCGCTGGAGCGTCGCCGCGCGGCGCGGCGCTGCGAGTTGCAGTCGCTGTGTGTGGAGGAGGCGCGGCTCAAGCAGCGCATCACCGAGATCGTGCGCGCGGCCGATGACGAGGGTGACTGGCGCGCGGCGGGCTGCTCGTCGAGCGCTGCGTGGCTGGCGCAGGTCTCGAGCAGCGACTACCGCAGCGCGGCCCGCCTCGCGCGTACGAGCGTTGCGCTGCGTAGCCTGCCGGCGCTCGATCACGCGTTGGGCACGGGCGCTTTGACGCTCGACCAGGTCGCGGCTGCGGCCGAGCACGCGACGCCGGGCACGGATGCGGAGTTGGCGCGGCTTGCGGTCGGCAAGCCGCCGAGCGTGATCGCGCTCGCCGCTCGCACGCTCGCCCCGCCGACGGTGGCCGACGATCAGGCGTTGTATGAGCGGCGCGCGTTGAGCATGACCTGGACGCGTGGCCGGCGCGAGCTCGCCTTCAGCGGCCGGCTGCCGCTCGAGCAGGGCGCGGCGTTCGAGCAGGCGATCTGGAGCACCGCCAAGCAGCAACGTGCGGTCGACAAGCAGCACGGCACGATCCTCGACTGGCAACAGTCCGCAGCCGACGCGCTCGTCACGCTCGCCCGGCAGGGCGGCGGCGGCGAAGGCGGTGGCGGCGTGAAGCGCAGCCCCACGACCCTGATCGTGCACCTCAGCGCCGAGGAACCGCCGCTGCTCGAAGGCGCCGGACCGCTCAGCCCCGAGACCGCCGAGCGACTCACCTGCGACGCACGCCGCCTCGCACTCAAGCCGCGCGGACGCGACCTCGTGCACTCGCGCGTCGGGCGCTGCGCCTCCTACGCCCAGCAACGCGCACTGCACAAGCGCTCACTGCATTGCCAGTACCCGGGCTGCAGCGCCACACGCGAACTCGAAGCGCATCACGTCGTCGCGGTCGAGCGTGGCGGCAGGACCGAGCTCGACAACCTCATCCTGCTCTGCCCCCGCCACCACAAACTCCTCCACGACCACCGCATCCACGCAAGCGGCAACGCCGAGCACCCCATCTTCCGGGACGATTCTGGACGCGCGATAACCACCAACCAGCCACACGCACCTCCCCACTGACCGCCTCGGCGGCCCCGCCGATCGTCGCCTCGGGTGGAGCCGCAACGCGCGAGCCGTCGGCCGAGACCTCCGACCACCCTGCGATGGTTGAAACCGATTCTCCGTCCTCCGCTCACGCCACCGGCGGCGGAACGCTCTCGGCGCTCGCCGCGAGCGCGGCGTCCCAGCCGCACACCGCGCACGCATGGCGCACGGCGGATTGCGCGAAGGCGAGCGCATCGGCGTGCGGATCCGGGCCGGAGCGGATGTCGTCCCAGTCGAGCACGAACTCGCCGAGCGCAGCGTCCCAGCGCGCCGCCCCAGGCTGCAGCTGCGCCTCGGAGAAGTGCGCGGGTGCGGGGTGCGCATAGGCATAGAACGCCGCCTTCGGGTAGCGGGCGTCGCCCGGCCACCAGCCGACGGCGACCTCCTCGGCGTCCATCGCGTTGCGCGTGATGAAGTCGGCGGCCGGCGGCGCGGCCGGCTGACCCGAGAAGAGGCTGACGGAGAGGTCGAACGAGCCCCACCAGGCGTTGACGGGCGTCGAGCGGCCGCGGTAGGGCGCGCGCAGCGCCGCGAGCACCTGCGCGGCACGCGTGGCAGCCGTGAAGTACGCCCCGACCCGCGCGGTGTCGTAGCTCGCGTGCTCCTCGTCGGCGTCGAGCGGCGTGCTCCAGGGCGTCTCCTGCGGCGTGAGGTCGAGCTCGAGCGGACCCCCGATGGCGCGCACTGCCGCGAGGACGTCGCGCGTGACCGCGCCGACCGAGCGGTCGGGCGTGAGGGGAATCCTCTCGCCCCGCCCGTCGCTGTGCTCGACGACGGCCTCGTGGGTGCGCAGGTCGAGCACGGCGGCGAGTGCGCCCGAGCCGTCCCGGGCGGGCAGCGGCGCTGTCTCCCAGCCCCGCGCCGTGAGCCGCAGCGCGGCGTGCTGGAGCTGTGGCTCGCGTGGCGCGAGCGCTGCGGCCAGCTTGCCGAGCAGCTGCGTGTGCGCGTGCAGGGTGTCACGGGTCTCGTGCCAGTCCGCGTAGGGCAGGCCGGGCCAGGGAGTGGTCATGTCCGTACGCTACTCCCCGGTCAGGAGCGCAGCTCGGCGCCGACTGCCGCGCGCAGCGCCTCGACGATGGCCTCGCGGTGCGGGCGCACCTCTTCGTCGGAGAGCGTGCGGTCCTGGGCCTGGAACGTCAGGCGCAGGGCCAGCGAGCGGCGGTCGGTGCCGAGCGCGGCGGCATCCCGCCAGACGTCGAAGACCTGGACGTCGCTCAGCAGCTTCCCGCCCGCGGCGCGTGCAGCCGCAAGCACCTCACTCGCGGGATGCTCGTCGGTGACGACCAGCGCGATGTCCTGGCGCAGGGGCGGGAACTCCGAGAGCGGCAAGGCCGTCGGCGCGTCGCCGAGGCGTTCGCACAGGCGGTCGAGGTCGAGTTCCATGCACACGACGGGGTCGTTGAAGCCGTAGCGGCGCGCTGTCAGCGGGTGCAGCTCGCCGACGAAGCCGAGCGCCTGCTCGCCCGGCACCTGCACGAAGCCCTTGCGCCCCGGGTGCAGGAACGGATCGCGTTCGCTGCTCATGGCCTCGACCCGGCAGGTCACGCCGACCGCGCCGAGGATCGACTCGAGCACGCCCTTGCCGAGGAAGAACGAGGCCGGCTCGC
>CAZYYP010000275.1:0-4247 GCA_964651695.1 uncultured Gaiellales bacterium | reverse complement strand
GGGGGGTCTGACCCGCGAATCGCGGGTCTGACCCCGAGTTCCCAGGCCTGACCCCGCGTTGCCATCCGCTCAACCACGCCGTTTGCAGCAGATAACGGCACCGCTCGAGCCGTGCGGACATCCGTTGCGAATGCGCCATCGCGCGGTAGATCCTGCATATCGAAGCGCGTTGCGGCGCTTGCGGGAACTCGGGGTCAGGCCTGGGAACTCGGGGTCAGACCCCGCAACGCCGTTTTCTCCCGCAACGCGAAGGGCGCGGGCGTGGCGCCGGGTCCCGTGACGCCGGGCAGCCGGCGCCGCTACGGTCCGTGCATGCTCGACGCGTTGCCGACTGCTCGCCTGCTCGCGGTCGCGCGCGGCGAGCAGGAGCCGGATGTCGTCATCGAGGGCGCGAGCGTGTTCGCCGCCTTCACGCGCGAGTGGCTCGAGGGGGACGTGGCGATCGCCGACGGCCGCTTCGCCGGCGTCGGCAGCTACGAGGGCGGCGAGCGCATCGACGGGCGTGGGCACTGGCTGAGCGCCGGCTTCATCGATGCCCACATGCACGTCGAGTCGTCCAAGCTGACGGTCGGCGAGCTCGCGCGCGTGCTCGTCGCGCGCGGCACGACGACGATCGTCTGCGATCCGCACGAGCTCGCGAACGCGCTCGGGCCCGCCGGCGTGCACTGGTTCATCGACTCGTGCGAGGGCCTGCCGCTCGACGTGCTCTCCTCGGCGCCGGCGTGCGTGCCGGCCTCGCAGTTCGAGTCGCCGCGCGCGCCGTTCTCGCTCGACGATCTGGCGGGCGTCCTGGCGCGCGAGCGCGTGCTCGGGCTCGCCGAGATGATGAACTTCCCGGCGGTCATCGCGGGTGAGCCCGGGGAGCTCGCGAAGCTCGCGCTCGCGGCCGGCAGGCCGGTCGACGGCCACGCGCCGGGCGTCCGCGGCGCCCACCTGGACGCCTACCTCGCCACCGGGATCGCGACCGACCACGAGTCGACCGTGCTCGACGAGGCGCTCGAGAAGCGCCGCAAGGGCGCGTGGGTGCTCATGCGGGAGGCGTCGAACGCGCGCAACCTCCGCGCCCTGCTGCCGCTCGTGCGCGAGTACGGCCCCGGCCGCTGCGCGTTCTGCACCGACGACCGCGAGCCCGATTTCCTGTTGCGCGAGGGCCACATCGACCAGATGTGCCGCATTGCGGTGGCCGAGGGCGTCACGCCCGAGGACGCTCTGCTGCTCGCGACGCTGCACCCCGCGCTCTGCCATGGCCTCCCGCGCGTGGGCGCGATCGCACCGGGCTATCGCGCCGACTGCGTGCTGCTCGACGACCTCGGCTCGTTCCGCGCCGCGCTCGTGCTCAAGGACGGGCGGGTCGTCGCGCGCGACGGCGTGACCCATCCGTTCGCCGCGGAGCCTGCGCCCGCGTGGGTGCGCGACAGCGTGCGCATCGCGCCGCTGCCGGCGGATGCGTTCCGGCTACCGCACCGGGGCGAGCACGTGCGTGCCGTCGGCCTCGTCCGGGATCAGATCCTCACCGAGCACCTCGTGATCACCCCGAGCGTCCGGGAGGACGAGGTCGTGGCCGACCACGAACGCGACCTCGCGAAGATCGCCGTCGTCGAGCGCCACCACGCGAGCGGGCGCATCGGCCTGGGCCTCGTGCGCGGCTTCGGCCTGCGCCGCGGGGCGATGGCGACGACGGTGGCCCACGACGCGCACAACATCGTCGCCGTCGGCATGGACGACGACGACCTCGCGCGCTGCGTCGAGCGGCTCGCCGCGATCGGCGGCGGCATCGCGATCTACGAGCACGGCGAGCTGCGGGCCGAGCTCGCGCTGCCGATCGCGGGGCTGATGTCGGAGGAGCCGGTCGACGTCGTGGTCGAGAAGCTCGATCACCTGCACGCGGTCGTGCGCGAGCTGGGCTCGACGCTCGCGGCGCCGTTCATGACGCTCAGTTTCCTCGCGCTCTCGGTGATCCCGGCCCTCAAGATCACCGACCAGGGACTGGTCGACGTCGAACGGTTCGCGATCGTCCCGTTCGACGTCTGACCGATCCCTGGAGTGCTAGCGGGCGCGGCTGCGCTGCTGGTCGCGGCGCCACTCGCCCTGGCGGGCGGGGCGCTGCTGCGCCATCTGCTGCTGCTTGCGGCGCGCCGGGCTCGAGCCCTGATTGCGCAGGCCCGGCACCATCAGCGGCGTGTCGGTGCGCTCGCAGCGCGGCTCGTCGACGCCGGCGAGGACGGCCATCTTGCTGACGGCCTCGCGCTGGTCGTCGAGCACGAGCGTGATGCTCGTGCCGCTGCGGCCCGCGCGGCCGGTGCGGCCGCTGCGGTGGACGTAGCTCGGATCGTCGTCCGGCGGATCGAAGTTGACGACGTGGGTGATCGCGTCGATGTCGAGCCCGCGGGCGGCGACGTCGGTCGCGACGAGCGTGTCGGCGTGGCCGCGCGCGAAGCGCTCCAGCGAGCGCGTGCGCTGCGACTGGGTCATGTCGCCGTGCAGCGCCGCGACGCGGACGCCGCGGTGCTCCAGGCGCATCGCCAGGCGGCTCGCGCCGCGCTTGGTGCGCACGAAGACGAGCGCGAGCTCGCGCTCGCCGGCGAGCACGTCGACCAGGCGGTCGAGCTTCTCGTCGTGGCGCGTCGTCATGAAGCGATGCTCGATGTGACCGATCTCGGCCTCGGGCGTCTGGTGCTCGACGCGCACCGCGTCGCGCGTGTACTTGGTCGCGATGCGGTTGACCTCGCCGTCGAGCGTGGCCGAGAAGAACAGCGTCTGCCGTTCCTGGCGCACCTGGCTGACGATGCGGTCGACGGCCGGGCGGAAGCCCAGGTCGAGCATGCGGTCGGCCTCGTCGAGGACGAGCAGCGAGACGTTGTCGAGGCGCACGAGGCGCCGCTCGATGAGATCCTCGAGGCGGCCGGGGGTGGCCACCAGGATGTGCGAGCGGGCGGCCTTCTGGGCCTGACCGTGGATGCCGACGCCGCCGAAGGCGGTGGCGACGCGCAGGCCCTTGGAGCGGGCGAGCGCGGCGGTCTCGTCGGCGACCTGCATGGCGAGCTCGCGGGTCGGCACCAGCACGAGGCCGGCCGGGACCTTGGCGTCACGCGCGATGCGCTCGACCATGGGGATTGCGAATGCGATCGTCTTGCCGCTGCCCGTGGGGGACTTGGCGAGGACGTCGCGCCCGGCCAGGGCGTCCGGAAGGACGAGCTCCTGAATCGGGAAGGGTGCCGAGATGCCGCGCTGCGCGAGCGCAGCGCAAACGGTCTCGGACGCGCCTAGGGCGCGAAAGGACTGCGTACTCAATATTCAACTCCTGGCCGTCTCTGACGGCCCGTTCGGGGGCTGAGGAACCGACGCGCGCCCCGAACTGATCAGGAGGAACGACGAGCAACCTCACGGAGCGGGAACTTCCGCTCTTGGGCCTCAGGATAGCAGCGTTCTGCCTGCATACCGCCATTCATGCCTGGAGCGCGTACGATCGCGGGCCATGACGGTCATCGACATCAACATCGACGCAGGCGAATCCTATGGCGCGTGGACCATGGGCGACGACGCCGGCACCTTCCCGTACGCGACCTCCGTCAACCTCGCGTGCGGCTTCCACGGCGGCGACCCCTCCTCCATGTTCGCGGCCGCCCGCCTGGCGATCGCGCACGGCCTCGCGATCGGCGCCCACCCCGGCTTGCCCGACCTCGTCGGCTTCGGCCGGCGCCACCTCCACCTCACGCCCGATCAGGCCTACGCCGACGTCGTCTACCAGGTGGGCGCGCTCAACGCCGTGATCGGCGTCCTCGGGGCGCCGATCCATCACGTCAAGCTGCACGGCGCCTTCTCGACCCACACGGCCGAGGATCCCCCCGTCGCCGACGCCGTCCTGCGGGCCGTGCGCGACATCGACCCGACGCTGCCGATCGTCGTCCATCCGCACTCGCAGCTCGCGCGTGCCGCCGTCGACATCGGCCATCCGTGGATCTCCGAGGGGTTCCCGGAGCGCGGCTACGAGGCCGATGGACTGCTCGTGAAGCGCGGCCGGCCCGGCGCCGTCATCACCGACGTGGACGAGGCCGCGCGCCGCGCGGTGCGCATGGCGCTCGAGGGCACGGTCGAGGCGATCGACGGAACGGTGGTGGAGTTCCGCCCCCGCACGCTCTGCATTCACGGCGACAATCCGCACGCCGCGCGCATCGCCGCAGCGGTCAGGGGTGCGCTGGAGGCTGCCGGGGTCGAGCTGGCGGCGTTCTGAGCGGTGCGCCGGCTCG
>CAZYYP010000274.1:0-4249 GCA_964651695.1 uncultured Gaiellales bacterium | reverse complement strand
ACTCCTGCTCCTGCGCGATCTCGCCGCCCATGAAGAGCAGCTTCTTGCCCGGGTGGGCCCACATGTAGCCGTAGAGCGCGCGCAGGTTGGCGAGCTGCTGCCAGCGATCGCCCGGCATCTTGTCGAGCAGCGAGCCCTTGCCGTGCACGACCTCGTCGTGGGAGAGGGGGAGGATGAAGTTCTCCGTGAACGCGTACATGAGGCTGAACGTGAGCTCGCCGTGGTGATGGAAGCGGTACGCCGGATCGCGCCGGAAGTACTCGAGCGTGTCGTGCATCCAGCCCATGTTCCACTTGAAGCCGAAGCCCAGGCCGCCGAGGTAGGTCGGGCGCGACACCCCGGGCCAGGCGGTCGACTCCTCCGCGGCCATGATCGCCCCGGGCTCCCGGCCGTAGACGACCTCGTTGAGCTGCTCGAGGAAGCCGATCGCCTCGAGGTCCTCGCGGCCGCCGTACTCGTTCGGAATCCACTCCCCCGCCTTGCGCGAGTAGTCGCGGTAGAGCATGGACGCCACCGCATCGACCCGGATGCCGTCGGCGTGGTACTGCGAGATCCAGAAGAGGGCGTTGGCGACGAGGAAGTTGCGTACTTCGGTACGGCCGTAGTTGAAGACGAGCGTGCCCCAGTCGGGATGCGCACCGCGGCGCGGATCCGCATGCTCGTAGAGCGCGGTGCCGTCGAAGCGCACGAGCGCGAACTCGTCGCGCGGGAAGTGCGCGGGGACCCAGTCGAGGATCACGCCGAGGCCGCGCTCGTGCAGCCGCTCGACGAAGGCGCGGAACTCGTCCGGCGTGCCGTAGCGCGCGGTCGGTGCGTAGTAGCCGGTCACCTGGTAGCCCCATGAGCCCGTGAAGGGGTGCTCCATGATCGGCAGCAGCTCGACGTGCGTGAAGTTGAGGCCGAGCGCGTAGTCGGCCAGCTCGTCGGCGAGCTCCGGATAGGTCAGGGAGCGGTTGCCCTCGAGCGGGTTGAGGCGCCAGGAGCCGAGGTGCACCTCGTAGACCGACATCGGCGCGGCATGCGGCTTGGTCGCGCGGCGGCGGGCCTGCCAGACGTCGTCGTGCCACTCGTGGGCCGACTCGAAGACCACCGAGCCGGTGCGCGGCGCGAGCTCGGCGCGCTGCGCCCACGGATCGGCCTTGAGGCGGACGACGCCATCGCCTCCGCGGATCGCGAACTTGTAGGCCTGGCCGTTCGCGGCTTCCGGGACGAAGAGCTCCCAGACGCCCGTGCTCCCGAGCGTGCGCATGGGATGAGCGCGCTCGTTCCAGACGTTGAAGTCGCCGACGACGCTCACGGCGCGCGCGGCCGGCGCCCAGACGGCGAAGGCGGTGCCGGGGACGCCGTCGAGCTCTCGCGGATGGGCGCCGAGCGCGTCCCACAACCGCTCGTGGCGACCCTCCGCGATGAGGTGCAGATCGAGCTCGCCGAGCGCCGGCAGAAAGGAGTACGCATCCCGGACCAGGATCGGCGGCGCGTCCGGATAGCCGACCTCGAGGCGATAGCCGGGCAGCGTCCGTCGTCGCGGCAGGACCGCCTCGAAGACGCCGGCAGGGTGCGTCCGCTCCAGCTCGACCGCAGCGCCACGCCGCGGGAGCACGTGCACCGACACCGCCCCCGGGCGGAACGCGCGCACGAGCACGCCGCCCTCGACGGGGTGCGCACCGAGGATGCGGTGGGGATCGGCGTGCTCGCCCGCGACGAGGCGCTCGATGTCGTCGGTGGCGGTCATGCGACCTCCCGGCCATCCGGTGCCCCGGCGGCTAGCGTGCGCTGCAGTGACTGAATCGACATCGGCATGGTGAACCTTCCCCGTCCCCGTTCGAGCGGAATCCTGCTCCACGTTACGTCCCTTCCCGGTGGGCGGCTGGGTAGACCCGCGCGCGAGTTCGTCGATTGGCTGGCTGCGGCGAGCCAATCGTGGTGGCAGATCCTCCCGCTCTCACCCCCCGACCGCTCGGGCTCGCCGTACACGTCGACCTCGGCGTTCGCAGGCTGGCCCGGTCTCCTGGCCGAGCCCGAGGCGCCCGTGAGTGACGCGGAGATCGCGGCGTTCCGGGCGGCCCACGCCTACTGGATCGACGACTGGGAGCGCTTTGCGGGCGCCGGCGCGGTCGCCGACCAGGTGCGCTTCGCGCGCGAGTGGAGCGCGCTGCGCAGCTACGCCGTCAAGCGCGGAGTGCGTCTGATCGGCGACATCCCGCTCTATGTGGGCCCGAGAAGTGCCGACCATGCCACGCACGCCGACCTCTTCCAGCGCGGCTTCGTGGCCGGAGCGCCGCCCGATGCCCTGAGCGCGGTCGGTCAGCTCTGGCGCAACCCGCTCTACGACTGGGCGCAGATGCGGAAGGACGGCTACCGCTGGTGGATCGAGCGGTTGCGGCGCGCGTCCGAGCTCGCCGACCTCAACCGCATCGATCACTTCCGCGGCCTCGTCGCCTACTGGTCGGTGCCCGCCCGCGCGCGCTCGGCGCGCGCGGGGCGCTGGCGGCGCGGGCCGGGCGCCGCCCTCTTCGCGGCGGCCCTTGCCGAGCTCGGCGAGATCCCGCTGATCGCCGAGGATCTCGGCGTCATCACGGAGCCCGTCGAGCGGTTGCGGCTCGCGCTCGGCTTCCCCGGCATGGTCGTGCTGCAGTTCGCCTTCGGGGGCGGGCCGCACAACCCGCACCGGCCCGAGAACCACACCGAGCTGCTCGTCGTCTACACCGGCACGCACGACACCGACACCGCGCGCGGCTGGTGGGACGCGCTCGACGCCAACGCGCAGGCGGCGACCGGGCTCGACCCGGCAGAGCCGCACTGGTCGCTGATCGAGCTCGCGCTCGGATCGCGCGCGGAGCTCGCGATCCTGCCGGCCCAGGACGTGCTCGGGCTCGGCAGCGAGGCGCGCATGAACCGCCCGGGCATCGCCGAGGGCAACTGGCGCTGGCAGCTCGAGCCGGGGCAGCTCACGCCGGAGCTCGCGAAGCGCCTGCGCACCGCGACGACCAGCAGCGGCCGCGCGTTCGTTCGTTGAACCCAAGATCGGGGCCTGGCCCGGGAACCGCGGGTCTGACCCCGGGTTCCCGGGCCTGACCCCGAGCTCCCATCCGCTCAACCATGCGGTTCTCAGGCACGGTCCGACTCGCGCCCTGGCAGCGACGCGCACACGGCAGACACGGGGTCGATCGGGGGATTCCCCACTGCCATGCGGGTTTGGCGGCCTTGCGGGAACCCGGTGCCAGGCCTGGGAACCCGGGGTCAGACCCGCGGTTCCCGCGCCAGACCCCCGGAGTGCAAGACCGGGCTTTCTTGCGCGGGCGACAGCGGTCAGAACGCCTGCGTTCCGCGATGGCCACGCAGCACGCGGGCGCGCCGGAGCGAGGGGGTCAGCGCGGGCTCTCGACCAGCCGTGCGTAGAGCGCGGCCGTCTCGGCTGCGATCGCCGGCCACGCGAACTGCTCGACCGCACGGCGACGACCGGCCTCCCCCATGGCCCGCGCCCGCGCCGGGTCTGCCAGCAGCGCGTTCACGCGCTCGGCGATGTCACGGGCGAAGCGCTCGGGATCGACGGGGTCGCGCGTGCCGTCGGCGCGGGGCTCGAACGGCACCAGCAGCCCGGTCTCGCCGTCCGCGACGACTTCGGGGATCCCGCCCGTGCGGGTCGCGACGACGGCCGTCTCGCAGGCCATCGCCTCGAGGTTGACGATGCCGAGCGGCTCGTAGATCGACGGGCAGAGGAAGACGGCCGCGTGACCGAGGATCTGGATCACATCCGCGCGCGGCAGCATGCTCGCGATCCAGACGATGTCGCCCCCGGCCGCTCGCACGCGCTCGACCTTGGCCTCGATCTCGGCGGCGATCTCCGGCGTGTCCGGCGCGCCCGCGCAGAGCACGAACTGCGCCCCCGGAGCGAACTGGAGCGCCGCGTCGAGTGCGTAGGTCACGCCCTTCTGGCGCGTGATCCGCCCGACGAACACGACGAGCGGGCGATCCTGCGCGACGCCGTGGCGCGCGAGCGCGTCCGTACCGCGCACGGGCCGGTAGCGCTCGCTGTCGATGCCGTTGTAGATCACGCTCACGCGCGCCGGATCGACCGCGGGGTAGCACGCGAGAACGTCGCGGGCCTGCTCGCGCGAGACGGCGATGATCGCATCGGCGGCCTCGAGCGCGGTGCGCTCGCAGAAGCTCGAGACGGCGTAGCCGCCGCCGAGTTGCTCCTCCTTCCACGGCCGCATCGGCTCGAGGCTGTGCACCGTCGCGACGTGCG
>CAZYYP010000273.1:0-4259 GCA_964651695.1 uncultured Gaiellales bacterium | reverse complement strand
AAGCGAGCGATCCATGGCCGGCACACGGGCTGGCACCGCGAGCAGGCAGACGATCCACCCGATCAGCGCAACCACACGACTGAACGAACCCAAGCGACCGCCCACCGCCGAACCCTACGGGCAGCGCGCGCGACTCTCACCATCTGCGCGCCTAGCGCCGGTCGACGACGCGCACGGCCTTGCCCTCGCTGCGGGGAACCGCTCCCGGCTCGAGGACTTCGATGCGCACGCGGATGCCGAGGTGCTCACGCAGCACGCGCCCGACAGCCGCCTCGAGGACGGCGGGCTCGGCGTTCGTCAGCGGCTCGCACTGCACGGTCAGCTCGTCCATGTCACGCGGCCTGTCGACCACGAGCTGATAGTGCGCAGCGACGTCCGGCACAGACAGGAGCACGTGCTCGATGCTCGACGGGTAGACGTTGACGCCGCGCACGGTGATCATGTCGTCGCGCCGCCCGCGCAGCCCTCGGATCCGCGCGGTCGTGCGACCGCACCGGCAGGGCGCGAGCGTGAGCGAGCCGATGTCGCCCGTGCGGTAGCGCAGGAACGGCATCGCCTCCTTGCGGAGCGTCGTGAACACGAGCTCCCCCTCGGCGCCCTCGCCGAGCACGGCCCCGGTCTCGGGATCGACGACCTCGACGAGGAAGTGGTCCTCGTGGACGTGGTGGCCGTCGCGCGCCTCGATGCACTCGGCCGCCACGCCGGGGCCGCACATCTCCGAGAGACCGTAGAAGCTCACTGCCGTCAGCCCGGGCAAGGCCTGCTCGATCTGCGACCTGAGCCCCTCGGTCCAGGCCTCGCCGCCGAACAGACCCAGCTCGAGGCGCAGTTCGGCGGGGTCGATCCCGGCGTCCCGGACGGCATTCGCGATCACGAGTGCATACGACGGCGTGGCGCTCAGGACCTGCCCGCCGAGGTCGCGCAGAAGCATCACCTGGCGCTGTGTCATGCCCCCCGAGATCGGCAGCACCGGCGCCCCGATCCGCTCGGCGCCCTGCTGAAAGCCATGAGCGCCGGTGAAGAGCCCGTAGGTATTGGCGTTGTGGATGAGCATGCCCGGTCGTACGCCCGCCATCGTCAGGCAGCGAGCCATCAGCTCCGTCCACGCTTCGAGATCGGCTGCCGTGTATCCGACGACGGTCGGCTTCCCGTGCGTGCCGCTCGAGGCGTGCAGGCGCACGAGCGAGGCGACCGGCACGCGCAGGAGGGCGAAGGGGTAGCCGTCGCGCAGGTCGGCCTTCCCCGTGAACGGAAGCCCGGCCACCTCGTCGAGCGAGCCGATCTCGACGCCGAACGTCGCCTGCAGTCGCCCGAGTTGCAGGGCGCGCAGCTCGTCGCGCGGGAGCTGTTCGGCGGCGTCTCGGATCACGGGCTCACAGCCGCCGTTGGTGGGCATTCCAGTGGACCTCGAGGTTGCGGACGAGGGCCGGACTGAGATGACAGCTCGCCTGGTCACGGCAGTAGGCCGCCATGTAGGAGCGGAAGATGTCGAGGGGCTCGGCGCCTGCGCGGAGGGCGCGCCGGTTCGCGGCGGCATTGACGAGGCCTGAGCTCGTGAGCGCGTCGACGCGCGCCTCGACTGCGGCGTCCATCGCCCCTGGCTCGACGGTCTCGTCGCAGAGGAGACCGCCGTTCGGCGTGCCCGCCTCGAACTCGAGACCGGAGAGGATGGCCTGCCGTGCGAGCCTGTCTCCGACCGAGCGCGGCAGGCGCAGGTTGGAGGCGCCGGGGATGATGCCCTCCTTGCGCGCCGGCAGGTTGAGGCGGCTTCCACGCTCGGCGATGACGTGGTCGATCGTGTGCAGGAGCTGGCACGCCCCGCCGATGGCATAGGTCTCGACAGCGGCGATCCAGAGCTTCTCCGTCGTTTCCTCGGGCTCATCGGGTCGGTGCTCCGGCGAGCTCAGGCCGCGGAAGAGCTTGTTCACGTAGCCGAGGTCGCGCGTGATGTAGAAGAGGTAGTCGATCCGCCCGAGGTACAGGTGCGTGAGGTTGATGCCCGCGCCGAAGACCCGCTTGCCGGCGTAGCGCGGATGGTCGACGACACCGCCGCGGAAGACGCCGATCTCGACGTCGGGGTCGAGCAGCGCGAGATCGACGGCGGCCTCGGTGCCCGGGAGCGTGTCGCAGTCCTCCGCGTTCAGGTGACGCTGGTTGCGCAGCTCGACATGGGCGGCCTTGCCGCGCCGCTCGATGCTCGCTCCGGTCAGCTCGACCCGCCCCGTGCGGCGGAACTCCGGCAGGAGCTCGAGCGCCAGTGCGGTCGGCCTCAGCATCGACCACACGAGATGCGATCCGGCCCTCCTCGACGCGAGCACGAAGGACAGGAACAGCCCCTGGGCGATCTCGATCCCCGCCTTGTCGGCGAGCTTCAGCGACCGCTCGCGCTCGAGCTCGGCACGCGACGGGACGAGCCCGGGATAGCGCAGCGCAGCGGCGGCGACGAGCTCGTCGGCCCTGAGCGGCGACCGGCGCGTATCGGTCAGCGTGTCGTACACCTCGTCTGCGTGCGCGCGCAAGAAGCCGGCGCGTACCTCGTCCATGCTCGCTTTCAGAGCGGCGGCGGCCTCCGCCTCCGACGGCGTGCGCGACGGGCGTGCCGGCAGCGCCGCGAGCAACTCCTCGCCGCGCGCGAAGTACGCGCTCGCCGCGGTGGAGATCTGCGCGAGCGGCGCGGCCAGATCGGGAGCGCTCGCGCGCCAGCTCTCGATCCCGGCGCGCGAGAATCCCGCGGCCTCGAACCCACCGCCCGGCTCAGCCATCCGCGAGCACGAACTCCGCCGCGCGCTCGCCGATCATGATCGACGGAGCGTTCGTGTTCCCCGTCGTCACCGCGGGCATGATCGACGCGTCCGCCACGCGCAGCCCCTCGAGGCCGTGCACCCGTAGCCGCGCATCGACGACGGCCGCCTCGTCGACCCCCATCTTGCAGGTGCCCACCTGGTGGTGGTAGGTGATCGCGGTCTCGCGCAGGTACTGACGCAGCTCCTCCGGCGAGCGCACCGACGGGCCCGGGTAGCGCTCGACCGCTCCCCACTCGGCCAGCGGGCCGGCGGCGCCGATCCGCCGGCAGAGGTCGGCGGCCGCCGCCAGACTCTCGACGTCGGCCTCGCAGGCGAGGATGTTCGGGTCGAGCAGGACCGGATCCTCGGGATTGGGCCCCGAGAGGCGAAGCGACCCGCGGCTCGCCGGGCGCACCATGCCGCCCAGCAGCGTGAAGCCGTTGGCGGGCCCCTCCATCCAGGGCTCGTACATCGGCACCATGAAATGGATCGGCTGCACGTCCGGAACGGGCAGTCCGGGTCGCGAGCGCCAGAAGAGGTGGCTCTGACAGGCCGGCAGTCCCGGCGACGGGGGCCCGATCTCGCGCTCCGCGCTGAAGATCACGGGTGAGAGCAGGTGGTCGTGCAGGTTCTCGCCGACACCGGGCAGGTCGACGACGACGTCGATCCCGTGCGCGCGCAGGTCGGATGCAGGACCGACGCCGGACAGGAGCAGCAACTGTGCAGAGCCGATCGTGCCGGCGCACACCACCACCTCCGCCGCGTGTGCGCGCTCGATCGTCGCTCCCTGCGACCACTCGACACCGACGCAGCGCGTGCCGTCGAAGAGCAGGCGGCGGGCGGTCGCGCCGGTCACGATCTGGAGGCGCTCGTCGCGCTCGACCTCGCGCAGGTACGCCACTGCGGTGCTGTGCCGTATCCCGCCCTCGATGCTGAACTGCATGAAGGACACGCCGTCCTGCGAGGCGCCGTTGTAGTCGGAGTTGAACGGGATGCCACAGGCTTCGGCGGCATCCCTGATCGCGCCGTGGATGGGGTCGGGCTCGAAGTCGCTGAGGATGCTCACGGTGCCCGGGCCGCCGAGCTCGCGACGCTCGATGCGCTCGTACACCGGCCGCACGTCCTCCCACGACCAGCCGTCCGCGCCCAGGTAGGCCCACGTGTCGAAGTCGGCGGGCGCCCCGCGCACCCAGACCATCGCGTTGAGGCAGCTCGAGCCACCGAGGACGCGCCCCCGGGGCCAGGCGAGACGGCGACCTGCCGCGTGCTCCTGGGGCACCGTCTCATACGCCCAGTCGACCTCCGAGAGCCAGAGCTCATGGACGCGACCCGGGTCGTGGATCGCCGGGCTCTCGTCAGGCCCGCCCGCTTCCAGCAGCAGCACGCGCAGATCGCCCTGGTCGATCAGGCGGCGAGCGACGACGGCTCCCGCCGAGCCGGCGCCGACGACGACGACGTCGGCCCGCGTGGCGCTCA
>CAZYYP010000272.1:0-4274 GCA_964651695.1 uncultured Gaiellales bacterium | reverse complement strand
CGTTGAGGTTGCCGCACTTCGGGGACTGCACGCACGACGGGCAGCCGTCGCGGCAGCGGCAGTCGACGACGACGCGCGCGGCGCTCGCCACGAGCTCGGCGAAGCGCTCGTGTCCGCGCTTGGCGATGCCGACGCCGCCGGCGTGGCCGTCGTAGACGAACACCGTCGGGCGCAGCGTCTGCGGGTGGATGTTCGTCGAGAGTCCGCCGATGTCCCAGCGGTCGCACATGGCGAGCAGCGGGAGCACCGAGATCAGCGCGTGCTCGGCCGCGTGCAGGGCGCCCAGCAGGTCGCCGCCGACCTCCTCCATGAGCTCGTCCGGCGGGACGAACCAGAGCGCTCTCGTCGAGAACCGGCGTGCCGGCAGATCGAGCGGAATGGTGTCGAGCCGGCGTTGCTCGGGGAGGCTCCGCCGCTCGTAGGCGGTCACCTGGTCGCTGACCTCGACCACGCCGTAGGTGAGCTCGACGCCACAGCGGCGCGCGGGCTCGGCCAGCGGGCGCACGATGCTCGTCTCGGTCTCGCGCCGCGGCTGGGTGTACCACGGGCCGTCGAAACGCGAGACGAGCGCGACGCGATCGCTCAGATCGAGCGTGTCGGCGTGGTAGGTCTCGCCGCGGTGGAGGTAGATCGCGCCCTCGTGCACGGTCGAGAACGCGCGCTCCGGCTCGAGCATCCCGAGCAGCGCGCCGCTCGGCTGCTCGACGACCGCGATCGCGTCCATCGAGCCCGCGCGCAGCGAGACGCGCCCGGCCGGCGAGCCTGCCCCCCGCCAGGCGAGACCTCCCGGGGTGCGCACGAGCTCGCCCGCCTCGACGAGCGCCTCGGCAGCCGCCAGCGCGCCATCGCCGAGCACCGCGTCGTCACCTGGCACGAGGGGCAGCTCACAGGCCGCCGCCCGCAGGTGGCCGATGCGGATCTCCGGATTCGTCGGGTCGAGGATCGCGGCCTCGTTGGGGCGTCCGAGCAGGGCGTCGGGGTGATTGACGAAATAGCGGTCGAGCGCGTCGGCGCCCGGGACGAGCAGCGCGAGCCCCTCGCCACGGCGGCCGGCGCGTCCCCACTGCTGGCGCAGGCTCGCGACCGTGCCCGGAAACCCCACCGCGAGCGCGCAGTCGAGCAGGCCGACGTCGACGCCGAGCTCCAGCGCCTCGGTCGCGACGACGCCGAGCAGCCGGCCCGAGATCAGGTCGCCCTCGATGCGCCGGCGCTCCTCGGCGGTGTAGCCGGCGCGGTAGGGCGCAAGGCGGTCGGCGACCTCGCCGCGGCCTGCCGCCTCGAGGCTCTCGCGCGCGAAGCGGTACACGAGTTCGCTCGCCTTGCGGCTCTTGACGAAGCAGATCGTGCGCAGCCCGCGAGCGGTGAGCGCGGCGAGGAGACCGGCGGCCTCCCCGAGCGCCGATCCCCGCGTCCCCTCGGCCTCGTCGAGCAACGGCGTGTCCCAGAACGCCACACGACGCGGCGCGCGCGGCGCACCGTCGCGGTCCACGACGCGCACGCCCAGGCCGGTGAGCGCGGCGCACGCCTCCGCCGGGTTGGCGATCGTGGCGCTCGCGAGCAGGAACTGCGGGTGGGAGCCGTAGAGCGCGCACACGCGCCGCAGGCGTCGCAGCACCAGCGCGACATGCGATCCGAAGACGCCCCGGTAGGTGTGGGCCTCGTCGATCACCACGTGCGTGAGGTTGCTCAGCACCTCGGCCCAGCGCCGGTGGTTCGGCAGAACCCCGACGTGCAGCATGTCGGGATTGGTGAGGATCGGATTGGCGAAGCGCCGCACGAGGTGCCGCTGCTCCCTGGGCGTGTCGCCGTCGTAGACCGCCGGGCGCAGGCCGAGCCCGTAGGCCCGCAGAGCGCGCGCCTGATCCTGCGCCAGTGCCTTCGTCGGGTAGATGTAGAGCGCCCGCGCGGCCTTGCGCTCGCACACCGCGGCCAGCACCGGCAGGGTGAACGCGAGCGACTTCCCGCTCGCCGTCCCCGTACTCACGCACACGTGCTCGCCGCGGCGCGCGGCCTCCCAGACATCGGCCTGGTGCCCGTAGAGGCCCGAGATTCCCGCGCCGATCAGCGCCGACTGCACGCGCGGGTCGAGATCGCCCGGGAACGGCGTGAAGACCGCTGGGCGAGCGGGCTCGCGGGTCTCGAAGATGAGCTGCCCGTCGAGGCCTCGTCCGGCCGCGAGCACGTCGTCGAACGGCGTGCTCACGTCGCGGCGCGCGGGAGCGCGAGCGAGACGAGCGAGGCGAGCAGCGTGAGCGTCGCCGCGCCCACGAGCGCCACGCGAAGCGAGGTGTTGTCGGCCAGCACGCCGAGCAGCGGGCTCGCCAGCGAGCCGACGCCGATACTGAGGCCGAGCGTCACGCCGGAGGCGAAGCCCATGTGCCGGGGGAGCGCTCGCTGCGCGAGCACGACGAGCGGGTAGAAGTTCATCTCCGAGATCAGGCCGAAGAGCGCGAGCGCCGGGAAGATCGCGAGCAGCGGGATGACGGGCACGAGCAGCGCGAGCGGCGCCGACGCGAAGAGCGAGCAGACGATCACGCGCCGGAAGCCGTACGCGTCGGAGAGCCGCCCGCCGACGAGCGCGCCGAGCGCTCCCGCCGCGAGCATCGCCGAGATCGCGACATTCCCGATGCCCTGGCTCGAATCGAGCGTCCGCCAGACGTAGAGCGGGATGAACGCCTGGAACCCGAACAGCGCGCCCGTGCGCAGCGTGCCCGCCGTGGCCGCGATCGTGAAGCCCGGCCAGTCACTCGGCGCCATCGTCTCGCGCGCAGCGTGCGCCGCCGGCGCGCTGGGACGGAAGCGCTCGACGTAGTGCAGGTTGCCGCTGATCAATAGCGTCGACGCGAGCGGCACGCACGCGACGATCGCCGTCCCGCGCAGGCCGACGAGGCTGACGACGGGCGTCGTCAGAATCGGCCCGAGGGCCCAGCCGCACATCCCGCCGACCGCGAACGTGCTCATCCCCGTGCCCTGCCGGCCGCCCGCAGCCGAGACGTAGCTTGCGAAGCGCACGGCCTCGGGGTGGAACATGGCGATGCCGATCGATGAGACGACGAGCGATCCGCCGGTGGCGAGGTACGAGTCGAACTGGCCGGCGAGGCCGATGCCACCGGCCGCCAGGAGCGTGCCGACGGGCATCATCCAGCTGGCGCGGATGCGGTCGGCGAAGGCTCCGAGCAGCGGTTGCAGGAACGACGACCCGACACTCGAGAACAGCAGCAGGGCACCCGCAGCCGCGTAGCTGTACCCGCGGTCCGCGACCAGGAACGGCAGCAGGGCCGGGACGGTTCCCTGCGCGAGGTCGACGCTCAGGTGGCCGAACGAGAGCACGCCGAGGCCGCGGCGGTCGAGCCTGGGAGGCGCGGCCGCCGCGATCGTGCTCAACGCACCCCGCGACTGACGGGATAGGAGCCGAGCACGTGCAACTCGGCGCTGCGGTCGGAGACGTCCTTGAGTGCGCGCAGCACGCGCGCGGTCGAGCGGTGTCCCACCACGTCGATGTAGAACTGGTAGCGCCAGGGCTCGCCCATGATCGGGCGCGAGTGCAGCGACGTCATCTGCACGTCGTGATAGCGCAGGGGCTCGATCGCCGAATGGAGGGCACCCGGCTCGTGCTTGGTGATCAGCCGCAGGGCCGTGTGCCAGTCGGTGTGCGCGTCGTGGTCGAGGCGCGTGAAGCGCGCCAGCGCCACGAACCGCGTGAGGTTCTCGGGGTGATCGGAGATCTCGTCGGCGAGGATCGCGAGTCCATGGCTGCGGGCCGCGAGCGGGCTCGCGATGGCAGCCACGGCGGGGTCGCCGAGCGTCGCCACCGTGCGCGCGGCCTCCGACGTCGTTGATGCGGCAACGAGCTCGAACCGCCCGTTGAGCGTGTTCCGGCACTGCGCGAGCGCCATGGGGTGCGAGTGCACGACGCGCACGGTCTCGAGCGTCGCACCGGCGGGGCCGAGCAGGAGGTGGGGGATGTGCAGCGCGACCTCCGCGACGACGGACATCGCGCCCCCCTCGAGGATCGCGAGCGTGTCGGGCACGAGTCCGGCGAGCGTGTTCTCGATCGGGAGCACACCGCGGTCGACGTCGCCGGCGACGAGCGCCGCCGCGACGAGGTCGAACGTCGCGAACGGGATCTGCTGCGCCGACGGGTAGAGGCGACTCGCGGCCTCCTCCGTGTACGACCCCTCTGCGCCCGGGTAGGCGACGCGCTGCGGATCAGTGCCCATAGGAGAGGCAGGCTAACGAGTCGCCCGAGCGCCCGCGCCCCTGCACGGAACGGG
>CAZYYP010000271.1:0-4279 GCA_964651695.1 uncultured Gaiellales bacterium | reverse complement strand
AGGTGCACGGCCAGGATCTTCGTCGGCTCGACCGGCGCGAGCCACGTCACCCCCGCGGGATCGACCGACGCGCCCGAGTCGAGCACGATCTCGCCGTCGCGCAGGTGCCCCCACGCGGGCGAGCCATCGTGGTCGATTCGCACGCGTCTCATCGCTCTCCCTCGGCTGGCCTGGGCGGGGCTACTCTACCGAACGCCACTTGGCGGACACCGAGCGGGAGAGGCGCATGGCAGGGCACCGGGAGTCGACGGCGGGAGCGGCGGCCGCAGAGCGGTTCAGCGCCCAGGGCGTGCGCTTCGTGCGCGTCAACCACGCCGACCCCCACGGGCGCTGCCGCTCCAAGGAGCTGCCGATCTCGCGCCTCGCGCTCGCCACCGACGGCATGGGCTACTGCGCTGCGAGCCTCGTCGAGGGGCTCGACGGCGAGCCGCTCATGGGCGAGGCGTTCCCGGGCGGCCAGGGGTTCCCCGACCTGCACGCGATCGGCGACCTCTCGAGCGCGCGCATCGCGCCCTGGCAACCCGACACCCTGTGGCTGCTCGCCGATCTCGCGAAGGCCGACGGCTCGCTCTCGCCGCTCTGCATGCGGGGCGTTCTGCGGCGCGTGATCGACCGCCTGGCCGAGCGCGGATTGCACGCGATGATCGCCTCGGAGCCGGAGTTCTACATCCTCCGCGTCGGCGAGGACAACGCCGTCACGCACTACTCCCCGCTCGCCGGGATGGCGTACACGACAGGCGTGCGAGCCGACCCGACGGGCCTCGTGCGACGTATCCACCACGCGCTCGACGAGTTCGGGCTGGGCGTCACGACCGCGCTGCGCGAGTTCTCGCCCGGGCAGTTCGAGATCAACCTCACGCACACCGACGCGCTCGCCGCCGCCGACCACGCATTCCTGCTCGAGGAGGTGGTCAAGGAGCTCGCGGCGAGCGAGGGCCTGCTCGCGACGTTCATGGCGAAGCCCCTCACCGACTCGGAGGGCTCGAGCCACCACGTGCACGCGTCGCTCTGGCGCGGCGAGGCCAATGCGTTCGACGATGGCGGGCAGATCAGCCCAGATGCCCGCGCCTTCGCGGCGGGCCTGATCGACCACGCGCAGGGCCTCACGGCGCTCGCGGCTCCCACGATCAACAGCTACAAGCGCCTCGGCAACGGCGAGATGTGCCCGTCGCATGCGACGCTCGGCGGCGACAGCCGTCAGGCCTACGTGCGCGTCCCGCCCGAGCGCGGGCCATCGACGCGCGTCGAGCTCCGCGTCGGCGACGCCTCCGCGAATCCCTACCTGCTGATCGCCGGGATGCTGGCCGCGGGCCTCGACGGGATCGAGCGCGGGCTCGACCCCGACGCCGCCCCGCCGCTCCCGCTCCCGCGCTCGCTCGACGCCGCGCTTGCCGCGCT
Source organism: uncultured Gaiellales bacterium (assembly GCA_964651695.1). Lineage (GTDB taxonomy): Bacteria > Actinomycetota > Thermoleophilia > Gaiellales > JALYLC01 > JALYLC01. The sequence goes on along the minus strand of CAZYYP010000271.1, from coordinate 2,881 downwards.
CGAGAAGGACGCCGTCCTCTCCGGCATGCTCGGCGCGGAGCTGCTCGAGGCGATGGTCGCGGTCAAGCGCCGCGAGATCGAGCGCTTCAACCTCGCCGTGACCGACTGGGAATGGCGCGAGTACGCCGTCCACGCCTGATGCCACAAGGAGATCCGATGCTCAAGGGCTACTCGCTCCCGCTCTCGCCCGGCGGACGCTCCTCGCTCGTGCCGAGCCCGCCGTGGCACTACGTCGGCGACCTCATGGTGATCGAGTACTGGGCCGACCCCGAGGCCGTGAAGGCGGTGCTGCCGCCCGGGCTCGAGCCGCACCCGACCGACCCGGGGCGCGCGGCCGCGATCTTCGCCGACTGGCAGAGCTGCACCGACGGCGGCACCGAGCTGCTCGATCCCTCGCGCAGCCAGTACATGGAGTTCTTCCTCGTCGTCAATGCGATGCTCAACGGCCGCGAGGTCACGACGTGCCCGTACATCTGGGTGGATCGCGACTTCGCGCTCATGCGCGGATGGTTCCAGGGCTTCCCGAAGAAGCTCGGCTCGGTCTGGATGACGCGCCACTTCGGGCTCCAGAACGGCGCCGAGCCCGGACTGCAGCCGGGCGCGACGTTCGGCGGCACGCTCGCCGCCAACGATCGCCGGCTCGCGCAGGGGACGGTCACGCTCGAGCAGACCACGGACGCAGGGCCGACCCACAACGCCCCGCAGCTCGTCAACGTCCGCCACTTCCCCCGCCTCAACGCCGGGAGGCACGGCGATCCCGCCGTGCACGAGCTCGCCGGCGCGGTGAGCCGCGACCGCTCGACCTCGGAGATCTGGGAGGGCTCGGCGACGCTCGAGCTGTTCCGCGCACCCAACGAGGAGCACACCGCGCTCGCTCCGGTGCGGATGGGCAAGGGCTTCCGCTTCACGTTCGCGTACTCGGTCGACGATCAGTCGGCCGAGGGCGATCTGCGCAAGCGGTCTGATGGCTGAATACGAGCACGCGCGCGTACGGGTGGCGGGGGCCGACGTCTCGGTCGACCACTACCTCGGCGGCCGCCGGGTGGCGAGCGCCGAGACCTTCGAGGACCGCTCTCCGATCGACGGGTCGCTACTCGCCGAGGTCTCCCGTGGCGACGCCGAGATCGCGGCCCGCGCAGTCGCTGCCGCGGTCGGCGCATTCCCCGCCTGGGCGGCGCTCGGCGCCCGGGGTCGGGCAGTGCATCTCATGCGCCTCGCCGATCTGATCGACGCCAACGTCGAGCGCATCGCCCCGGTGGAGTGCCTCGACATGGCGATGCTCGAGGAGTCGCTGCGGCTGCGCGTCATCCCTCGTGGGGCCCGCAACTACCGCGCCTATGCCGAGCTGGCGGCGGGCTACGAGGAGCGCGTGTGGGAGTCGAACGGCACGCGCAACCGCGTCGAGCGCATGCCGAGCGGGCCGGCCGTCGTGATCACGCCGTGGAACGCGCCGTTCATGCTCTCGACCTGGAAGACCGCGCCTGCGCTCGCCGCGGGCTGCACCGTGATCCTCAAGCCGGCCGAATGGTCGCCGCTTTCGTGCTCGCTGCTGGCCGATCTCGTCGGCGAGGCCGGCCTGCCGCCGGGCGTGTTCAACATCGTGCAGGGCATCGGCGAGGAGATCGGGGCCGCGCTCGTGGCCGACCCGCGCGTGCGGCGCGTGTCCTTCACGGGCTCGCCCGAGACCGCCCGCCACATCGGCGTGGCCGCAGCGCGCAACATCGTCCCGTTCACGGCCGAGCTCGGCGGCAAGAGCCCGCTCGTCGTGTTCGCCGACGCGGACATCGACGCTGCGGCGAAGAAGGCCGCGGGGCAGTACGACGACGGCGGTCAGGTGTGCCTCGCCGGCACGCGGCTGCTCGTCGAGGAGTCGATCCGAGGCCCGTTCCTCGAGGCCTTCAACCGCTATGCCGACGCCCACGTGCTGGGCGACTCGCGCGATCCGGCGACGACGGTCAGCGCGCTCATCCACCCCGATCACCTCGCTCGGGTCGCGGGTTTCGTCGACCGCGCCCGGGCTGCCGGCGACCGCATCGTGCGTGGCGGCCGGCGCCACACGCCCGAGGGCCTGTGGTATGAGCCGACGCTGATCGAGCCGGCCTCCAACGACTCCGAGGTCGTGCAGCGCGAGATCTTCGGACCCGTGCTGACGTTCCAGACCTTCCGCGACGAGGCCGACGCGATCCGGCTCGCCAACAGCACCGAGTACGGCCTCGCGGCGCAGATCTGGACGACCTCCGAGGAGCGCGCCGAGCGCGTCGGGCGCGCGCTGCGCGCCGGCACGGTGTGGGTCAACTGCTTTCTCATCCGCGATCTCACGGCGCCCTTCGGCGGCATCGGCATCAGCGGCATCGGCCGTGAGGGCGGCGACTACGCGCTCGACTTCTACTCCGACCTCAAGACGCTGCAGATCCTCGAGGGCTCCACGCACTGACGCCCCGGCCTCTCGCCGGCCCACCTGGCTCGCATCTAGCGTGGCAAGCCCGCGCTGTCGGGATAGCATCGCCGCATGCCCAGAAAGCTCAACCTCGCAGATGCCTTCAGCCGGATCGACGGCGTCTACAGCCCGCGCATCGCGGGCGAGGTGAACGACTTCCAGGTCAAGATCGTCAAGCTGCAGGGCGCATTCGTGTGGCATCACCACGAGGAGGAGGACGAGCTCTTCCTCGTCGTCAAGGGCCGGCTCCTCATGCACTTCCGCGACGGCGACGAGTGGATCGAGGAGGGTGAGATGATCGTCGTCCCCCACGGCGTCGAGCACTGCCCCGACGTACCCGAGGGCGAGGCGCACGTGCTCCTCATCGAGCGCGCCGGCACGCCGAACACGGGCAGCGCCGGCGGCGAGCGCACCGTTGAGCCAATCCCGCTCGAGAGGAGCTGA
>CAZYYP010000270.1:0-4336 GCA_964651695.1 uncultured Gaiellales bacterium | reverse complement strand
ACGCCATTCAGGCGCGACCACCGAGACTACACGATCTGGCCAGGCAGCGCAAGCGGAGCGGGGCCTTCTCGGGGGGTACGGCGGCGGGCACGGGAGCTCACGTAGCTCGGCCCGCGCCGGAGCGGATACTAGCAGGCACCTGGGGTGCGCGTGCGGCACCCGGGTCGCGTGCCCGGCAGGGGGCTCACTGGCGAAGCGGGTACAGTGCTCCGAGGTACGCGCAGGCCCGCGTGCGACCCGCCGGCCATGGCTGTCACCCCTCCTTCCCCACCCCCACCGCCGCTTCCGTTCGCCTACGCGCCGCCCCCGGCGACCCGGAAGCGCATGCGGCTGCGCAAGACGCGGCTCTTCATCGCGGTGATCGCGTGGCTCGCGCTCGGCATGGTGTCGATGTTCTACGGCTTCATGACGGCACTCGCACAGGACCTGCCGTCGTTCGAGGTCGCCCAGCTCGCGCAGCAGTCCAACGGGGTCATCTACGCCGACGACGGCAAGACCGTGCTCGGCACGCTGCGCTCGGACCAGTACCGCGTGCTGGTCACCGGGAACGAGATCGCACCCGTGATGCGCAACGCGATCGTCTCGATCGAGGATCGCCGCTTCTACCAGCACGGCGCGATCGACCCCGCGGGCATGGCGCGCGCGGCGATCGTCAACATCTGGACGGGCACGCTCGCCCAGGGCGGCTCGACGATCACCCAGCAGCTCGTCAAGAACCGCTGGCACCCCGCGCAGGCCGGCCAGCGCTCGCTGCGGCGCAAGATCATCGAGTCGGCGCTGGCCTTCCAGGTCGAGCAGCACTGGTCGAAGCAGAAGATCCTCACCGAGTACCTCAACACGATCTACTTCGGCCATTCGGCATACGGCGTCGAGGCGGCCTCCGAGGCGTACTTCGGCGTCCACGCGATCGCGCTCCAGCCGCAGCAGGCGGCGCTGCTCGCAGCGCTCGTGCAGAACCCGACGGCGTACGACCCGACCATCCACCCGCAGCTCGCGCTCGAGCGCCGCAACCTCGTGCTCGGCAAGCTCCTCGAGCAGCACTACATCGACGCCTTCGAGTACCAGCTGGCCGACTCCAAGCCGCTCCTGCCGAAGGGCCGCCAGATCGGCTTCCCGCCCGAGAAGAAGACGATCGCGAACTACTTCGTCGACTACGTGCGCCAGCAGCTGATCAACCTCTACGGCAGGCAGAAGGCCCTCGGCGGCGGGCTGCGCGTCTACACGACGCTCAACCCGCGCATGCAGCGGCTCGCGCTCAAGGCCGTGCGCTCGACACTGCCGAAGCGCCGGCCCGAGGCCGCGCTGGTGGCGATCGACCCGCCCTCGGGCGAGGTCAAGGCGATGGTCGGCGGCCGCGACTACACCAACAACGTCTACGGCAAGTTCAACCTCGCCACCGAAGCGGTGCGGCAGCCGGGGTCGGCGTTCAAGATCTTCGTGCTGCTGGCCGCGCTCGAGGAGGGCATCCTGCCGCAGACGCAGTTCGACTCGCACAAGCTCACGATCGAGCTGCCCGGGCGCGCCATCTGGTCGGTCCAGAACGACGACGGCTTCTACCGCGGCAACATCCCGCTGACGACGGCGACGACCTACTCCGACAACACGGTGTTCGCCCAGCTCGCGCTGCGCATCGGCACCGAGCGGATCCGCCGCGTCGCGCACCAGATGGGCATCGCGCGACCGATCGGCGCCGACCCAGCGATCGCGCTCGGCGGCCTGCGGCACTGCTGCACGCCGATCGAGATGGCGCTCGCCTACTCAACGCTCGCCAACGAGGGCGTGCGCGTGACGGGCTCGCTGCCGGTGCGTAAGCCGGGCCCGGGTGAGGTACCCGACCCGACGCTGACGCCGATCGCGATCCGCCGCGTCGAGGACTCGAGCGGTCACATCATCGACCGCAACACGCCGCAGCGGGTGCGCGCCGTCTCGCAGCAGAGCGCGCTGACCGCGATCTCGATGCTGCGCAGCGTGATGCGCATCGGCACGGCCAAGCTGATCGCGGGCTTCCCGCGCCCGGCGGCCGGCAAGACCGGCACCACCACGGACTTCGTCGACGCCTGGTTCGTCGGCATGACGCCGACGCTCACGACCGCGGTCTGGAACGGCTTCCCGACGATCCGCGTGCCGATGCTGCGGCAGTTCCACGGCACCCCGGTGTTCGGCGGCACGTACCCGGCGCTCCTGTGGCGCGCGTTCACCCAGCCGGCGCTCGCAGGGACGAAGGTGCACGACTGGCCCGCGCCCCAGCCCGTGTCCGGCACCGAGGTGCGGATCGACCCCGCAACGGGCCTGCGCGCCGGGCCCAACTGCGCGCGCGCACGCTCGGTGGTGATGGCGTACGCGAAGATCCCGTCGGGGTTCTCGTCGTGTACCGGCACGGTGATCCCGACGCCCGAGGTGACGAGCACCACGAAGCGCGAGGCGCAGCTCACGCTCGACCGCGCGGGCCTGCTGCCGACGATCGTGCTGGCGGTGCCGCCCGCGGGCGAGCCGGCCGGCAAGGTCTTCGCCCAGTACCCGGCCCCGGGCGAGCCGGTCGAGCTGGGGGGGCGCGTCGAGGTCTCGATCGCGAAGCCCGTGACCTGGGTCATCGTGCCCGATCTGATCGGGCTCGACAGCACCGCGGCGCGCTCGGCGCTGAGGGTCGCCGGCTTCAAGGTGCGCCAGACCACGGGCGGCTACGGCAAACCCGCCGCGCGCGTCTACTCGCAGTACCCCGTGCCGCTCAAGCTCGCGGCCAAGGGCTCGATCGTCACGCTGATCGTGAGCGACGGTACGGACTGACGTAGGGCGAGCCCTCGAGGGCGAAGCGCCACGGCAGATCACGCGCGCGGCTGATGCCGATCCGCGGCGTCTGCACGAGCGGGCCGGGCGCCGGGCCGACGCGCAGCTCGATGCGCCCGGCTCCGATCGGCTCGCCGTCCAGGTCGGGCCCGATCGCGAGCGCCTGGCCGAGGCGGCCGGGGCCACGGCAGAGCTCGAGGATCGCCTCGCGGCCTCGGCGCTCGCGCATCAACTCGAGACCGGCAGTGGGCTCGAGCGCGCGGATCAGCACGGCGTCCCCGGCCCCCTCGCCGGCGCCACAGACGATGTTGAGCATCCAGTGCACGCCGTAGCTGAAGTACACGTAGGCGCGCCCAGGGGGCCCGAACATGCTCGCGTTGCGCCGCGTGGGCCCGGGAAACGCGTGCGATGCCGGATCGTCGCGGGCATAGGCCTCGCTCTCGACGATGCGGCCGCCGACGCCGTCGACCAGCAGCTCGCAGCCGATCAGATCACGCGCCACCTCGAGGCTCGGACGCGCGCACCAGGCGGCCGCGTCGGTCACGCGGGGGTCGAGAGGACGCGCGAGCGCACGAGGCGCACGCCGGCGATCTGCGCGTCGCTCCAGACGACACGGCCGAAGCCGAGCGAGGGATCGGAGAGGCGCGCGGAGCGCACGCGTGCGCTCGCGACGATGCGCAGCTTGCCGGAGACGACGTTGATGACGACGATCTGATCGGCCAGGCCACGGTCGGATCCGACGCGCCGGCGGAACGCGACCTGCTGTCCGTACGACGAGACCGAGGGCTGGTAGGCGAGCGCGCTCGGGGAGGGAGCCGAGGCGACGAGCACCGACGGCTGCGGCACGCGCGGCGTCACGAGCAGCACGCTCGCCGTGCGCACGCCCGCCGCGGTGCGCTGGGCGACGACTGCGACGCGCCCGCCGTCGAGCGGAGCGAGCGAGCTGAGGTGGACGCCCGGCCGCGTCTCCCGGTAGAGCATCGTGGCGCCTCCGCCATCGAGCTGCTCGTAGACGGCGTCCTGACCGGTCGTGCCGCGGGCGATCCAGGCGGTCACGGGCTCGCGCCTGGCGATCGCGCGCACCGTTCCGCCGGCCGGCGCGGCGACGAGTGTCGCCGCGGGTGCGCCGAGCTCGGGGGGCCGCATGCGCAGCGCGCCACCGGCCGACCAGACGGCTTCGGGGCCCGCGAGCGTGGAGGGCGGCGGTGTCGCCGAGGTCTGCGCGAGCTGCGCGACGAGCCGGCTCGGCCGGCGCTCGAGCGAGGCCGACGCGATGTCGGCGTGACGGCCGTCGGTGACGGTGTAGAGCACGTCGGCGGCGCCCGCGAGTGGCGCCCCGACGCTGTCGCACGGCTGCGAGACCGAGCAGCCGCCGTCGTAGACGACCTGAACGTTGCGACCTGCGCGGGTGGCGATCACGAGGCGGTCGGCGCGCCGGCGCGCCGCGGCGTCCGGCGAGACGGCCCGCGCCGCGGGGTATTCGAGCCAGGCGGTGACGTGCTGACCGGCGGCCGGCGCGACGAGATAGCTCGCGACCGACGTCGCGAGGACG
>CAZYYP010000269.1:0-4341 GCA_964651695.1 uncultured Gaiellales bacterium | reverse complement strand
CCTTGAAGGTCTTCTTGACGCCCTTCGCGCGATCGGTCAGGCCCGAGTTGCTGGCTTCGTGGATCACGACGACCACCGACTTCGCGCCGGCGGCGTTGAACTGCTTGCCGGCGCCCTCGCCTGCGATCTCCTCGTTCTGCCCGACGTGCACCTCGTAGGTCGGGAGACTGTCGAACGCGCCCTGGCCCGAGTTGACCGTGATGATCTCGATGCCCCGCGAGGCCGCCTTCGTGAGCGGGTCCTTGAGCGCACTGGCGTCCGGCACCGAGGTCGCGATGACGTTGACCTTCGCCGCGATCGCGGCGTTGATGCCCGACACCTGCTTCGAGATGTCGTTGTTGGCGTAGACCTGCGTGACGTTGATGCCGCGGCCTTTCATGTCCGCCTTGGCCTGGTTGACGCCGGCCGTGAAGACCGACCAGAACGAGCCGGTGTCGCCGTGGGTGACGACGGCGATCTTCGTCGTCGTACCGGCCGCGGACGCGACGCCTTCCATGCCCAGCGATCCGAGCCCCGTCGCCAGCAAGCCGCCGGCGACGAAGAGCTTGCGGCGCGAGACCCCGCCCGACTCCTCGGCCGTGTCGATGCGTTGCTCCTGGATAGCCATCTGTTCCCTCCGTATCGGGTCTGGTCGGGCCCGTTCAGCCCGCGGTGACCGGTGTGTGGACGCCCTCGCCGACTGCGACGGGTCGTCGTTCGTTCCTCGAGCGGTCGGCTGCGAGCGCGACGAGCAGCGCAGCGCGCGCCTCGTGCAACGTGCAGGCGCTGGGTCCGCCGTCGATCACTGTCGCCACGAATGCGGCCAGCTCGGCCTCGTAGGCGGGTTGGAAGCGCTGCATGAAATCGCCGTAGGCCGGGACGCCCGGCTGCGCGACACCTGGCTCGAGCGAGCGGATCGGGCTGCGCGCGTCCAGGCCGGCCGCAACGCTGTCCCGCGTGCCGAACGCCTCGAGGCGGACGTCGTAGCCGAGCGCATCGTGACGGGTACCCGAGAGGATGGCAAGCGCCCCGCTACTCAGCTTGAGCACGGCGGCCGCGACGTCGACGTCGTCGTGGTCGGCGAACCACGGCGTCTCGCGCACGGCGCCGTCGGCGTAGACCTCGACGATCTCCTCGCCCGTCACGAAGCGCAGGACGTCGAAGTCGTGGATGTGGAGGTCGCGGAAGATCCCGCCCGAACCTGCGATGTACGCCTCGGCGGGCGGTGCGGGATCGTGGGTTGCGAGCCGCGCGACGAGCAGGCGGCCGAGCGTCCCGTCTGCGATCGCCGCGCGAGCGGCCAGGTAGCCGGCGTCGAAGCGGCGCTGAAAGCCGATCTGGACGAGCGTCCCCGCGCGCTCCACATCCTCGACGAGCGCGTCCATCGCCGTGAGGTCGAGTGCCACGGGCTTCTCGCAGAACGCCGGGAGGCCGGCCTCGGCGGCGAGCCGGATCATCGGCGCGTGCGCGGGGGTGGGCGTTGCGATCACGACGGCGTCGACAGCGCCTGCGATCAGCGCCTCCGGTGTGGCGGCGATGGCGACGCCGAGCTCGGCAGCCAGCCGGGCGGCCTGCGCGGCATCGGCTTCGCACACCGTGACGGAGGCGATGCCGCTCAGCTCGAGCAGCGTGCGTACGTGAAAGGCGCCGATCCGCCCGGCGCCGATGACGCCGATGCGAAGAGCGGACGACCCATGTTTCCCCGCGTCGGGCGCCATAGGTAAGCGCTTACAGTAAGCGCTTACAGATGTCCCGTCAAGGACGGCGTGCAACGGCATCAGCGCGGCGGCCGCGTGGAGCTGCGAACGACCAGTTCGGGCAGGAAGAGGTGGTGGAGCTTGCGCGGCTTGCGGCCGGCGATCATTCCCAGCAGCAGCTCGGTCGAGTGCCGCGCGATCTCGTCTGCCGGCTGCCGGATCGTCGTCAGCGGCGGCGAGGTGAACTGCGCGAGGCGCAGGTCGTCGAAGCCGACGATCGACACGTCGTCCGGCACGTTGCGCCCGCTCGCGACGATCGCGTTCATGGCCCCGATCGCGGAGAGGTCGTTGGCGGCGAAGACGGCCGTGAGGCCGGGCTCGGTCTCGAGCAGGCTGCGCATCGCGTCATGGCCGCCCGTTTCGGTGAAGTTCCCGAGCGCGACGCGCGCCGAGTCGGGACTCATGCCCGCGGCTTCGAGCGCGCCCCGGTAGCCGAGCACGCGCTCCTCGCTGATGCGGGCCGGCGCGCCCATGATGTGCGCGATCCGCCGGTGCCCGAGCGACAGCAGGTGCTCGGTCGCCAGGCGGGCGCCCATCCGGTTGTCGACCTGTACGAGCGGCACCGCCGGCGAGTTGACGTCGCGGTCGAGGCAGACGATCGGGAAGCCGTCCTCGACGAAGCGCGCGATCCGCTCCGGCGGGAGGACGAGCCCGTCGACGAGCGCGCCGTCGACGTGCTTCGCGCGCAGCAGGCGGAGGTAGCGCTCCTCCTGCTCGGGGTCGAAATCGGTCGTGCACAGCAGCATCGTGTAGTCGCGCTCGAGCGTGAGCGCCTGGATCCCGGCCACGAGCTCGGCGTAGAAGGGGTTCGTGATGTCGGGCAGGAGCAGCGCGATCGTCTGCGTCGCGCGCGTGACGAGGCTGCGCGCGATCGTGTTCGGCCGGTAGCCCAGCTGCTCGACGGCCGCGTCGATCGCGATCCGCTTCGGCTCGGCCACCTGGCCGGTGTCGTTGAGCGCCCGCGAGACGGTCGCCGTCGACACGCCGGCAAGGCGCGCGACGTCGTAGATCGTCGGTCTCCTGCGGCGGGCGCCGGGGGTGCTCACGACGTCCAGGGTAGCGGGCCCCGCGCCGGTGTAAGCGATTTCAGCAAGCGGTTGCGCAGTGGCGCCTCCCTCCCGCGCACCGCCGTGATGCGCGAACATGCTCGCATGACGCTCCTGGCGGCACGCATCGCGGCGTTCTCGGACGACCCGCGCGGCGGCAATCCCGCCGGCGTGGTCGTGGGCGACGAGCTCCCGGCCGCCGAGGCCATGCGCCAGATCGCGAGGGATGTCGGCTACTCGGAGACCGCGTTCCTCGCGGGTGACGGCGGGCGCGAATGGACCGTGCGCTACTGGAGCCCCGAGGCCGAGGTGTCCTTCTGTGGCCACGCCACCATCGCCTCCGCGATCGCGCTCTACCGGCAGTACGGCGCGACGGAGCTCCTCTTCACGACGCTCGCCGGGCCGGTGCCCGTGCTGGTCGAGGAGATCGGCGGCGTTCCGTGGGCGACGCTGACCTCGGTCGAGCCGCACGTCGAGGAGATCGCCCCCGGCGTTCTCGCGCTCTTGCTCCGCGTTCTCGGCGTGCAGCAGGACGGCCTCGACCCGCGCTTGCCGCCGAAGGTCGCCTACGCGGGCGCCCGCCACCCGATCATCGCGCTCGCGAGCGCGGCGGCTCACGCCGCGCTCGCCTACGACTTCGACGCCCTGCGCGCGCTGATGGAGGCACAGGACTGGACGACGATCCAGGTCATCTTGCGGGCGTCGCCGACGCAGTTCCGCGCCCGCAACCCGTTTCCCGTGGGTGGCGTCGTCGAGGACCCCGCGACCGGCGCGGCGGCCGCGGCGCTCGGCGCCTACCTGCGGGCGATCGGCGCCGTCGCTCCGCCCGCCTCGATCGAGATCGTCCAGGGCGAGGAGATCGGGCGCCCTTCGCGGATCTTCGTCGCGATCCCGCGCGAGGGCGGGATCGGTGTCACGGGCACCGCCGTGCTGATCCCGCCCGCGCTCGCCTGAACCGTCGCTCACGCCGTGCGCGTGTATGCGCGCCGGCGCGCCGGCCGGGCCTCGAGGCCGTCGACGTACGGCACGAGCCCGGGCGGCAGATCGGTGATCTCGGCCGTGCGCGCGAAGCTGAGCACGCCGCCGACGATGATGTCGGCGACCGAGAAGCTGCCGGCGACCAGGTAGTCGCCGCCGTCGAGCGTCGCCTCGATGAGCGCCGCGCCGCGCTCGAAGCGCGCGAGCGCCGCCTGCATGATCGCGGCGTCGGGCTCGCCCGAGTCCTTCCACATCTGGCGCGCCGTCTCGACCAGCGGGGCCTCGAGCTCGGTCATGGCGAAGAACGCCCACTGGTACTGGAGCGCCCGCTCGTAGGAGCCCGGTGCGGCGATCAGCCCCGCCTCCGGGTGGCGATCGGCGAGGTGCAGCACGAGCGCGGCCGATTCGAACACCGGCCCGCCGTCCTCCACATAGGCGGGCGAGCGGCTGAGCGGGTGCATCTTGCGGTACTCGTCGGTGAACTTCTCCTCGCGCGCGATGACGACGACGTCGACCGGCGCGCCCGCCTCCTCGGCGAGCCAGAGAACGCGCGTGGAGCGGGAGCGGGGCTGGTGATAGAG
>CAZYYP010000268.1:0-4353 GCA_964651695.1 uncultured Gaiellales bacterium | reverse complement strand
GGCTTCCTGAGCGGCGCGCGCAGCGGCACGGCAGCGCGCACCCTGACGGGCGCGACGACGATCTGGGCGAACTTCCACTTCGTCGCCAAACCCAAGGGCAACGTCACGCTCACCTGGTACAAGATCGGCAAGAAGCGCATCCGCATCGGCTCGACGAGCAAGCCCTCCGCGCTCAAGATCGTGAGCTTCCTGCGCCTGGGCGGCACGTTCGCGGGCACCTATCAGGCGGTGCTGAGCCGCAAGGGCGTCGTCATCGCGCGCGCGTCGGTCAGGGCCAAGAAGGGCTAGCCGGGCGTCTCGACGGGCGTCGGCAGTCTGGCGCAGCAGGGGCGTCGATCCCACGGCCCACCCGAAAGTTCGTTGCACGCGAGACCGATCCCGGGTAGGTTCCCCGGCGAGAGGGCTCCAAGGCGCTCACAGGATCCGCGTTTCATTCGCATCCCTGGGGCGCCCGGCGGCGCTTGCGACGCACGACCTGCGCGGTCACTGGGTCACCAACCAAGAGGGTCGAAGACGTGAAATCGTTCCGCACCGCACTCGCCGTGGCGCTCGGCGCCGTGTGCCTCCTGTGCATCCCGGCGCTCGCGAGCGCGGCGATCTGGCAAGGGCCCGTGGCGATCTCCGCGGCGGGCACGACCGCCGGCGACACGCCCCGCCTGTCGATCGGCGGCTCGGGCGACGCGGCCGTCGCCTGGTGGGACTCGGCAGCCGGAGGCCAGGTGCTCGTCGCACGCAAGCCCGCAGGCGGCGCGTGGTCTGCACCCGTCGCCGTCGGCGCCGCTCCCTCGCCCGTCACGGCGCTGTCGGGCGTCGACGGCAGCGGCAACGTGACGGCCGTCTGGTCGACGGGAGGCGCGGGGTCGGTCACGACGATCGCGACCTGGCCCGCAACTGCTCCCGCGCCCACGGAGGCCACCCTGAACACGGCGACCCTGGACATACCCGAGGCCGCAACGGTCAGCGAGCTGGTCGTCAATCCGTCGGGCGTCGCGGTGATGACGGGTGAGTCCGGCACCGCCAACATCATTCTCGGATACCGCCCGACCGCGACGGGACCGTTCTCGTTCAGCCAGAAGTTCGGTGTCGGCGGCACGCCCGCCCTCGACTCGCACGTCGCGCTCAACGACGCCGGCTCGGCGATCATGACCTACCGCGTCGGGAACACGGTCTGGGCATCGCGCCTCAGTGCCGCGAATCCCGTCTTCGGAGCGAGCGAAGCGGTCAACGCCGGCGTCACCGGTGCGATGGGCCCCGCTGACCTCTCGGTGGCGATCGACCAGGCCGGCAACATGCTCGTTGCCTACACGATGACGCAGACCGTGGGCACATCGAAGGCCGTCGGCGTCTCGTGGAAGTCGCCGACGGGCGACTGGGTCGGGCAGTGGCCGCTCAGCCCGGTCGGCGCGCTCACGACCTTGACGGCCTCGTTCACCGCGCTCAGCGTGAACCGCGCGGGGGTGGCGATGCTCGTGTGGAGCCAGGCCGGGCCCTCGCAGCTCGACAACATCATGTCGGCGCGCTTCGGCTCGAGCGCGACTGGGGTGTGGGGCGGGATCGAGGCCATCAACGACGTCGGGAACTTCGCGCCGCATCCCGCGCTCGGCGACGACGGGACCGCGGTCGTGGGCTGGGAGCAGGACGTCGCCGGAGGGCAGCGGGTGGGCCAGGCGCGCGTGCGCTCGGCGGCGGGCGTCTGGGGTGACACGCGCACGCTCGACGTCCCGCACCTGGCCGACAGCGAGCCGCTCATCGCCACCGACGGGCACGGTCACTTCGCCACGGCCACCTCGCCCGATGCGGGCGGTCTGCAGCCCGTGGACGTGTCGTTCCTCGACATGGTTCCCCCGGCCGTCGCCCCGGTCGCCCTGAGCGGCTCTGCCGAGGTCGGTGCGCCGCTCACGATGACCGTGACGGCGACCGACAAGTGGTCGGCCATCGCCTCCGCAACATGGGCGTTCGGCGACGGATCGACCGGCTCGGGGCTGTCCGCCGTTCACGCCTACCCGAACGCCGGCACCTACAACGCGAGCGTCGCGGTGACCGACGCCGCGGGCAACACTGCGAGCCAGCCGATCACAGTGACGATCACCGCACTGCAGTCGACCCTGACGTCCGCAACGCTCTCGGGTACGTGGAAGCAGAGCAAGATCAAGGGGACGCTCGTCGTGAAGGGCACGGCGCCGCGGGCCGGCACCTACGTCGTGGAGTTGCGAAAGGGCACCGCGACCAGGATCCACGCCTCGCTCACCCTGCCTGCCGGCGCGTTCTCGGCCTCGCTCAAGCTCCCGGCGACGCTCGTGCCCGGGAGCTACACCGTCTCGCTCCTGCCCGGATTCCCCGCGACCCAGGTGAAGCCCGCCGCGCGCCCCGCCGTGCTGGTAGCGCCCGCGATGGGCGTCGTCGACTAGACCGTCCTGAGCGGCGCGAAGAACGGGCCTGCGGCGAGCACGCTGCGGAACGTCGACACGATCTGGGCGAGCTTCCACTTCGCAGCGGTGCCCAAGGGCAAGCTCAAGGTGACGTGGTACCTCACGCCCAAGGGCGGCAAGCGGCAGAACCTCGGCTCCACCACCAAGAGCGCCTCCGCCAAGATCGTCAGCTTCATCCGGCTCGGAGGCAGGCGCGGGAAGGTCACGGCGTCGATCTCCCGCAAGGGAGCGCTGATCGCGCAGCGCTCGATCACGACGAAGTAGCGCGTCGCTCAGCTGGAGCAGCCAAGCGCATCCGTGCCAGGCCGGTTCCTGCTACCGTCCTGTCCTCGTGGCGAACATCAAGCAACAGAAGAAGCGCATCAAGGTGGCCAGCCGTCAGCGGCTGGAGAACCTGCGCTACAAGACGACGATCAAGACCTACTTCCGCCGGCTCGAGACGGCGATCGACGCAGGTGACGCGGCGTTGATCGAGGGCGAGCACAAGCAGTTGCAGGTGCTGGTCGACCGCGCGGCCGCACGTCGCGCACTGCACCCGAACACGGCTGCGCGCAAGAAGTCCAAGGCTGCGCGCATGATCGCGGCGGGTCCGCGCGAGGAGGCCAAGCCGAAGCGCGCGCGCAAGGCGGCCACCGGTGCGGCGCGCAAGACGACGGCTCGCTCGGGCGCCAAGAAGAAGTAGCGCGTGCGGCGAGAGGTCGCGCCCGGCATCGAGCTCGACGACGACCGCGAGCGCATCGACGTCGGGGCCGTGCACGGCTACGTCAGCGAGCACGCCTACTGGGCGAGCGGGCGCCCGCTCGCGACCATGCAGCACCTGGTCGACGATGCCAAGCGCGTGGTCGGCCTCTACGACGGCGACCGGCAGATCGGCTTCTGCCGCGTGGCGTCCGACGACGTCACCTATGCGTGGCTGTTCGACGTCTACGTGCTGCCGGAGTACCGCGGTCGCGGGTTCGGCGCCGAACTGGTGCGCGAGGCGGTCGAGAACGGCCCCCACGCGCGCCTGCGCTGGATCCTGCACACCAAGGACATGCATCGCCTCTACGCGCGCTTCGGCTTCGCGACGCCCGGCGAGCGCTGCATGGAGCGGTCCGTACCCGGCTGATAGACTCGAAAGCGCGATGTGCGGACGCGCACTCCTTCTTCTCTGAGCGGGTCTCGCGCCGGCACCGGCGTGCCGGCGGAGGATCCGCAGCGCCTCTCCACGGAGAGGCGTTTCCATTTCTGACGACGTCTTCCGACGAGGCAGCGAGCATGCAGCGCTACGACCCAGCCGCGGTCGAGGCCAAATGGCAGAAGGTCTGGCACGACGCCGACGCCTTCACGACGCCGAACCCCGAGCCCGGGGAGGACGGCTCGCGCCTGCAGTACGTGCTCGAGATGCTCCCGTACCCCTCGGGCGACCTTCACATGGGCCACGTCAAGAACTACACGATCGGCGACGCG
Source organism: uncultured Gaiellales bacterium (assembly GCA_964651695.1). Taxonomy (GTDB): domain Bacteria; phylum Actinomycetota; class Thermoleophilia; order Gaiellales; family JALYLC01; genus JALYLC01. Next base: position 475 of record CAZYYP010000268.1, on the reverse strand, counting down.
CTCTGCCACCAGCGCCGCCGCCACGGGCTGCGCGTGCTGCATCCGATGGGCTACGACTCGTTCGGCCTGCCGGCCGAGAACGCGGCGATCCGCGAGGGCCGCAACCCGCGCGACGTCACGAACGACAACATCGCGGCGATCCGCAAGCAGATGAAGCGCATGGGCTGGTCGATCGACTGGTCGCGCGAGCTCTCGACGGCCGAGCCCGAGTACTACCGCTGGACGCAGTGGATCTTCCTGCAGCTGTTCGAGCGCGGCCTGGCGTACAAGCGCGAGGCACCCGTCAACTGGTGCCCGGTCGATCAGACGGTGCTCGCGAACGAGCAGGTCATCGACGGGCACTGCGAGCGCTGCGGCTCGCCGGTCGAGAGCCGCGTCCTGGCGCAGTGGTACTTCAAGATCACCGACTACGCGCAGCGCCTGCTCGACGACATGGCGCTGCTCGAGGACTGGCCCGAGCGCGTGCTGGCGATGC
>CAZYYP010000267.1:0-4356 GCA_964651695.1 uncultured Gaiellales bacterium | reverse complement strand
TGATCGGCGGGCTCGGCTGGGCGGGCACGTCGCGCATCGTGCGCAGCCAGGTGCTGACGCTGAGGGAGCGGGACTACGTGCAGCGAGCACGTGTCCTCGGTTCCCGCGATCGCACGATCATGGCGCGCCACATCCTGCCCGGCGTCCTTCCCCTGGTGCTCGCGAACGCCGTGCTCTTCATCTCGGTCTCGGTGCTCGCCGAGACGACGCTCGCCTTCCTCGGCCTCGGCGACCCGCAGAACTTCTCGTGGGGCCAGATGCTCAACAGCGCCTACGACTCGGGCGCGATGACACAGGCGAAGTGGGCGTACTTCATCCCGCCGGGGCTGTGCGTGACGCTGCTCGCGATGGGCTTCAGTCTGGTCGGCTACGGCCTCGAGGAGATCGTCAACCCGACGCGACGGGAGCGCGCGTGAGCGCAGTCGCGGCGAAGAGCGACACGCTGCTCGAGGTGCGCGACCTGCGCGTGGTCTACCGCGAGGAGGGCCGCTTCGTCCCGATCGTGGACGGCGTCAGCTTCAGCCTGCGCCGCGGCGAGGCGCTCGGCCTCGCCGGCGAGTCCGGCTGCGGAAAGACGACGACGGCGCTCGCGCTGCTCGGTCTGCTGCCGTCCGGCCTCGGCCGCACACGCGGCGAGATCACGATGAACTCCACGCGCGGCGTCATGTTCCTGCACCGGCGCACGCCGACCGGGTGGCGCGACGTGCGCTGGAAGACGGCGTCGATGGTCTTCCAGGGCGCGATGAACGCGCTCGATCCCGTGATGCGCATCGACCGGCAGATCAGCGAGGCGATCCATCTGCACGAGCCGGGCGCGAATGCCGATGCGCGCGTGTCGGAGCTGCTCGAGCGGGTCGGCATCCCGCGCGCACGCCGGCGGCAGTACCCACACGAGTTCTCGGGCGGCATGCGCCAGCGCGTCATGATCGCGCTCGCGCTGGCCTGCGGCCCCGAGCTGATCATCGGCGACGAGCCGACGACCGCGCTCGACGTGATGACCCAGGGGCAGATCCTGCAGCTGCTCGAGGAGCTCCGCCGCGACCTCGGCCTCGCGCTCCTGCTCATCACGCACGACCTCTCCGTGATCGCCGAGACGTGCGACCGGGTCGCCGTGATGTACGCCGGCCAGATCGCCGAGCTCGCCCCGGTGGCCGACATCCTGAAGGCGCCCCGGCACCCGTACACCGAGCGCCTGCTCGCGGGCTTCTCGCACGTCGGCGGCCCGCGCTCGCTCGGCGAGGCGATCCCCGGATCGCCTCCACATCCCGGCGAGGAGTTTCCGGGCTGCCGCTTCGCCCCGCGCTGCCACCGCGCATTCGCGGAGTGCGTCGCGGGCCCGGTGCCGCTCGTCGTCGACCGCACCGGGCGCGAGGCCCGCTGCCTCCTGGCGAAGCTGCCGTGAGCGCCGAGGCCCTCTACGAGGCCCGCGACCTCCACATCACCTACCGGCGCGGTCGGCGGCCGCCCGTGCGCGCCGTGGACGGCGTCGATCTGGTCTGGCGCCGCGGCGAGACGCTCGGCCTGGTGGGCGAGTCCGGCTGTGGCAAGTCGACGCTCGCGCGCGCCCTGCTCGGCCTGGAGTCGCCGAGCGCCGGGAGCATCGAGTTCGATGGCCAACCGGTCGACCACGACCTGCGCGCGCTGCGCCGGCGCGTGCAGCTGATCTTCCAGGACCCCTACCAGTCGCTCAATCCGCGCCGCACGGTCGGCGCGCAGGTGCAGGAGGGGTTGTCGGCGATCGGCGTGCCCGCCGGCGAGGAGCGCGTCCGTCGCGGCGTCGCGGCGCTGCACGACGCCGGGCTCTCGCCCGCCGATCGTTTCTGGCGGCGCTATCCGCACGAGCTGTCCGGCGGCCAGCGGCAGCGCGTCGTGATCGCGGCGGCGCTGGCCCTCGAGCCCGAGGCGCTCGTGTGCGACGAGCCGGTCTCGGCGCTCGACGTCTCGGTGCGCACCCAGGTGCTGCGCCTGCTCGTCGAGTTACGCACGACGCGCGCGCTCTCGATGCTCCTGATCACCCACGACGTCGGCATGGCGTGGTCGCTGTGCGACCGCGTGGCCGTCATGTACCTCGGGCGGATCGTCGAGCTCGGGACGACCGAGCAGGTGCTCGGCGATCCGCAGCACCCGTACACCAAGGCGCTTCTGGCGGTCGCCCCGAAGGTCGAGCAGCGCACCAGCGCGCGCCAGTTGCTGCGCGGCGAGCCGCCCGACGCGGCCGCGATCCCGAGCGGCTGCCGCTTCCATCCGCGCTGCCCGGTGGCGTTCGACCGCTGCCCGGTCGACGATCCGCATCTGCCCGACAGCGAGCGCGGCGCCGCGTGCTGGCTCGCCTCGGGTGTCGAGCGGCCGGCGGCGGCGCAGGCCAGCCGCTGAAGAACGGCCGCCCGCGCGGTCATATGCTGCGACCAGCCGTTCCCCGACCCTGGAGGCGACGCATGTGCCGCAACATCCGCCCACTGCACAACTACGACCCGCCGACCTCCCAGGATGAGGTCGAGGCCGCCGCGCTCCAGTTCGTGCGCAAGATCAGCGGCATGACGCGCCCTGCGAAGGTCAACGAGGAGGCCTTCGAGCGCGCGGTGCAGGCGGTGGCGGAGGTCTCATCGCGCCTGCTCGACGATCTGGTCACGACCGCTCCGCCGCGCAGCCGCGAGCGCGAGATCGAGCGCGCGCGCGAGCGCAACGCGGTGCGCTTCGGACCGCGCACGGCCTGACGGCGATCGTTACGATAGACACATGAGTGTCCAGGCCACCTCTCCGAACGCCGCGAACGTCCAGTTCTGGAACGACGTCCTCGTGGCGCAGTTCGAGCGCTTCCGCAGCCTCTTCGTCGAGGCGAGCGACATCCACAGCCGCGGCCCGCTGGAGCGCGCCGGCCTGACGCCGGGGATGCGCGTCCTCGACGTCGGCTGCGGCTTCGGCGAGACGACCCTGCAGATCGCCGGGCTCGTTGGGCCCGGCGGATTCGCGCTGGGCACGGACTGCTGCCCGCCGTTCCTCGATGTCGCCCGCGCCGATGCCCACGAGGCCGGGCTCGCGCAGGCCGAGTTCGAGGTCGCCGATGCGCAGAGCCGCGCCTTCGACCCCGAGTTCGACCTCGCATTCGCGCGCTTCGGGACGATGTTCTTCCAGAGCCCGGTGGCCGCCATGCGCAACATCCGCACGGCGCTCGTCCCCGGCGGGCGCCTGCTCATGGTCGTGTGGGCGCCGCTCGAGGACAACCCGTGGCTGTCGTTCGCCAAGGCGATCGTTCAGCGGCATCTGCCCCCTCCGCCCGACGAGGCGCCCACCTGCGGCCCGGGGCCGTTCTCGATGGCCGATCCCGCCGTCGTGACGGCGATCCTCACGAGCGCCGGCTACACGCGCGTGAGCTTCGAACGCACGACGGCGACGGTGCGCGTCGGGCCCTCGGTCGACGAGGCGCTGGCGTTCCAGCTCGCGATCGGCCCGGCCGCCGAGATCTTCCGCGACGCGCCCGACGAGGCCGAGCGCAAGCGCGACGTGATCGAGGCCGAGTTGCGCGGCGTGCTCGCGCGGCACGCGCGGCCCGACGGCGTGTGGATGCAGACGAGCTCGTGGGCGGTCTCGGCGCTCGCGCCGTAGCCTCAGGCCACGCTGTCGACCGGCAGCGGCAGCGGCTGGTCGACGCGCGACTCGATTGCGACGATGCGTCCTTCGGCAGCCGAGAGCAGGATGCCCCGGGCGACCTCGACGACGTGCGCGCCGAGCTCCCCCGACGCGCGGTGCGGCAGTCCCGCGGTGATCGCCTCGACCATGTCGTGGAGGCCGATGCCGCGCGCGTCGGCGCCGCCGAACGAGGTGTAGGGCAGCTCCTCCCAGCCACCCCGGCCGCGCTTGCAGCGCACGGCGCCGCCGAATGCATTCGGGTCGGGGAGCACCAGGACGCCTTCGCTGCCATGGATCGCGATGTCGCAGATGTACTGGCCCGCGGCCTCGAAGCTCGCGACGAGATTCGCCGTGACGCCGTTTGCGAGCTCCATCGCGGCCGTGGTGTGGGTCGGCGTGGTGGCGGTGAAGCGCTCGCCGGTGCGGGGGCCGATCTCGATCGTCCGCTCGCGCGTGCGCGTCGAGGCAAAGCCGGCGACCTGCGCGATCGGCCCGAGCAGCGCGACGATCGCGGTCAGGTAGTACGGGCCCATGTCGAACAGCGGGCCCGCGCCGTCGGCGTAGAAGATGTCGGGGTTCGGGTGCCAGACCTCCTGCCCGCCGACGAGCATGGCGGCACTCACCGCCAGCGGCTCGCCGATCGCACCGTCGTCGATCGCGGCGCGGCCCGCCTGGTAGGCCGAGCCGAGGAAGATGTCGGGCGCGCAGCCGATGCGGAGCCCGAGCCGC
>CAZYYP010000266.1:0-4385 GCA_964651695.1 uncultured Gaiellales bacterium | reverse complement strand
TCTAGCGTTGTCTCCCCCAAGCACACGCCAGATAGAGTGGCAGGGGCATCGGACGACACCCGGACCGGCTCAACCAGGCGGGTCTAGGAGCGCGCGGCGCGGCGCTGGCGCACGCGCACCAGCGAGGTCGCGAGCCCGGCGAGCAGGAGCAGCCCGGCGGCTCCGCCGAGAGCGACGACCGGCAGCGGCACCTGATCGACGTGCGCGGGCCCGAGACCCTGGAGCAGGCTGGTGACCGGACCGCGTACCTCCGCCGGAGCGGCGGCGCTGCCCGAGAAGCCGGCGAGCTCGCCCGCGAGCTGCCGGGTGTCGCCGCCGGCGCGCTTTGCCTTGAAGGTCGCGTCGCGCTGCTCGGCGCTGATCAGGTTTGCGCGCACGTCGGGCGCGTAGCCATCGACGTCGCTCGGCAACTCGGCGAGCGCCTGCTGGTAGCAGGCCGCCGTGTGCGTCGAGATCTGGCGGCCGTTGGCCGCCGCGTCGATCATGTCGCGCGCATCGCAACCGGCAGCGGACGCGCCGGCCGGAACCAGCAGCAACGCGCCGAGAACGGCGGTGAGGATCAGGAGGGAGAGATTGCGGCGGGTGGGGGTCATGAGAGCGGTGGTGAACTGCGCGAGCGTCGGCGTCTGTCGCACCTAACTGAACGCTACCGGGACCAGATGAGCGTGGGAACGGCGGTAGGTAAGTGTTTCGTGAAGATTCATCGGCGACCCGGCGGGACCTCACTCAGGTGAGGCATCGGCACTCACCCATTCGAACTTGAGGGGAATTTCAACGCCTGGGGTGCGCACGTCCACGAACCGCCTTGGCACCTGCCTCAGAGCCAGGTTCCCGCTGCGGCCCGACTATCCTACAGAGGTGCGTGCTGTCTCTGCGTCCCTGCGCGACGCGGCAGGCGCGTGGCCGGCAGCCGTCTGGCTGGCGCTGGCCGCTGTCGTCGCGGTCGAAGGCGGCGGCGGCGCCTCGGATGGAGGCATTGCGATTGGCGCCTGCGTCTGCCTCGGCGCGTGCGCCCTGGCCGCCGTGGCGGTCGCCGGCGGGCTGCGCTCGTGGACCCCGCCGCCGCGGCGGGTGATCGTCTACCTCGGTGCGCTGGCGCTCGTGGGGATCGTGTCGTACGCCTCCATCGGCTGGTCGGTGACGCCCGCCACCTCGTATGGCGACTCCAACCGCTGGCTCGTGGCCGTCGCCGCGGCGAGCTGCGGCGTCCTGCTCGCGAGCCTGCTGCGCCGCCCGCTCGAAGCGGCCGTCTGGGTGCTCAGCGCCGCGTCGCTGCCGCTCATCGCCTACGCGATCCAGCAGCGCGCGCACGGCGTCTTCTTCCAGACCTCGCCGCGGCTCCAAGGCGTGCTCGGCTACCCGAATGCGATCGGAGCCTACGCCGCGCTCGCCGCGCCGGGCGCGCTCTGGCTCGCGAGCGCCCCGCAGCGCCTGCGCCGGGCAGCCGGGTGCGGGACGCTGTCCCTGCTCGTGCTCGGCCTGGGCCTCGCCTCCTCGCGCGGCGGCCTGCTCGCCGCGATCATCGGCGGCGCGATCTGGCTCGCGGTGACCCAGCGGCGCACCGAGAGCGCCGCCGCCCTGCTGGTCGTCCTGGCCGTGAGCGCGCCCGTCGCACGCTGGGGCCTCGGCCTGCACTCCTTCACGGCGCTCGACGCGCCGTTCACCGTCCCCGCCGGCACGCGCCTGCTGTGGTACTCCGCCGCCGCGGTGATCGCATCGGCGCTGCTCGGGCCGCTCGCGGTCGAGTTCGCCCAGCGCGCCGGTCCGCGCCTGCGCCGCGGCTTCGGGCTCGCGGTGCTCGTCGTACTGGCCGCAGCCTTCCTGCTCGCGGTCGTGAAGCTCTCCTCGAGGTACGGCGGGCCCGTCGGCGCGCTCAGCCACGTGTGGGATCAGTTCTCCGGCGGCGGCGCCGTCGGCACGACCAACCACCTCAGCTCGCTTTCGACGAATCTCCGCGGGCGCTGGTGGGGCGAGGCCTGGGACGCCTTCAAGGCTCATCCGCTGCAGGGCAACGGCGCGGACACGTTCGAGACCATCGACCGGCTCGCGCGACCGGACTTCCAGCAGGCCGGGCAGGAGCACTCGATCGGCTTCCACGTGCTCTCCGGACTCGGGCTCCTGGGAGCCGTGCCGGCGGTCGTCGCGCTCGCGGCGGCGGGCGCGTGCGCGGCGGCCGTCACGCGCCTGCGCGGCACGGAGCGCTCGGCGGCGCTCGCGCTCATCGCCGGCACGGGCGCGTTCGCGCTGCACAACCAGATCGACTGGGAGTGGAGGCAGACGGCGCTGACCCTGCTCGCCTATCCGATCCCCGTCCTCGTGGCCTGCGCCGCGGGCGGCGCGGTGGCGCGCGCGCCCGGCAGGACGCGCCTCGCACGACTCCCCCGGCGCAGCGTGGCGGTCGTCGCCGCGACGGCCCTCGCGCTCGCGGCGCTCCCCGCGGTGCTCCCCGTGCTCAGCGACAACGCGCTCGCGCGCGCCGGCCGGCTCGACGACCAGGGTCGCACCGACGAGGCGCGCGTGGAGGCCGACCTCGCGGCCGCGCTCAACCCGACGTCGGTCGACGTGCGGCTCGAGCAGGCGAGTCTGTTGCAATCGCTCGGCCGTCCGGCGGATGCGCGCAAGGCCATGGAACGCGCTCTCTCACTGGCACCGAAGGACTCCGAGGTCTGGCTCCAGCTCGCGGGCTACGAGCACGGGTGCTGGCACGACAGCGCCTGGAAGGCGAGCCTCGCGCGCGCCCGCTCGCTCGCCGGTCACGACAACATCTTCGCGGGCTCGGACGCCGACGTCATCGCCGGCAGCGACGCCTGCGCCTAGGCCCGGCCGTGGGGCCACCTACGTGCCGAGGATGACGACGAGCTTGGCCTTGCCGGCCTGGCTCGGCGTGATGCCGTCGAACGGCGTCACGAACTGCACGTTGCCGACGAGCCTCGCGAGCTTGCGGGCGGCCGGGCCGTAGCCCTTGGCGTACTGCACGATCGTGGGCAGCCCGCGCTTCTGCGCGTTGCCGACGGACGTGATCGGATAGCCGGCCGCGTGCACCTTCGCGGCGAGCGTGTGCGCCACGCCGTGGATGCCGTTCGAGTTCAGCACCATGACCGGGATCTTGGCGTTGGGCGGGATCGGCTTGGCCGGCTTGTGCTTCTTGGACTTGAGCGGCGCCGTCGAGCCGTTGGCGGGCTTGACCGCGGTCGTCGCCGTCTTGCCACCCAGATGCGCCACGGTGGCGACCTTGGCGGCGCCGCCGTGCGTGCCGGCCTGGGAGGCCGCCGGGGTGGCGTCGGAGCCGCTACGCCAGACGATGCCGAAGAACACCGTCGCGATCGCCGCGAGCAGCAATCCGATGGCGATGAGGCGGCTCAGGAGGCGCACCGCGTGCCGATGGCCGTAGACGATGTATGCGGGGGCTGCAGACATGCGAGGCTCACGTTTCGGCGTGCGCTGCCAAGCTCCTTCGCGGTGCGGTTATCGTCTTTGGCATCGCCGCTGTCGACCATCAGCATGACAGCCCGCGCTTCATCGCGTTCGAGGGAGCCGACGGAGCGGGCAAGACCACCCAGGCGCGCCTGCTCGCGGCGCATCTGCGCGCGCTCGGACACGAGGTCGTGGAGGTGCGGGAGCCGGGCGGGACGCAGGCAGGGGAGCACGTTCGCACGCTGCTGCTGGACAGCGAGGCTCCGCTCGGCGCCCGCGCGGAGGCCCTGCTCTTCGCGGCGGCCCGGGCGCAGCTCGTCGAGGACGTGATCGCGCCGGCGCTCGCACGCGGCGCGACGGTGGTCGCCGACCGCTACGTCGGCAGCTCGCTCGTCTACCAGGGCGTCGTACGCGGCGTCGGAGCCGATGCGGTGCGCGCGATCAACGAGGTGGGCACGGGCGGGCTGCTGCCCGACGCCACGGTGCTGCTCGCCGTCACGGCCGAGCAGGCCGCCGAGCGGCGCGAGCCGGGCACGGCCGACCGCATCGAGCGCGAGCCGATCGACTTCCATCGCAGCGTGATCGCCGCCTACGACGACGTGCTCGCCGCCGACGACGGGCGCCTGGTGCGCGTGGACGGGACGGGCGATTCCGAGGTCGTCGCCGCGCGCGTGCGCGAGGCACTCGGGCTGTGAGCGACTCCGACCCCTTCGCGGGTCTGATCGGCAACGAGGCGGCTCGCGCGCGGCTGCGCGTCGCGCTGCGCCACCCCGGGCACGCCTACCTGCTGATCGGCCGGCACGGCTACGGCGTCGGCGCGCACGCGCGCCGCTTCGCCGCCGCGCTCGCCGGGCTGCCGGAACGCGCGCTCGAGCACGGCCACCCCGATCTGCTCGAGGTGCGGCCCGAAGGCACGCAGATCCGCATCGACCAGGTGCGCGAGCTGTGGCGCGACATCCAGCTGCGGCCGT
>CAZYYP010000265.1:3187-4398 GCA_964651695.1 uncultured Gaiellales bacterium | reverse complement strand
GCCCCGCTGGTTCCGGTGCTGGGCTACCTCGCCGCGACCCGCCCGACCGATGCGTTGGCGCTCGCGGTTCTCGCCACCGTCACGGTCGCCCTGCTCTCCGACCTCACGGTCGGGATCTGCATCTTCGTGGCGGTGCAGTTCGCGCTTCCCATCTTCCCGGTCGGCATCCTCGCGAAGTTCCTCGGCTTCGCGCTCGTCGCCCGCTGGGTGCTGGAGATGCTCCTGCCCGACCCCGCCCGGCCGCTCAAGAGCTTCGCGCGCCGCTATCCCGTGATGACGGCGTTCGTCGTCGCATCACTCGTGTATGCGCTGCTGACCGCCATCTGGGCGCCGGCGCCGTCCACCGTGTTCTCGACCGTCGAGCGGTACGCGCTCAACGTGGTGCTGTTCGCGACGATCTTCGCGGCGTCGCGCAGCCAGAGCGCGTTGCGCTGGATCGGTGCTGCGATCGCGATCGGCGGTGCGCTGACGATCATCGCACTGGTGGCGGCCGGGGTCTCGCTCGACTCCTCGCAACTCGGCAGCGCCTCGGTCGATGCCAACGAGTTCGCGATGACGCTCGTCGCGAGCGTCTTCTTCGCCGTCCTGATGACGATCCTGGGGCGGAGTGGCGCCGAGCGCCTGTTCTTCATGGGCGTCGTCGCGGTCGATTTCTACGGCCTGCTCCTGACGGGCTCTCGTGGCGGCTACGTCGCGCTGCTCGTCGCGCTCGCCGCCTGGGTCGTCGCGGGCGGCCGCTGGCGCAACCGGCTCGCGTTCGGCGCGCTGATCGCTCTCGTCCTGGCCGTGACCTACGTCGCGGTGGCAGCGCCGGCCGTCCAGCGCGACCGCGTCGAGACGGTGCTGGGCATCGGCAACCAGCCCGTCGACCGCTCGGGCACGGGCCGCACGTCGATCTGGGAGGTCGGCTGGCGCGCCTTCAAGGACCGGCCCATCGAGGGCTTCGGCTACGGCACCTTCCGCGACGTCACGCCGCACTACCTCCTGCGAGACCCCGGCCTGATCCCCGACTCACGCTTCATCCTCACCCCCCTCGTGGCGCACAACACCTACCTGCAATCCCTGGTGGAAGTGGGCATCCTGGGTTCGCTGCTCTTCTTCGCGCCAATCGTCGGCGCCCTCGTGGCATTCCTGGTAGCGGCAAGACGCTTCCAGCGAATGGGCAATGAGCAGCTGGAACTCTTCGCCCGCACGGGCTTCGCAGCGCTCGT
>CAZYYP010000265.1:1431-3087 GCA_964651695.1 uncultured Gaiellales bacterium | reverse complement strand
GGTCAAGACTCCCCGTTTGGGGCTCCGATCCCGGTCTGGAGGCGGTCTCACAGGGTGTTCTCAGGTTGTACGCTGGCGCGGCTCTGTCCCGGCTGCCGATCACCGACATTCGACCCGCGAGCCTGGATGCGTATTACCGGGCTCTTGCTGACAGTGGGCCCGCGCCATTTCCAGGCTCGCCGGGCACGTTCTGGCAGCGCCACGAAGCGATCAGCATGGTGCGGTTTCCGCACATCGATCTGCGGCCGCCCACGCCTGCCGAGGTGCGCACCGTGTTGTGGCGCGCGCCCGCTGCGGCCGCCGAGTACTACGCCGAGCCGGCACCGGGGCGGCCGGCCAACAGCGTCATGTACGTCCTCGAGCAAGGGGATCTGCCGCGCGAGATCTCGCATCAGGCGCGCCAGGCCTCGCGCCGGGCCGAGCGGGAGCTGGAATTCGAGTTCATCGATGCCGCGAGGCTGCGTGAGCACGGGCTCCCGGCCTTCTGCCAGACGCGACAGCGCAACGGACTGTCGGACGGCACGACCGAGCACTTCGAGACCTACGTAAATGCCTACGACAAGGCCGGGCGGACGATTCTCGCCGCGTGGCACGAAGGACAACTCATCGCCTTCCTGGCGATCACGGCCGTCGCCGATTTCGCGCTCGTCGAAGGGTCGTTCTCACTCACCGACGCACGCGCGCTGCGTCCCAACGACGGCCTTGCGACCACGGTGGTCGATCACTTCCTGATCGGCGATCGCGCCCGCCTCGTGAGCTACGGCATGGCCCCCATGCAGACGGGCCTCGAGGAGAGCGGACTGCACCGCTTCAAGGTGAAGGTGGGCTTCCGCCCAGTCCCCGTGCGCCGCTGCTACACGGTGCACCCGCTGCTGCGGCCGGGCGTCAATCGCGTCACGCTCAAAGCGGTCGAGCGGATCTCGGCGGCGCGTCCGGGATCGCGGGCCTTCCGCAAGGCCGGAGGCGTGCTGCGCTCGCTCGTCGACGACTGCCCGCGCCGCCGCGGCGGCCCGTCTACGTAGGGGGCCGCACCTCGTACACGGTCGTGCTCCGCATGCGCTCCCAGCGTGCCATCGGACGGCGGCGCCGGTAGGTCCGCGCGACGGCGATCCGGCCCGTGGCGAGCAGCGTGCGCTCGTCCGAGGGGAACGCGTAGATGATCCGCAGCCGCCGCGGCACGCGGTCGTACGACTCGATCACCCGCAGCATCGCCTCGCGCATCACGTCGCCGAAGAACGGGTTGAAGAGATAGACGACGCCCACATCGTCGGGCACCGAATACACGGTGGCGTCGGCCTCGACGATCTCGATCGGCACCGCTCCCACCCCACGTGCATGCGCGACGTTGCGCCGCGCGAGCCCGACCAGCTTCGGGTCGAACTCGACGCCGACGATGCGGGTCACGGGAAAGCGCGCAGCGACCACGAGCGCCCGCCCGGCGCCGCAGCCGAGATCGAGGAACGCCCCCGTGCCGCTGTCCAGCTCCGAGCGGAACGTGCGCCAGGTCGACCACCATGCGGAGGGCCGGTGCAGCGCGACCTCCTCGATGTGCGCCGACCCCGCGTCCGCCGCCACGGCCGCCTCGCTCGCCGAGATGCCCATCGCGCGATCGACGACGCCCTCGCCGGCCGAGCGCAGCGTGCGCACGACCCGCCG
>CAZYYP010000265.1:0-1331 GCA_964651695.1 uncultured Gaiellales bacterium | reverse complement strand
CGGCATCGCCGAGCACGCGGCCGAGTGCCGCGGCCAGCGCGTCGACCGAGCCCGCCGGCGTGAGCAGGCCGGACTCGCCGTCGACGATCAACTCCGGCACGCCGCCGACGCCCGTGGCGACGATCGGCCGGCTCCACCACATCGCCTCGATCACCGAGAGCGGGGAGCCCTCGAAGTCCGACGACAGCGCGAACACGTCGAGCTGCGCCATCAGCCCGACCGCGTCGGCGCGGCGGCCGAGGAACGTCACCGCGCCCTGCAGGCCGAGCGAGCCGACGAGCGCCTCGAGCGCGCCGCGCTCCGAGCCCTCGCCGATCAGCACGAGCTGCGCACCCGGGAACGACGAGCGGGCGAGGCCGAACGCGCGGATGAGCACGTCGAGCCGCTTCTGCGGCCGCAGACCGGCAACCGCGCCCACCACAAGCCCCTCGGGCGGCGAAGCGAGCAGCGACGCCAGCGCCGGCGCGGAGGGCGCAGCGGCGCCGATGTACCCGTTCGGGATCACGCGGATCACGCCCGCGGGCACGCGCTCGATCTCGATCATGCGCGCGCGATCGCGCTCCGAGACCGCCACGAACGCCGAGCTGCGCCCCACGACGTGGCGATCCAGGAACGCGCGCGCCGGCTGCCCCTCGTACGACCACGTGTGCTCGGTCGCGATGACCACCGGCGTGCGCGCGATGCGCCCGAGGGCGCTGGCCCAGAGGTTCGAGCCGAAGGTGTGCGCGTGCAGGATGTCGACCGGCCGCGAGCGCAGGTGACGGGTGAACCGCACCCACGGCCGCAGGTGGCGCACCGAGCCGCGGTCGAGGTCGATCACGGCCAGGCCGGTGGCGTCGAGCTCGGCGCGCATGCCGGGATCGGCCGCGCGCCGGGTGACGCAGACCTCGACGTCGAAGCGCGTGCGGTCCATGCGGTTCGCGAGCTCCACCGCGACCAGCTCCGCGCCTCCGCGCGCGAGCTGGGGCACGAGCACCGTGACCGCCAATCGGCGCTGCGGCGCGCTCACACGCCGTGCTCGCGCAGGAGTCGCCAGAGGCCGAGATCCCACTCGCCGAGCGCGACGAGCCCGACCGTCGCCCCTGCGCCACCGAGCACGGCACCGGTCAGCACGGCACCGGCCTCGGGCGAGTCGAAGCCCGAGAGCCACACCAGCGCGACCGCCGCCCCGAGCAGTCCGGCGAGCGAGCCGCGCACGGCCGAGACCGCGAAGCTGCGCCACGGCACCGTGATGTCGGTCCTGCGGTAGAGCAGGCAGTGGGCCAGCAGGTAGTAGGCGAACGCGACGCCGGTGCCGATCGTGGGGCCGATCACGCCGAGCCACTTGATGA
>CAZYYP010000264.1:0-4433 GCA_964651695.1 uncultured Gaiellales bacterium | reverse complement strand
GCGAGATAGACGAGCGCCGTGCCGAAGTCGGGCTCGACGAACACGAGCCCCGCGGGCAGCAGCGCGTAGACGATGCACAGCAGCACGAAGCGCAACGTGCCGATGCGGCCCGCGTTGCGCGCGATCAGCGCGGCGATCGCCAGCAGCAGGGTGAGCTTGCCGAGCTCGGAGGGCTGGAACTGGAAGAACGGGAACTGGATCCAGCGCCGGGAGCCGCGCGTCGAAAAGCCGAGCAGGAAGACGGCGGCGACGAGCGCGATCGTACCCACGTAGAGCGGCCATTCGAAGCGCCGGAAGCGCTCGACGTCGATGAACGAGAGTACGAGCAGCGCGACCACGCCGAGCGCGAGGTAGATCTCCTGCTTGAGCACGAACTGCGCGCCCCCGGAGCCCGTCCCGATGACGTCGAGCCCGAGCGAGGCCACACCCGCGAGCGCGAAGAGCATGAGCCAGTCGAGCCGGCGCACGCGCCCGAGGACGCCGATGCGACGCGTGCGCCGCAGCTCGCGCGCGCGGACCCGCTCGCCGGGTATGAGCACGCTCGACATCAGGTGGACTTGTCCACGACGGTGCCGAGATTCGGCTTCGCGGTCTTGAAGACCTTGGAGTAGAAGTTGAGCGCCGTCAGCGCACCCGCGACGCCGCCATGGCCGCCGCGCTCGATCACGATCGCCGTCACGAGCTTCGGGTCGCTGGCCGGTGCGTACGACACGAAGACCGCGTAGTCCGGCTCGTTGGCGCGCTGCGCGGTGCCCGTCTTGCCCGCCACCGGGACAGCGAACTGCCCGAAGACGTTGGTCGCGGTGCCGGCCGGCTGGTGCGTCGCGCGCATGAGGCCCGAGCGCACCGACGTGAGCAGGCCGGAGCCGATGTTGATCGTGCGCTTGGCCGGCGAGGGCTGCACGCGCGCCGGCTCACCCGGCGATTCGATCGCGTTCACGACGTGCGGTGTGACCACGGTGCCGCCGTTGGCGATCGCGGCGTAGCCGACGGCGAGCTGCAGGGGCGTGACGTTGAGGTTGCCCTGCCCGATCGAGAGGTTGATCTCGTCGGCGGCGTTCCAGCTCGAGTCGAAGAGCCAGTTCGGGTCGTACCCGGGCTTGTTGGGATCCGAGAAGTTCGCCTTGTAGAACTTCGTCTTCCAGTCGGGCGTCGGCAGCAGGCCCTTGTCCTCGCCCACGATGTCGATGCCGGTGAGCGAGCCGAAGCCGAACTTGGCGGCCCAGGTCTGCAGCGGGTGGCCCTGCTTGCCGCCCTCGCGGAAGATGTCGTCGCCGAGGCGGTAGAAGTAGGTGTCGCACGAGCGCTCGAGCGCCTCGGTGAGATCGATGTGCCCGTTGAACGTCGCATCCCAGTTCTTGAACGGCTTGTGGTAGTAGAACGCGCGCGGCGTGCAGGGCAGCAGCTGGCTCGGCGTCACGAGCCGTTCCTTGACGGCGGCGATCGCGACGAAGGGCTTGAACGCCGACCCGGCCGGGTAACGCCCGGCGATCGCGCGGTCGAGCAGCGGATAGTGGGCGGGCGCGCCGCCATTGCGCGAGATGCGCCGCAGCTGCTGCTGGAATTTCGGCTTGTCGTACGAGACGAACCAGTTCGGATCGAAGGTCGGGAACGACGCCAGTGCGCGCACCGCACCCGTCTTGGGATCGAGCGCGACGATCGCGCCCGCATCGGCTCCCGCCGCCGCGTTGCTGCGTACGCCGTAGGCGAGCGCCTGCTCGGCTGCGCGCTGGGTGTCGAGGTCGATCGTCAGGCGCACGTTGCGCCCCGGCACCGGTGCCTTGATGTGGCGCACGGCGCCCGTCGGCCGGCCGAACGCGTCGACCGTCACCGCGTCGATGCCGTCCGTGCCGCGCAGGAATGCGTCGTAGCGGCGCTCGACGCCGCTCTGGCCGATCACGTCGCCGCGGTGGTAGTCGTGGAAGCGCGGATCCTTGAGCTGCCCCGGGCCGATCTCGGAGAGCTGGCCGTAGATGTGCGCGCCGAGCGTGCGATACGGGTAGTAGCGGAGCGGCACCTGAGCGACCGAGAGCCCGCGGAAGATCGCGGGGTTCTCCTGCAGGTACCACTTGAGCTTGACGTCGATGTCGCTCGCGAGCACGACCGGCGCGACGGGGTCCAGGCGCAGCTGGCGGTCGACCCGCTCCCAGAGCGGGCGCGGCTCGAGATTCAGCATCTGCGCCACGCGCAGCAACAGGTCGTGCCGCCGGGCGCTGTCGCGCACGGCCCCGGGATCGAGGTCGAGCTCGTAGGCGACGCGATTGCGTACCAGTACGCGGCCCTTGCGGTCGAGGATCTCGCCGCGCGGCGCGCGCACCACGACCTGCTTCTCGTGGTTGCTCGCGGCCTGCGCCACGAACGTGCGCGTGTTCAGCACCTGCAGCGCCCAGAGCCGCAGCACGAGCAGCAGGAAGAGGACGACGACGGTCACGCCGAGCGCGCCGAGCCGCAGGCGCAGGCGCCCCTGCGGGCGCAGCGGGAAGGCGGGATCAGGCGGGGGCTGCGACATCCGGCTCCGGGAGGGATTCGGGCAGCTCGGGCAGCGGGAACTGGCGGCGCAGCGGCGCCTTGACGCCGAACGCGCGCCGCAGCAGCGCAAGCAGGGGGATCGCGAACAGCACGCTCGCGGCCGGCGCCGCTGCGAGCTGCACGCTGAAGGCCCGGCCGAGCGCACCGTCGCTGCCGAGCATGAAGGCCACCCCGCCCTCGGCGACGCGCACGAGCGCCGTGGCGAGCGCGACCAGGAGCAGGCTGCGCACGGCGGCGGGCGGTCGCAGCTTCTCGCCCGCCGAGCCGAGGCAGTAGCCGGCGACGC
This sequence comes from uncultured Gaiellales bacterium, assembly GCA_964651695.1. Lineage (GTDB taxonomy): Bacteria > Actinomycetota > Thermoleophilia > Gaiellales > JALYLC01 > JALYLC01. The sequence goes on along the minus strand of CAZYYP010000264.1, from coordinate 1,618 downwards.
AGTAGATCAGCGCGTCGCGCCCGAGCGCGTGCTGCGCGAGCACGTCGAGCGCGAGCCCGGCGGCGAAGCCGGCCAGGCAGCCGGCCGCGGGACCGCGGGCGAGCGCGACGCCGCAGACGGCGATGAGCACGAGATCCGGGGCGCCTGCGACGAGCGAGAAATCGGAGGCGGCGGAAAGCTGGAACAGCACGGCGACCGGCAGCAGGACGGCGAGCACCGCGACGTCCCCGGCAATGCGCCGCGCGCTCACGGCGATCCCGTCCCGCGCGCCGTCAGCACGAGCACGTGCGAGAAGGCTTCGAGGTCGACGAGCGGCGTGACCTGGATCACCTTCACGAGCGCATCGCCCGGATCGTTGACCTGCGTCACCACTCCGATCGGGATGCCCTGTGGGAGGCGCGACGTGAAGTGCTCCTTGGAGTCCTGCCAGCCGCTCGTCGAGACGACGTCGTCGACCGCCACCTGGTAGCGCTTGAGCACGTCGTCGAGCTCGAGCGAGCCCGCATCGCTGCCCGGTTGCAGGATGCCGTTGGCCTGCCGCAACGGCACCTGGGCGCCGATCGCGAAGTCGGGACTCGTGATCAGCGTGACGACCGAGCTGCCGGCATTGGTGCGCGCGACGATGCCGACGAGCGCCGCCCGCTCGCGATCGATGCCGACGACCACGGCGTCGCCCTTGACGACGCCGCTCGAGCTCCCGGCGTCGATCACGACGTCCACCTCGTCGGGCTCGATGGGGCGACCGATCACATCCGCTCCCCGCGGCGTGAAGCCCTTGAGCAGGACCGAGAAACGCGGGTTCTTGGTGAAATCGAGCAGCGAGCGGTAGTCGGCGTTGTCGGCGAGCTGCTGCTGCATGCGCGCGATCTCGACGGCCTGGTTCTGGTTGATCGCCTGCAGTCGCTGCACCTCGTCACGCGCATTCGCGAGCCCCCGCCCCCACTCCCAGAGATCCCGGAACGGCCGCGAGACGCGCTGCACGGCGGCCGAGAGCGGCACGGCCGCATCTGCGACCGAACCCTGAGCGCGATGCAGCGGGCCGTTGTCGACCTCGCGGTACCACGCCGTGAGCAGCCCAAAGGACGCGGCGATGAGAAGGCCGAGGAGGATACGGCGGCGGATGACGCGGTCGATCGTCATCAAAGGGGAGAACGCACCGGGCGCCGGCGACCTCGGCAGGGCGAGGCGGCCACCGTCCGGCGGGACGGTCGCCCATTCTACCCCGGCAACCTGTGAACCGAGGTACGCGGTGGCGAAACGGGGTGTTGAGTGTCCGACCGATACCCGGTGACGCGATGCCACCCACGGGTGGCGATTCAGTCTGTCGAGGATTCGACCGCTACCCGGCGACCAGCGTGCGCCACCGGCGACGCGGGTGGCGATTCAGGCTGTTGAGGGTCCGACCGCTACCCGGCGACGCGCGTGCGGCATAGGCGAGGTGGGTGGCGATGCAGTCTGTTGAGGGTCCGACCGATACCCGGCGACGCGCTCGCACCCGCCTCACGGCGGTTGGACCACCACAGCGCTCACAGGGACCACGGGGGCAGGCGCCCCCGGCGATACGCACATCCCTGTCGCAGCGAACGCAGGGGGCCTGACCCCTGCGACCACGCCAACA
>CAZYYP010000263.1:0-4481 GCA_964651695.1 uncultured Gaiellales bacterium | reverse complement strand
TCGCCCAGCCGTTCGCGAACGGTCTCCATGTGGCGTTCGACTTCGCGATCGCCGCGTGCGTCGTCGCCGCGGCCGCCTCGTGGCTGCGCGGCGCCCACTACGTGCACGGCATGAGCGACGATGCGCCGGAGCCGACCGCCGAGGCGATCGAGCTGACGTCAGAAGCGAGAGCTTCTTTCGTCCAGCAGGCGCCAATCGCCGCTGACGGCGCCCTCGCGGTAGAGCGAGTCGCGCCGCTTGGCCACGATGCCGAGCCCCTGGGCTCGCGCAGCCGTCCGTAGCGCCACCCCGTCGTCGTAGGCGCGCGAGAGCCGCACCTCCCCGATGTGGTCATCGAGAAGCTCCTCGAGCAGCTCGCGGCGCCGCTCCCACCGCTCTTCGAGCAGCACCGCGCCTTCGATCTCGAGCACGTCGAAGACGACGTACGCGACACCCTCGTCGAACTGGCAGATCACACCGTCGAGCACGCACTCGCTCGTCCGCACGGCCCGCGGCATGCGCGCGAGCAACTCCCTCGTGCGGGCGTCGAGCTTCTCCCCCGCCGTGTGCTCGAAGCGCGCCTTGGCGCCCTCCATCGGCGAGAGCGCGCGCGTGCCGTCCCATGCGATCTCGAACGCCCACGACTCGCCGGCCGGCACGCGCACGGCCGGCTTCGCGCGCATCGGCGCATAGGTGCGCGGCTTGCCGAGCGCCCCCTCCTTGGCGGCGCGCACGATCAGCCAGTTGCGCTCCTCGCCGTCGAGCCTGGCCGGCACGAGCGCCCATTCGCCCTGCAGCCGCTCGCCGCGGAGGACCACCGTCAGCGTGCCGTCGGGGCGCTCGCGCTGCACCTCGTAGGTGCCGTGATCCCACACCTCGACCCATCCCGCCCCGTACTGGCCGGCCGGGATGTCGCCCTCGAAGGTCGCGTACTCGAGCGGGTGATCCTCGACGTGCACGGCGAGCGAGCGCTCGCCCGCGCGCAGGGGCACGCCGCGGGGCAGCGCCCAGCTCAGCAGCACGCCGTCGCGCTCGAGGCGGAAGTCGTAGTGCAGCCGCCGGGCCGAGTGCCGCTGGACGACGAAGATCGGGTCACCCCGCCGCCGCTTCGGCTTCGGCTTCGGCTTCGACGTCAGCGGCTCGGGCGTCTTGCCGGCGCGGCGCTTGGACTGGTAGGAGCCGAGGTCCGCCATCTGCCGTCAGGCGGCGCGCACGGCTGAGGTCGCAGCGACGGTCATGGCCGGAGCATGCACGATCACGCCGCGGGCTTCTTGGCCTTGCTCGTCGCCTTGCGGCCCGCGGACGGCTTCCTGCGCCTCGTGGCCGGCGACTTCGATGCTGTGTGGCGCTCGACCGCCTCCCCGAGGCTGGCCTCGAGAGCCGCCAGGAGATCGGCCGGCGCGCGGCGCTCCTCCACCTCGGGCGCGGTGATCGTCTCGCCCTTGCGCTTGCGGTCGACGATCGCCGTCAACCGGTCGCGATAGCGGTCGTGGTAGGAGGCATGCTCGAACGTGCCCTTCATGCGCTCGATCAGATCGACCGCGAGCGCGAGCTCCCTCTTGTCGACTGCGCCCTTGGTGTCGGGCAGCACGCCGTCCCTGTCGCGGATCTCGTCCGCGAAGTACATGCGCGCGAGCAGGATGACGCCGTCCTTGACGCGCAGGCAGGCCAGTTGATCGCGGTCGTGGAAGACGAAGCTCGCGATCCCCACGAGGCTCGTGCTCTCGAGCGCCTTCGCGAGCAGGTGGTACACCCGCTCGGAACCCTCGGCCGGGCCGAGGTAGTAGGTGCGCTCGAACGCGATCGGGTCGATCTCCCCGAGCGGCACGAAGTCGTGGATCTCGATGACCTTGTCGCCCTCCACGTGCGCGGCCGCGATCTCCTCGTCGGTGAGCGTCACGTACTCGCCGTCGGAGACCTCGAAGCCCTTGACGATCTCGTCGTCGGGCACCTCGCGCCCGGAATCGGTGACCTTGCGGTAGTGGATGCGCTTCGCGTCGCCGGTGTGGAGCAGGTTGAAGTGCAGGTCGTGCTCGCTGATCGCCGTGTACATGCGCACGGGCGCGTTGACGAGTCCGAACGAGATCGCGCCACTCCAGAGTGCACGGGGCATGGACGGTGATTGCCGCGCGCGGCCTCGCTCAAACGTGCCGCCCGGGCGGATCGAACTCGACCTTGATGTCCTCGTCGGTGCGACGCTCCTCCACTGCGGCCCGCTGACGCAGCGCATCGGCGTCGCCGTCGGTGAGCGGCTGCTCTCCGAGCAGCGAGAGGCTGCGCGGCCACAGCCGGCGCGCACGCACCACGTTGACCTCGGCTGCAAGCAAGGTCACCGTGGCGGCGAGGTAGATCCACGACAGGAGGCCGATGACGATCGCGAAGACGCCGTAGGTGCTCGACGCGTGGCGCAGCTGGCGATCGACGATGTAGCCGCCGGCGGTCTGCAGGATCTCCCACGCCAGCGCAGCGACGACGGCCCCGGGGAACAGGTCGCGCCACGCGGCGCTGTGGCTCGTGAGCACGCGGAAGACCGCGAGGAACACCACGAGGTTGACGCCGAGCGAGACGACGAGCGCGAGCACCCGCACCGCCAGGCCATAGGTCGCGAACGCGCTCGCCGAGCCGAGCACCGTGCCGACGAGCGTGACGCCGCCGATCACGGCGATCCAGAGCAGCGCGCGCAGACGCGCGTAGAGGGGGTTCGCGCGGCGCCTGATCGGCACGCCCCACACGTGATCCTGGGCGTTCTCGAGCGCGAGTGCCACGCCGGTCCCCGCCCACACGGCGACGGCGATACCGACGATCAGCGCGGCGGCGCTCCCGCGCAGCGAGTGCACGTTCGTCTGCAGCTGGGGGCCGATCACCGGGAAGTCGGCGAGCGCCGATCCGAGCACGCGGTGCTGCAGGCTCGGGTCGCCCTCGAGCGCGTAGCCGAGCAGCGTGACGAGCACGAGCAGGAGCGGGAAGATCGAGAAGACCGCGTAGTAGGTGACGCTGGCGGCCAGATAGCCGCCCTGGTCGTCGGCGAACTTCTGGCGCACGGCCAGCGGGAAGCCCACGACGGCGTGCCGCTGCTGGAAGCGGTCGATCTTCCCGGGGATGCGGCGGAGGAGGCCCACAGGCCATCATGCCCATTCGCGCCGATTCCAACGCGGCGCCCATGCCCGCGAGATGACTGCCTATGCTGCCGCAGACGAGAAGGGGGACCCCATGGACGAGCACGAGCCACGCATCAGCCGCAGCGCGCTTGCACGCATGACGGGCGCCACCGCCCTCGGGCTCGCGGTCGCGCCGGAGATGGCCTCGGCGCGGAGCGACAGGAGGTCGCACCACTCCCTGCACCGCTCGAGCGTGCTCACCGACGGCCGCGCGGGCGATGTCGGCATGGACGCCGACGCTCTCGAAGACGCCTTCGCACGCGTCGCGCGCCGCGCGACGGACGGGCGCTTCCCCGGTGCGGTGGCACTCGTCGCGCGCCGGGGCGTCGTGGTCGGCGAGCGCGCATTCGGCGTGCGGCTCGCCGGGTCGACCGAAGCCACCACCGTCGACACCCTCTACGACCTCGAGTCGATGACGAAGGTCCTCGCGACGGCGACCGCCGCGATGATCCTCGTCGATCGCGGCAAGATCTCGCTCACGGCGCCCGTCGCGAAGTACCTCCCCGCCTTCGCTGCCAACGGCAAGGGCGGCGTGCTCGTGCGCGACCTGCTGCGCTACTCGTCCGGGCTCCCGATCGACAACTCGAAGGTCGACACCGACGACGTCGCCGCGATCTGGGCGTTCATGGAGCAGACGAAGCTCGAGTATCCGACGGGGACGATGGTCGAGTACTCCGATCTCGGCTACCGCCTGCTCGGGCGGATGATCGAGACCGTCGCGGGCATGAGTCTCGACGCCTTCGCCAAGGCCGAGATCTGGGGCCCGCTCGGCATGACCGACACGACCTACAACCCGGCGGCCTCGCTCGTCCCGCGCTGTGCCGCGACCGGTGGCGGCTCGCTCGGCCTGCGCACCGGCCCGCTGCGCGGCTCGGTGCAGGACGACCAGGACTGGAAGGTCGGCGGCATCGTCGGCTGCGACGGCGCGTTCGCCACCGCGCGCAACGTCGCGATCTTCAGCCAGATGATCCTGGGCGGCGGCTGCTACGGGGACGTGCGCGTGCTGCCGAGGAAGCTCGTCGCCTCGATGGTCGCGAACCAGACGCCGCAGGTCACCGAGGCCGCGACCGATCAGGATCCGACCACGAACCTGCTGTTCACGCCCAAGGGCTACGGCTTCGAGCTCTGGACGCACCGCTTCTCGCCGGGCGGCATGCAACTCTCACCCGGCTCCTACGGCAAGTCCGGCGGCGCGGGAACGTTCATGTGGATCGACCCGAAGCGCGAGCTGATCGCCATCCTGCTTACCAACCACGGTCTGCCGGTGCCGTTCGACCAGGCGGGCTGGAACCTGCTGATCGACGAGGTCGCCGTCGCGGAGTTCTGCGACGGCGTCGTCAACGC
>CAZYYP010000262.1:0-4560 GCA_964651695.1 uncultured Gaiellales bacterium | reverse complement strand
ACGCGCTCACGCTCTACGGCTTCGCGAGCCAGCGCGAGCGCTGGCTCTTCGTCGCGCTCCTCGGGGTCTCGGGACTCGGCCCGTCGAAGTCGCTCGCCCTGCTCTCGGGCTACCCCACCGACACGCTGCAGCGGGCGATCGCGGCCGGCGACCTGGCGCTCCTGGCGTCGGTCTCCGGGATCGGGAAGCGCACGGCCGAGCGCATCGTGGTCGAGTTGCGCGACAAGCTGGGGGCGGTCGCGCTGGAGCCGGTCGCAAGCGGCGGGGCCGGCGCGCCGGCCGCGGACGACCCGCACCTCTCGGCGCGTGACGCCCTGGTCGCGCTCGGATTCGCGGTGCCGGAGGCCGAGGCCGCTCTCGCCGGAACGGAGGGCGGCACGGAGCAGCGCCTCAAGGACGCCCTCGCGGTGCTGCGGCGCGGGAGCGCGAGATGAGCGCGGACGAGCAGGACGAGCGCCTCGTCGGCGCCGCTGCGGCGCGCGCCGACGAGGACGAGACCGACCGCTCGCTGCGGCCCCGCCAGCTCGAGGAGTTCGTCGGGCAGGAGGTCGTGCGCGAGCAGCTCGCGATCGCGCTCTCCGCAGCCAAGGAGCGCGGCGAGCCCATCGACCACGTCCTGCTCGCCGGGCCGCCGGGACTCGGCAAGTCGACGCTCGCGCACATCGTCGCCGCCGAGATGGAGACGCGCCTGGTCACCGTCTCGGGTCCCGGACTCGATCGCAAGGGCGATCTGGTGGCCATCCTCGCCGACCTCGGCGATCGCGACGTCGTCTTCATCGACGAGGTGCACCGCCTCAACCGGGCCGTCGAGGAGACGCTCTATCCGGCCATGGAGGACGGGGTCGTCGACATCATCATGGGCCAGGGCCCGGGTGCCCGCAGCCTGCGCCTCGACCTCGCCCCGTTCACGCTGATCGGCGCGACGACGCGGGCGAGCCTGCTCACCAAGCCGCTGCGCGACCGCTTTGGCCTCGTCTTCCGGCTCGACCACTACACGCCCGCCGAGCTCGTGCGGATCGCCCGGCGCTCGGCCGGCATCCTCGGCATCGCGATGCAGGACGATGCCGCGGCCGAGCTCGCGCAGCGCGCACGCGGGACGCCGCGCCTCGCCAACCGCCTCCTGCGGCGCGTGCGCGACTTCGCGCAGGTGCGCGGCGACGGCTCGATCGACCACGCGACGGCGGTCGCGGCGCTCGATCTGCTCGGCGTCGACGCCGAGGGCCTCGACCGGCTCGACCGCGAGCTGCTGCGGATGATCGCCGAGACGTTCGAGGGCGGCCCGGTGGGGCTCTCGACGCTCGCGGATGCGATCGGAGAGGACCGCGGCACGATCGAGGACGTCTACGAGCCGTACCTGTTGCAGAAGGGCCTTCTGCAACGCACCCCGCGGGGCAGGGTGATCACACGGATCGGGCGTGCCCACCTCGGGCACCCGGACACGCCGCCGGGGGACGACCACCGCCTTTTCGGCTAGCCGGCGGGCACGCCTTCTTCGCGAGCGCCCGGTTCTGGGTGGCAGCGCCCGCGGCGACCTTGGCCGCCGAGTCGGCCGCGACCCGCGCCGCGACGGGCGTCGCCGTCGTGCGCAGGGCGGCCGCTTCGCCGCCGGGCGTATGGCCGCCACCCGTACCGAACGCGAAGACGGCGGCCGCGGCCGCGACCAGCGCCGCCGCCGAGAGCGACGCTCCGATGCGCAGCGGTCGCCGCGAGCGGCGACGGGCGAGCGGCGAGGCGCCGAGCTCGGCCGCGAGCCGCGCGTCGAGGCGCGAGGCCACGGCGCCGGGCAGGGGACGCCCGCCCAGCTCGGCGAGGGCGCGCCGGATGGCGGCGAGCTCGTCGCCCGGCAGGTCGCGCTCGGTGCTCGCGTCGTCCACGTCCGTTAGACCCCGCTCCCGCTCTGCGGTTCCGCATCGGCCGCGCGCAGCGCCGCGGCGAGCAGCGCCCGCGCGCGGAAGCTGCGCGACTTCATGGTGCCCTCGGGCACGCCGACCGCCTCGCCGGCCTCGGCCGGCGTGAGCCCGCAGACATCGCACAGGAGCGCCGCCTCGCGGAACTGGTCGGGGAGGTCGTCGAGCGCTCGTGCGAGCTGCTCCTGCTGCCGGCTCTGCGCGAACGGGTCGCGCGGGTCGGCCGGATCGGGCAGGGCCGAGCTATCTGCGGTGGGCTTGCGCCGGGCGAGCGTGTCGTAGCACTTGTTCGCGGCGATGCGGTAGAGCCACGTCGAGACGCGCGCGCGCCGGTCGAAGCGGGGCAGGGCGCGATAGGCGGCGATGAAGGTCTCCTGCAGCGCGTCCTCGGCGTCGTCCGGGTTGCGGCAGATGCGCAGCGCGAGCGCGAACACGCGACTGCGGTGCCGGCGCACGAGCTCCTCGAACGCGTCGCGCTGGCCCGAGGCCGCACGGCGCACGAGCGCCTCGTCGGTCGCAGCGCCGATCACGCGAACCCGTTCGCCGGGGCTCGCCGGTCGCCTGCGAGACTGCCGCGGTGCGCACCGACGAGCTCGACTACGCGCTGCCCGGGGATCTGATCGCGCAGCGACCCGCAGGGCGCCGCGACGACTCGCGCCTGCTCGTCCGCCGGCGCGACGGCGCGATCGAGCACCGTCGCTTCGCCGACCTGCCCGGCCTGCTCGACCCGAGCGACCTCGTGGTCGTCAACTCGAGCCGGGTGCTGCGCGCGCGCGTCGCGGTGCGGCGGGAGAGCGGCGGGAGCGGGGAGGTGCTCCTGCTCGAGGATCGCGGCGAGGGGCTCTGGGAGGCGCTCGTGCGCCCGTCGCGCCGGATCCGCACGGGCAGCGCGCTCGCAGCGGTTGCGGGCGGCCTCGCGATCGAGCCGGTCGAAGCGCTCGGCGAGGGGCGCTGGCTCGTGCGCCCGTCGCTCGCGGGGACGGCGCTCGAGCGCGCGCTCGAGATCGCGGGGGCATTGCCGCTGCCGCCGTACGTGCGCGACCCGGCGGTGCCCGACGAGCGCTACCAGACCGTCTATGCCGATCGGCCGGGCAGTGCGGCGGCACCCACCGCCGGTCTGCACTTCACGCCCGAGCTGTGGCAGCGGGTCGGCGAGCGCTGCGAGGTCGTCGAGGTCGAGCTGCGCGTGGGCCTCGACACCTTCCGGCCCGTGGCGGCGGACACCCTGGAGGCGCACCCGATGCACAGCGAGGCCTATCGCGTGACGCCGGGCGCGCGCAGTGCGATCGCGGGCGCCGTGGCCGCAGGCCGGCGCGTCGTCTGCATCGGCACGACGTCGGTGCGCGTCGTCGAGACGATCGCCGGCGCGGACGCGCCCGACGAGGGGCGGACGTCGCTCCTGATCGCGCCGGGCTATCGCTTCCGCGCCGTGGGCGCGCTCGTGACCAACTTCCACCTGCCGCGTTCCACCTTGCTCGCGCTCGTGATGGCGTTCTGCGGAGTCGAGGAGACCCGTCGCATCTACGCCGAGGCGATCCGCGAGCGCTACCGCTTCTACAGCTTCGGCGACGCGAGCTTGCTCGAATGACCTACGCCGCCGGGCGGCGCGGCGTCACCCGGGCAGGCCGAGCTCGGCGCTGATCGGCTTGAGCGCGTCGATCACGACCTGGATGTGGTCGTCGAGCTCGACGCCGAGGCCCTCGGCGCCCGCGTAGACGTCGTCGCGGTTGACGCCGGCCGCGAAGGACTTCTGCTTGAGCTTCTTGCGCACGCTGCGCGGCTCGAGCGTCGACAGCCCCTCGGGCCGCACGAGCCCGCAGGCGTGGACGAAGCCGGCCAGCTCGTCGCACGCGAACAGCACGCGCTCGAGATCGGTCTCGCGCTCCGCGACGTGCTGGAGGTGGTTGGCGTGGGAGAGCACCGCGCGCACGAACCACTCCGGGTAGCCGAGCTCGCGCAGATGCGGGGCGCCGTCCTGCGGGTGCTGGTCGAGCGTGGGATGCCGCTCGTAGTCGAAGTCGTGCAGGAGCGCGACGTTGCCCCACGCGTCCTCGTCGGCGCCGCGCGCCCGCGCGTAGGCGCGCACGGCGGCCTCGACCGCATAGGCGTGGCGCCGCAGCGCCTCGCTCTCGGTCCAGCTCTGCAGGAGCGCGAGTGCCGCCGGGCGGTCGCGCGCTAGGGCCTCTCCATCCATGGCGCGAGAGGGTAGCGGGGATCGCGGGCGAGGCTCTCCGCGGACAGGCGCCTGTAAGGTTCCTCCGGGTCGCGCCCGACCGCGCAGCCCCATCTCCCTGCATGACCCCACTTACCGTCATGACGCGTCCGCGCACGCAGGAGTTCCTCGTCATCGAAGGCGGAGTCCCGCTCACCGGGACGATCCGCCCCGAGGGGAACAAGAACGCCGCGCTCACGCTACTGGCCGCGACCCTGCTCACGGCCGAGCCCGTCGTGCTCGCGAACATGCCGCGCATCCGCGACGTCGACACGATGCTCGAGCTGCTCTCCGATCTCGGCGCCGAGGTCGAATGGACGCAGCGCAACGAGGTGCGCGTGTGCTGCGCCGAGGTGCGATCGACCTCGCTCGACGAGGAGCTCTCGGAGCGCATCCGCGCCTCGATCCTGCTCGCCGGCCCGCTGCTCGCGCGCTTCGGCA
>CAZYYP010000261.1:0-4595 GCA_964651695.1 uncultured Gaiellales bacterium | reverse complement strand
CTCAAGGACATCTACTGGACGATCGGCGGCTACGACCTCGTGTGCGTCGCCGAGGCGCCCGACGACGCAGCCCTCTCGACCGCGCTGCTCGTCCTGGGGGCGCAGGGCAATCTGCGCACGACGACGATGCGGGCGTTCACGGCCGACGAATTCCGCAGCGTCATCGAGAGCGCCGGGTAGGAGTGCCCGTCGTGCGAGGTGCGTGAGGACCGGAGGCAAGGGTTTCGCGCGTCGTGCGCACTAGGGGACTGTGAGGAGCGAGGCGGAACCGGACCCCTACCTGGTGGTGACGCGCGCGGTCGCCGGCGACGGGGCCGCGCGGGAGGAGGTCGCGCGCCGCGCGTTCCGCAGCGCGCTGCGCACGGCGACCGCGACGCTCGGAAGCCGCGCGGACGCGTCCGACATCGCAGGCGACGTCACCACAGAGGTACTCCGCAACCTGAAGCGCCTGCGCGATCCGGCGCGCTTCGACGCGTGGGTGCACCGGATCACCGCCCGGCTCGTGCTGCGCGCATCCCGGCGCGGCGCAGGACGGATGCTGGCGGAGCTGCCCGACGACCTCGCGGCCACATTCGACGCCGAGGCCGGCGATGCGATCGCGCTGCGCGAGTCGATGCGCCGCGCGCTCGCGAACCTGCCCCCTCGCCAGCGCCTGGCGATGGCGTTGCGCTACGTGCACGACCTGACGGAGCCCGAGGTGGCCGCGGTCCTCGGCTGTCGCAGTGGCACGGCAGCCTCATTGCTGTCACGCGCCCGCGCCACGCTGCGCAGCGATCCGCTCCTGGCCGAGTTCGACCCGTCCCCGACCGGAGAGTCCCGATGAGCGCATCCGCGCACGGCCTCGACCCGCTCTACGCCTATGCGCGCGAGCTCGAGCCCAGCGAGACGGAGATCGAGCAGGCGATCGAGCGCTTCGCACGCGCCACCAGCCGGTCCCGTCGCAGGCTCCGCGCGATCGCGGTCTGCACGGCCGTGGCGCTCCTGCTCGGCACCGTCTCGGCGATCGCCGGCGTCGGCCCGCTGGGTCGGATCACGCGCTCGAGAACCGTCTCGGCCTACGAGCGGATCGACCGGCTGAACGCCGCGATCGAAGACTGCATGCTCGCCCACGGCGCCACGCTCACCGTGACCGGCTCGGAGCGAGCGCTGACCGACCCCGGGCACCGCGGCGCCGACGCGTGCGCAGCACCGATCACCACCGAGGCCGCGTACATGCGCGGCCCGGACTACCAGGCGGCCGAAGCCGACCAGAGGGCGCGCATCCCCGCCTACGTGACCTGCATGGCGGCCGCCGGGTACCCCGTTCCCGGATGGAACGGTCTCAGCGGCGACACGCCCTCGCCCCCGCCCACCGCCGCATCCACGGCGAGCTCCGAGTCCTGCAGCGACGGGGCCGGCCTCGTCCGCCGCGATCCCGGCGGATCCGGCTTCGCGCCCGCCGCGGCGCCCCTGAAGCGGTGACCGGCGAGCGTCGCGCCGAACTGCTCGAGATGGCGGCCGCGGACGAGCGGTTCCGCGAGGATTCCGAGCCGGCCGCGTGACGGCTCGCGGGCTCACGCCGAGTCACGACCTGTCGGCCGCGGCCTGGATCGCGCCCCGGCTCGGCGGCGCATTCGGCGCCGTCACAAGGGCTGTTCCGCACGGATACCCGGCCTACGCGCGCATCTGCCATCCGCCGGCCGACACTGCCGGCGCCTTGACGACCTGGTCGCACGTCGCGCGGACGACCGGTCGCGAGGCGCACCCGCTCATGCAATGGCACGCACTCGCCGGTTGCGACCCGGGCTCGTCTGCGAGCGGGTCGCTCTGGCCGGGTGCTCCCCCGCGCGTCGGTCACCTCGTCCCGGAGGTGCTCGGCCCGCTGTGCGCCGTCCTCGCCGGCTTCACCACGACCCCGGACGACTGCTCCTTCGGCGTATGGGACGGGTGGGGCTGGATCGGAAGCGATGACGATTCCCCCCTGTCGCTCCTCCCCGGAGCGCCGCGCCCGGCCGTGGTACGGCTTCCCGCCCGGGACTACCTGCTGCTCGCCGGGCCTGTCGAGGCGGCACTGCAACTCGGATACCGGTCACGGCCGGACTGGTTCCTGCCACAGTCGCCGAGCATCTTCTGGCCCTCCGACCGCGCGTGGTTCACCGCCACCGAGATCGACTTCGATTCGACCCTCGTCGGCGGCAGCGGCGAGCTCGTCGCCGCCCTCCTCGCTGCGCCGGCGTTGGACGCCTGGCCCGTCGACGGCGGCGACTCGCTCGCCATCGACGCCGACACGCGCAATCCCGCGGTCTGAGGATCGCGCCGGCGAGCGGAGCGACCGTCGGTCGCCGCATCGGCGCGAGTCACGCGATCCGTCAGGCAGTCTCAGCGTGCGCTGATCGCCACCGCGGGATCCGGCCGGCGGCACGAGGCGGAGCGGACGAGGCACCAGCCCGTGTCGATGTCGGACAGCGCGATCGTCTCGATCGGGTCGCCGACCAGCAGGACGGTGTGATGCGCCAGGCGCCCGGCGCAGGTCGGATCCCCCGCGCTCGACCGCGCGCAGACCAGGCCACGGAGCCGCTCCCGCGCCACGCCCAGGTTGTCGCCGACACCGACCCCGGCGATCGCCTCGGCGCGCGGATCGGTGATGAAGAGCGCGACGAGAGCAGCCGGCGGCCGGCGAGCACGCCCGCTCCGAGTGTCGCGAGCGCCGCGAGAGCGAGCCACGTCCATGCGGAGATGCCGGGCAGCGGCTCGGACAGGCGACTCCACGCAGCGACATTGAGCCCGAGCCAGACGACGGTCGAGCACAGCAGCCGAGCGCCGCCGAGCTCGCGCAGGACGGCCGGCGACCGGCCGCGCCTGCCCATTCCGCGCCGGCCGGATCGACCTCGCCGCGCCGCCCCAGTCGCCACGCCGCGATCGTACGCGGACTCGGCGTCACGATCGGCACATGCAAGCGGGTTCCGCGCCGTCTATCGTGCTGCCCGTGCGGGTCGCGATCGTGACGGACTACTGCTTCCCGCAACTCGGCGGCATCAGCGAGGTCGTCCACGCCCAGGCGCTCGGGCTGATCGCGCGCGGGCACGAGGTCACGGTCGTCACGGGCCGCCTCCTGAAGCGGCCGGAGGTCGCCGACGACCCGCGGCCACCGCTCGCCTCTCCCTACGAGGTCGTTCACGTCGGCCCGGCGCTGCCGCTGTTCGGCAACGGCTCGGCCACGCTGCACACGATCCCGCGCGCGCTGACGCTCACCCTCAGCCGGCTGTTCCGCGACCGGCGCTTCGAGGTCATCCACGTCCATGCCCCGTACAACCCCGGCATGTGCCTGATCGCCCCGCTGGCGATTCCCGAAGGCGTCGTCGGCGTCGGCACCTACCACTCGGTCTTCGAGCCCGGCCGGGGATTGAACACCTGGGGCCGGCTCATGCGCTGGTCGCTCTCGAAGCTGCACGGTCACGTGGTCGTCGCGCCGGCGTGCATCGATTCGCTCACGCGCTACTTCCCCTTCCCGTACCAGTACATCCCGAACGGGGTCGATGCCGAGCGCTACCGGCCCGAGGGCGATCCCATCGCCGGCCTGGGCGACGACGGCAAGCCCGTGATCCTGTTCCTGGGCCGCTTCGACCCGCGCAACGGGCTCGCGACCGCGCTGCAGGCCTTCGAGCGCGTCCACGACGCGCGCGCGGGCGACGCGCGGCTCGTGGTGTGCGGTGACGGGCCGCTCAAGCACCTCTACCGGCGCCAGGTCGCCGAGCGGACCGCGGCCGACATCCACTGGGCCGGGCGGATCGACTGGTCGCGTCCGAGCTACTACCGCAGCGCAGACGTGCTCTGCATCCCGTGCCAACGGGCCGCCTGCAGCATGGTGCCGCTCGAGGGCATGGCCACCGGCGTCCCGATCGTGGCGAGCCGCATCCCGGGGTTCGAGCTGGCCATCGACCACGACCGGCAGGGCCTCCTCGTCGACGACTTCCTCGACCCCGGCGCGTTCGCCGGATCACTGCTCGAACTGCTCGACCGGCCCGACATGCGGATGCGCATGGGCGTCGAGGGCCGCAGGCGCGCCGTCGAGGTCTACTCCGTCGACGTCGTGACCCAGCAGTACGAGGCGCTCTACGAGCGGCTGCTCGAGCGATCTCCGGCCACGCCGAGGCCGGAGATCGGCGCCCCGGTCTGAGTCTGCGGACGCGCGGGACCTCCGGGGCGCGCTCGGCCGTATCCCCGGGACGTGCATGCACTCCCCGCAGCGCAGCCGGCTCCACCGCCGCAGGCGGCGCTCGTGCGCGTGTCGCCGGGCGTGCTGCGACGCACCCTCTGGCTGCGACGGCCGGCGGGAGTCGTCCTGCTCAGCCGGATCATCGTGCCGCGGGGCACGGTGGCCACGCTGCGCGCCGAGATCCCGGGCGTTGCCGGGGTGGCGGTCGATACCGGCGACCGCGTTCCGAACACGTGCCGATCCGCCGGCGGCCTCGTGGTGTGCACACGCGGGCAGGAGTGGTGTCCCATGCCGGCGGCGCGCTGGCGCGTCACCCTGATCAAGCGCGCCGGGCCCGCGGGGACGATCCGCTTCCTCTTCGTCGTCGGCCCACCGCCCCGCACGGCCTGAGCCGGCCGGC
>CAZYYP010000260.1:0-4605 GCA_964651695.1 uncultured Gaiellales bacterium | reverse complement strand
TCGTGATCGTGGTCAACAACGGCATGCTCGGCACGATCCGCATGCACCAGGAGCGGCACTACCCCGGCCGCGTCATCGGCACCGACCTGGTCAATCCCGACTTCGCCGCGTTCGCGCGCAGCTTCGGGGCCTACGGCGAGCGCGTCGAGCGCTCGAGCGCCTTCCCGGCGGCGCTGGAGCGCGCACTGGATGCGGATGGGCCCGCACTGCTCGAGCTGGTCTGCGATCCCGAGGCGCTCACGCCCCGCCAGTCGCTCTCGCAGGCGCGCGCTCAGGGAGAGCGCAGCAGCGCCGCGAGCTGAACGGACTGAATCGCCACCCGCCTCCTGGTGGCGCTCGCACGCGCGCTGCCTCACAGTTGCCCGGTCGATCCCGGCACGCGGGAATGGCCGTCGGTATCGTGGCGCGGACGTGGATGCCCTGCACCTGCTCTCCGCGCGTCGCATCGCCGCGGCCGTCACGGCCGGCGACATCTCGGCCGAGGAGGTCACGCTCCACCACCTCGACCGCATCGCCGAGCACGAGTATCTGAACGCCGTGATCACGGTGACGCGCACCCACGCGCTCGCGCTCGCGCGCGCGCAGCCCTCGGGGCCGCTCGCCGGCGTGCCGCTGCTCGTCAAGGACGTCTTCGACACCGCCGGCGTGCGCACGACCTACGGCTCGGGCATCTTCCGCGACCACGTCCCGGTGCGCTCGGCCACGAGCGTGCGCAGGCTGGTCGATGCCGGCGCGATCGTGCTCGGCAAGGCCAATCTGCACGAGTTCGCATGGGGCGTGACATCGCGTAACCAGGCCTACGGCGCCGTCGTCAACAGCGCCCGGCCCGATCGCATCCCGGGCGGCTCCTCCGGCGGCAACGCGAGCGCGCTCGCGGCCGGTCTCTGCGCGCTCGGCCTCGGCACCGACACGGGGGCGTCCATCCGCCTGCCGGCAGCCGCCTGCGGCGTGGCCGGCTTCAAGCCTGCGTTCGGGAGCATCCCCGCCGACGGCCTCTGGCCGCTGGCGCCGTCGTTCGACCACGTCGGGCCGCTCGCGCGCTCGCTCGACGACTGCGCCCTCGCGTTCGACGCCCTGCGCGGCGCTCCCCTCGCCGAACGCGATCCGGCCGGCCTGCGGGTGCGGGAGTTGCCGGCCGGCGCGGTGGACGCGACGACCGCGGGCTTCGTCGCCGCCGCGGGCCTGCCGGACGCTCCCGAGCTCGTGCGCCTGCACCTCGCCGAGTGCGCCGAGGTGCACCGCGAGCTCTACGCCGAGCACCGTGACGACTACGACTCCGACCTCCACGCCAAGCTCGCGGCGGGGTTCGCCGTCGGGCGCGAGGAGCGCGCGCGGCTCGTGAACGACCTCGGCGCGTGGCGCGCGGCGTGCGCTGCGCAATGCGAGTGGGACATCCTCGTCTCGCCGGTCTTCCCGGGCGAGTTGCCGCCCGCGGATGTCCCCGCCACGATGGAGCTGACCGATCGCATGACGGCGTATACCCGCCCGATCAACTGGCTCGGCTGGCCGTCCGCCGTCACGGCCGACGGAGCGATGCACACCGGCCTCGACGAGGCCGCGGTGCTCGCCCACGCGCGCGCGTGGGAGAGCCTCTCCTAGGCAGCCGCGCCGCGCGCTTCGGGCGGCGGGTGGAAGGCGATGCCGTCCTTGCCGGCCGCCTTGGCGCGGTACATCGCGAGATCGGCCTCGACCATCAGCTGCTCGGAGCTGACGCCGCGCCGTCCGCCGAGCGAGGTGATGCCGATCGACGCGGTGACGGCGAGCCGCTGTCCCGCACGCAGCACGCGGCCGTGCGCCCGGACGGCGGCGATGAGCTTCGCGGCGACCACGCGGCCGGCGGCTTCATCGGTATCCGGCAGGATGAGGGCGAACTCGTCGCCGCCGATGCGGGCGAGGATGTCGCTCTCGCGCAGGATCTCGCGCAGCGCGTCGGCGAGGCGGATCAGGACATCATCGCCCGCCGCGTGGCCGAAGGAGTCGTTGACGGCCTTGAAGCCATCGAGATCGAGCACCATGAGCACTGCCGGGTGGCGGTGCCGGCGCACGCGGCTCACCTCGCGGGCGAGCTCCTCCTCGAAGCGCCGGCGGCTGAAGAGCCCCGTGAGCGCGTCGCGGTCGGCGAGGTATTGCAGACGCGCCTCGAAGATCTTGCGCTCCGAGATGTCGAGCGCCTGAACCACGATCAGCTGCTCGCCCTCGGGGCCGTGGGCGAGGCTGGGCGAGGTGAGTGCCCAGATGTCGTGCCCGTCGCGGTGCAGGAACCGCAGCTCATCGGTGGCGGGACGGCCGGCCAGCAGGTTGGCGATCATCTTCTCGCGCAGCGGCCGGTCGTCGGGGTGCACCATCTCGATCCCGACGTCTCCGAGCAGCTCCTCGGGCCGGCGCCCGAGCATGCGGGCGAAGGCCGCGTTGCACTGGACGATGTCCGTCGTGCCGTCGTCGTGCAAGCGGCTGACGAGCATGCCGATCGGCGCAGCGGCGAAGGTGGCCTCGAAGAGCCCGCGGGCGGCCGCGAGCTCACGGGCGTCGCGCTCGCGGTCGGTGACGTCGAGCGACACGCCGCCGAGACCGATGGTGAGGCCGTCGGCGTCGCGCACCGGGAACTTGAGCGACCAGACGTAGCGCGGATTGCCGGTGCGCGCGTCGACGACGACCTCGTCGAAGCTCTGCGAATCGCCGCTCTCCATGACCTCCCGGTCGTTCGCGGCCAGCTTGGCGAAGACCTCTGGCGTGAAAGCCTCGGCCATCGCGTGGCCGAGAAGCTGATCGGCGGTCTTTCCCATGATCCCGCAGGTCTCGGCATTCGCGATGATCCAGCGCTCGTCCAGGTCGCGCATGTAGATGGCCATCGGGCTGTGGTCGAGCACTGCCTGCAGGCGGCCCGTGGCCTCGGAGAGCGCCTCCTCGGCCACCGTCTGCGGGGTGATGTCACGCGACGTCATGGTCGCCGCGACGACGCGTCCTTCGCGGCGGACGGGGCCGAACGTCGATTCGTAGACCGCGGTCGCGTCCTCGGAGCGCTGCCGGATCGTGATCGTCCGGCCTGCGAGCGCCTCCACGACGTGCGGTTGGAGATGCTCCCACAGCGGCGGTCGAAGGGCCTCGTTCGCGGGCTTGCCCAGCATGCGCTCGTGGACGTAGCCGTGCCGTTGCAGGGCCGTGCCGTGCAGCGCGCGGATGCGCATGGCGTGGTCGAAGACGATCACCGACACGCCCGGGATCGAGGCCAGGGCGGAGTGGAGTGCCTCGTCCCCCGCCAGCACGACGTCGTCGTCGGCGACGCTCATCCGAATCCGTGGTCCATCTCCTTCCTTTCGGCAGGTTCGGGCGAGACCTATAGGTCGATACCTGCGCTCCTGAGGCGGCCCGCATCTACCGTCCCTGCATGCCGAGGCTGGCCGACCGCACGATCGTCGTCACCGGGGGCGCGTCGGGCCTCGGTCGCGCGCTGTCGGTCGCGTTCGCCGCCGAGGGCGCCCGCGTCGTGATCGGCGACGTGCGCCGCGTGCCGCTGCACGTCGGGGGCGTGGCGACCGATCGGCTCATCGCGGAGGCGGGCGGCCTGGCGGCGTTCGTCGAGTGCGACGTCGCGCGTGCGAGCGACGTCGACGCGCTCGTCGAGGCCGCGCTTGCGTTCGGCGACGGCCGCCTCGACGTGATGGTGAACAACGCCATGGTCGCGGGCCCGCACTCCAAGGGGCTGCTCGAGACGAGTGAGGACGACTGGGATGCCATCTTCGATGTCGGCCTGCGCGGCACGTTCCTGGGCAGCAGGAGCGCGGTGCGGCAGATGCTGGGGCAGGAGCCGAGGGGCGACGTGCGCGGGCGCATCATCAACATGTCCTCCGAGCACGGCATGGTGGGCGCGCCCGGACATGTCGCCTACTGCGCCATGAAGGGCGGTGTCGTCAACATGACGCGCCAGATCGCGGTCGACTTCGCCCGTCACGGCATCGTCTGCAACGCGATCGCGCCGGGCAAGATCGTCACGCCGCGCGAGGGCGGCGACGATCCCGAGATCCCCTTCTCGCTCGCGCGCACGCCGTGGCCGCGCCTCGGCGCCCCCGAGGACGTCGCCGCCCTCGGCGTCTTCCTGGCCTCCGACGACTGCCGTTTCATGACGGGCGCGAACGTGCTCATCGACGGCGGCTACACGGCCTTCTAGGGTTGTCGGATGCCGAGACTCCAGGATCGCACGATCATCGTCACCGGGGGCGCCTCGGGCATCGGGCGCTCGCTGTGCGTCGCCTTCGCCGCCGAGGGCGCGCGCGTCGTGGTCGGCGACCTGCGGCGCGAGCCGCTGTACGTCGACGACCTGCCCACCGATCGGGTGATCACGGAGGCCGGCGGCATCGCCCGCTTCGTCCAGGCCGATGCGGCACGGGGCGACGACATCGACCGGATGGTTGCGGCCGCTCTCGAGCTCGGCGACGGCCGCCTCGACGTGATCGTGAACAACGCCGTGGCCAACGGCCCGGGTGCGGGCGGTCTGCTCGAGACCTCCGAGGAGGACTGGGACCTCGTCCTCGGCGTCGGCCTGCGCGGCACGTTCCTGTGCTGCCAGCGCGCCGTGCGCCAGATGATCACGCAGGAGCCCTACGGCGA
>CAZYYP010000259.1:0-4623 GCA_964651695.1 uncultured Gaiellales bacterium | reverse complement strand
ATCGCGGCCTCCTCTCGGCCACGATCGCGGCCTTGCGGGCGATGCCCGGCAGCGCACCGAGGATGATGTCGAACTGCGCGTTGATCGCCTTCACGGCTCCCTCGAGCGGCCGCAGGTGCTCGGCCTCCACGCCTTCGAGTGCAGAGCCGAGTGCCGCGAGCCCCTCGGAGATCCGCAGCAGGCGCCGGCGCACCTCGATCAGGGCGACGGCCAGCACGATGACGACGCCGATGGCGAGCACCACGCTGAACAGGATCAGTGCATTCTGGCTGCTCATACGCCACCGAACCCGTCGGTCAGCGCGTTCATGTAGCCGTCCTGGACGACGGCTTCGTCGACGATCAGCGCCAGCACGGGCGCGGTCGCCTCGAGCTGCGGGATGTTGGCCGTGTTGGCGGCGACCTTGCCCGCGATCCCGAGCAGGCCGTCGACCGACGTCTCGATGCTGCGGACCGTCTCCACGAGCACGGTCAGGAGGATCGCGACGACCACGGCCGCCCCGAACGCGATGCAGAGGGCGATCGCCCAGTAGGTGTGCGCGGAGATCGCGGCGAGCGGAACGATCATTTGCCGACCGCCACCTTTCTGAGCGAGCGAGCGGCGTGGAGGATCCGTACGCCCGAGTCGTTGATCCGGCCGATGTCGGCCAGCTCCTCGGTCTGCTGCCGCACGACGTCGACGGCGCCGACGGCCGTCTTCGCCTGCTTCGCGATCCTCACTGCCAGCGCGACGATCGCGATCACGATCACGGCGGCTACGACGACCACCGCGATGCCGAGAGCGATTCCCACCTGCCAGCCGGTGGAAGACGCGATCACCATGAGCACACGACCCGTCTCGTCATCTCATGTCCCTTTCGTGGATCTGCTGGTCGGATCTCGGTTCCCTCATGCCGGCGACACTACCGCGTCCGCGGCGGCCGGCGGTTTCTTCGCCGGGCTCGCGAGAGGCTCGAGCCGACGCGCCAGGAGCAGCATCAGTACCCCGTAGACGATCACGATGATGCCGATGATCAGCACCAGCCACCCGATGAAGTCGATCTTCGACGTCTCGACGAGGTGGTTGTAGTGGCCTCGCTGCTTCTCGAGCACCGGAATCACATCGAGCGAGAAGTACTGGCTGACATCGGGCATCGATCGCATGGGGATGCCACCGAAGGTCGTGCTGTCGAGCTTCTGCACCCGATCCCACCCGCCCGTCACGGTCGGCAGGTTCACGATCGCCTGCGTGATGTGCGGGAAGCTCGTCTTCAGGGCCGCGAGCAACTGGGTCTGGTTGACCTTCAGCGACTTCTCGAGGAATGCCAGCAGAGCGGGCTGCTCGGCCGTCACCGAGGACAGCGGAATCGCGAGCAGGAGCGCCGTCGTGTGCGGGAAGTTCTTCTGCAGCGCGGCGAGCACCGCGGCCTGCGAGAGGCCGGTCTTCTTCGACACGAACGCGATCAGCTTCGGGACCTCCGCCGCGGCCCCGCCCTTCGCGGTCATGATCGGATCCTCCGTGTTCGCGATGGCGGTCACCATGGTGATCCCGCCGCGATCGCCGTGGACGCTGGTCGCCGTGGTCGCGGGGCGCAGGGCGTCGAGCAGCTTCTGACCGTTGCCGACGCGCGGGATCAGCGAGATCGCGAGCACGAGGATCACCACGCCGACGCCGACGGCGAGCACGACGCCCGCGCCGGCTGTGGCCAGGCCGCGCGGCACGGGCCCTCTCAGGTTGAGCGCGATCATGACTCCGGCGAAGACGATCACGACCAGTCCGACGATCAGAAGGAGCGGCGCGATCCAGTTGACCGACGAGGTCCCGTCGAGACTCGCGAAGTTTCCCTGCTGCTTCTCCAGGACGGGAACGAGGTCCGCGCTGAAGTACGTCCTCAGCTGCGGCACGGTCTTGACGGGCGTGCCGTCGAAGCGCGTCATCCCGTCGATGTGCTGGATGTTGTTCCAGCCGCCGGTGACCGTCGGGAGGTTGACGATCGCCTGCGTGATGGCCGGGAAGTTCGCCTTCAGCGCGGCCAGCAGCTGGGTCTGGTTCACCTTCAGCGACTTCTCCAGGAACGCCAGCAGCGCGGGCTCCTCAGCCGTGACCGACGACAGCGGAAGTGTCTGGAGGAGCGCGGTGGTGTGGGGGAAGTTCTTCTGCAGAGCGGCGACGACCGCCGCCTGCGAGAGCCCCGTCTTCTGCGACACGAACGCGATCAGCTTCGGCACCTCGGCCGCGGCCCCGCCTTCAGGGGTCACGAGCGGATCCGCCATGTCGACGTTCGTCGAGATGAAGTCGATGCCGGCGCGTGCGCCCGCGACGCGGGCCGGCGCGAACGCCGGCTTCGCCGAGTCGAGCACCTTCTGGCCGGCGTCGAGACGCGGAATCAGATTCAGGCCGAGCACGAGGGTCACCACGACGACGCCGACCACCAGGACGACGACCCATTGCAACAGTCCCGACCGGCTTGCGCTCTTGCCCTGCACGAAGTGATCCTCTCTCCTGCGCTGCTTGTGCCGGCGGGCGCAAGCTGGAGCGTTAGGTTAGCTCGCGCGGCCGCACGGAGCGAGCCGGGTTGCCATTCGGTGTACGCCTGCCGCCGCAGAGCGGATCTGAGGCGCTCGACGACGCCCTAGAGTTCCCGGATGTCGAGCACCCGCAGCGATGACCAGGCGGCTGCCGCCGGCCGTCGCGATGCGCCCCTGCGGCGCGACGTCCGCCTCGTCGGCGACGCGCTCGGGCGCGTGCTCGTCGAGCAGGACGGCGAGGAGCTGCTGGCCGACGTCGAGCGCGTGCGGTGGCTGGCGCGCAAGGCCCGCGACACCGGCGCGGCCGCCGACCACGCGGCGCTCGCGACGTACGTGCGGGGCCTGGGCGGCGAGCGCTCGACCGCCGTCCTGCGTGCCTTCGGGCTCTACTTCCAGCTCGCCAACGTCGCCGAGGCCTGGCATCGCGTGCGCAGCCGGCGCCGCTACGAGCGCGAGCAGCAGATCCCGCGCGAATCGCTCGCGGAGGCCTTCGGCCGGCTCGCGGCGAGCGGCGTCGAGCCCGCCGACGTCGTGCGCGGCGCGCGGACCGTGTCGCTCGAGCTCGTCATCACGGCGCACCCGACGGAGGCGGCGCGCCGCACCGTGCTGCAGGCGCAGCTGTCGCTGAGCCGCATGCTCGAGGCGCTCGATGTCCCTGCGCTCGCCCCCGCGGCGCGACGCGCGCTCGAGGACGAGGTCGCCGCCGAGATCACGGCGCTCTGGCAGGCCGACGAGGTGCGCTCCCGGCGCCCGCGCGTCGTCGACGAGATCCGCCATGCGCTGTGGTTCTTCGAGACGACGCTCCTCGACGTCGCCCCGGACGTGCTCGCGGCGTATCGCGAGCACCTGCCGGCCGCCGGCGCCCCGTTCCGGTTCGGCTCCTGGGTCGGCGGCGATCAGGACGGCAATCCCGAGGCCGGGCCCCACACCGTGCCCGAGTGGCTCGATCGCGCCCGTCGCCTCGCGCTCACGCGCTACCGCGCCGAGGCGCGCGCGCTCGCCCGCGCGATCGGCGTCTCGACGCGCATGGTGCCGGTCTCGGACGAGCTGCTGCGATCGATCGAGCGCGACGAGGGCGAGCTGGCGTCGTTCGCGCTCGAGATCGGCGATCAGAACTTCGACGAGCCCTACCGGCGCAAGCTGAGCTTCGTCGGCAGGCGCCTCGAGAATCTGCTCGAGCGCAACGGCGAGCCCGCCTACGACGACGCGGACGGTCTGCTCGCCGACCTCGAGCTGATGGACGCGAGCCTGCGCGCCAACCGCGGGGCGCGCATCGCCGACGGCCCGCTCTCCGACCTGCGCCGGCGCGTCGAGCTCTTCGGCTTCCACGTCGCCAAGCTCGACGTGCGGCTGCACGCCAACCAGCTGGCGGCGCCCGACGAGCGCGTGCACGCGACGTTCCGGGCGGTGCGCGACGCGCGCGCCCGGCATGGCGCGCGGGCGCTCGACACCATCATCGTCTCGGGCACGGCCGCGCCGGACGACCTGCTGCGCGCGCTCGCGCTGACGCGCTCCGAGGTCGGCGAGGACCTCTCGCTCGTTCCGCTCTTCGAGACGATCGCCGATCTGCGCCAGGCGCCGGCGACGGTCACGGCCCTGCTCGGCGACGAGCAGTTCGGCGCGCTCGTCGAGCGCCGCGGCCGCCGGCTCGAGGTGATGCTCGGCTACTCCGACTCGGGCAAGGACGGCGGCTACCTCACCGCCGCGTGGGAGACCTACCGGGCCCAGGAGGCCCTCGCCGTGCTGGCCGCCGAGCAGGACGTCGAGCTCACGATCTTCCACGGCCGCGGCGGCAGCGCCGGGCGCGGCGGGGGCCCGACGCACGCTGCGATCCTCGCGCAGCCGCCGGGTCACCCGCCCGGCCGCCTGAAGGTGACCGAGCAGGGCGAGACCGTCTCCGACAAGTACAGCCTGCCGGGTCTGGCGCACCGCAACCTCGAGGCGGCGGTCGCGGCGACACTGCTCTCGGCCTTTCCCGAGGCCATCGGCAACGTCCCGCCGGCAGGCTCACGCGAGCTGCTGGAGGGCCTCTCGGCGCGCTCCTTCGCGACCTACCGCGCCCTCGTGCACG
The DNA here is from genome assembly GCA_964651695.1 of uncultured Gaiellales bacterium. Lineage (GTDB taxonomy): Bacteria > Actinomycetota > Thermoleophilia > Gaiellales > JALYLC01 > JALYLC01. The sequence goes on along the minus strand of CAZYYP010000259.1, from coordinate 45 downwards.
AGGATCCCGCGTTCGTGCCGTTCTTCCGCGCGTTCACGCCGGTCG
>CAZYYP010000258.1:0-4687 GCA_964651695.1 uncultured Gaiellales bacterium | reverse complement strand
GATCGGCATCGTGCCGAGCGAGGTGTGCGCCGCGACGGTGATCGCGAACGAGGAGTCGATGCGCGCCAGCTCCTCGATGCAGATGGCGTAGGCCAGCGTGTCGCCGCCCGCGCCGCCGTCGGCCTCGGGCACCGGCACGCCCAGGAGGCCGAGCTGCGCGGCCTGACCCAGCTCGCCGAGCGGAAACCGCCCGTGGGCGTCGAGCTCCTCCGCCACCGGGGCGATGACACCCTCTGCGAAACCCCGAACCGTGTCACGGAACAGGCGATGCTCGTCGGAGAGGTCGAGGTCCACTCGTTGCACGATACCGGGACAACTACGATGGAGGCCGTGGAAGACGGCTCGCTTGCCCGTTACGCCGATGCGATCGTGCGTGACGGGCTCCTGATCGGCGCGGGCGACGTCCTCGCCCTGCACCCCGAGCCGATCCAGCGGCGGTTTGCGATCGCGCTCACCGAGGCCGGCTACCGCGCCGGCGCGCGCTACGTCGATGTCCTCGAGACGGATCCGCGCATCACGCGTGCGCGCGCCCTGGGCGCGTCCGAGGACACGCTCGACTGGCGTCCCGCCTGGGAGGACGCCCGGATGCGCGAGCTCCTCCGCGAAGGCGCGGGCATCGTCTGGATCGCCGGCAGCGAGGATCCCCAGGTGCTGGCCGACGTGCCCGCGGCGCGCGCCGTGCGCCGCGTCACCGATCGCGCCGGCCTGCCGCCGTACCGCCGGGCCGTCGGCCGCGCGGACGCGCGCTTCGCGGTCGTGGCCTGGCCGACCCCGGCCTGGGCCGCGCAGGTCTACCCGGAGCTCGCGCCCGAGGCCGCCATCGCAGCGCTCGGGAATGACCTGCTGAGCTTCGCCCGGCTCGGCCCCGGCGATCCGCCCGACGGCTGGCGGCGGCACGCTGAGGGGCTCGCGCAGCGCGCCGCGCGCCTGACGGAGCTCGATCTGCGCGAGCTGCACCTGGTCGCGCCCGGAACCGATCTGCGGCTCGCGCTGCCCGAGGGCACGAGCTGGCGGGGAGGGATCAACGACGTGCGCGGTCACCGCATCACGCCGAACATCCCGACGGAAGAGGTCTTCACGAGCCCGGATCAGTCGGCGACCTCGGGGCATTTCCGCTGCACGCGTCCGCTGGCGCTGGCAGGCCGCGTGATCGAGGGCATCGCGGGCGAGTTCCGGCGCGGGCGCCTGGTGCGCGTCGAGGCCGCCGACGAGGGCGATCGCGAGTTCCTCGCCGGCTACCTCGGTCGCGACCGCGGCGCATCGCGGCTGGGAGAGCTCGCGCTCGTCGACAGCTCCTCGCGCGTGGGCGCGGCCGGGCGGCCCTACTTCACGACGCTGCTCGACGAGAACGCCGCGGCCCACATCGCCTTCGGGCTCGGCTTCGGCGACTGCCGCGCACCCGGGTCGCCCCCGCCGAACCGCTCCGTGGTGCACCTCGACGTCATGATCGGCTCGCCCGAGATGCGCGTCGAGGCGGTCGACGCCCGTGGCAAACACGTCGCGATCATCGCCGACGGCTCGTTCGCCGCCGGGATCTGAGCCCGGCGACCGGCGGGCCGGGCTCAAGCTCCGGTCGCGGGCACGGCCGGGACCCCTACTCCGCGTCGGCTGCGAGTTCCACGAGGAGATCGCCGGCTGCCACCTGCTGGCCCTGCCGGCAGGCGACGTGGACGATGCGGCCCGCGAACGGCGCCCAGACCGGATGCTCCATCTTCATCGCCTCGAGGACGAGGAGGACGGCGCGCTCCTCGACCTCGTCGCCCTCCGCCACGCCGAGACGCAGCACGGCGCCCGGCATCGGCGCGCTGATGCGGGCCACCCCGGCGGCGCCGCCGGCCGCCCTGCGTGCGTGCTGCTCGGGCTCGTCGAGGGCCGCGCGCTCGACGCGCACGTCGCGTCCGTCGAGCCAGACGTGCAGGGCGCCGTCGGCGGCGCGCGCGACGGGAAGCGCAGGAGCCGAGGCGCGCACCCCGCTGCGCCATCGTCCCTGCCAGGGGCTCTCGCCGTGCTCGCCTCCGGCATAGGCGTCGGCGGCGGTGAGCGCCGCGGCGGGCGCCTCGTCGCCATCCTGCGGCTGCCAGGTGCGCTCGAGCCAGCCGGTGTCGATCGCGCCTCGCTCGAACTCCGGATCGGCGGCGATGCGGCGGAGGAGCGGCAGGTTCGTGATCAGGCCGAGCACGACGACGTCGTCGAGGGCGGCGCGCAGCCGCGCGAGCGCTCGCGCGCGGGTCTCGCCGTGCACGCACAGCTTGGCGAGCAGGCCGTCGTAGCGCGTGCCCACCGTGTCCCCGCCGTCGACGCCCGCGTCGACGCGGATCCCGGGGCCGCGCGGCCAGCGCACGGCGAGCACCGTGCCGGACGTCGGCAGGAAGCCGTGGTCCGGATCCTCGGCGTAGATCCGCGCCTCGATCGCGTGGCCGCGCAGCAGGACGTCTCCCTGCTCGAGTGCGAGTGGCAGGCCGGCGGCGATCTCGAGCTGGCGGCGGACGATGTCGATGCTCGTCACGAGCTCCGTGACGGGGTGCTCGACCTGGATGCGGGCGTTCATCTCGAGGAAGTACCAGCTGCCGTCGGGTGCGAGCAGGAACTCGGCCGTGCCGGCACCGACGTAGCCGACCGCGTCGGCGAGCCGCAGGGCGGCGGCACCGAGCTCGCCGCGGAGCTCCCGGCCGACGCCGGGCGCGGGCGCCTCCTCGACGACCTTCTGATGCCGGCGCTGCGCGGAGCAGTCGCGTTCGCCGAGGTGGATCCCGGTGCCGTGGGCGTCGCGCAGGATCTGCACCTCGACGTGGCGGGCGCCGTCGACGTAGCGCTCGTAGACGAGCCCGCCGTCGCCGAACGCCGCTTCCGCCTCGCGCGCGGCCGCCTCGATCGCCTCGGCGAGGGCGCCGGGGTCGCGCACCACGCGCATGCCGCGCCCACCGCCCCCGGCGCGCGCCTTGACGAGCAGCGGGTAGCCGACCTCGTCCGCGTCGGCTCCACCGGGCACGACCGGCACGCCGGCGCGCTGCGCAAGCTCGCGCGCCGCGTCCTTGCGGCCGAGCGTCGCGAGCGCGCCCGGAGAAGGGCCGACGAACACGAGGCCGGCCGCCTGACAGGCCTCCGCCAGCGCAGCCGACTCCGAGAGGAATCCGTAGCCGGGATGGAGCGCATCGGCGCCGCCCGCCGCGGCCGTGACCGCGAGCGTCGCGGCGTCGAGGTAGGACGGCACCTCGGCGACGGCGTCGGCCTCGCGCTCGGCGATTCCGCCACGCTCGTCGGCCGCGACCAGCGCCAGGCTCGCGACGCCGAGCTCGCGGCACGCACGGATGATGCGCAGCGCGATCTCGCCGCGGCAGGCCACGGCGACGCACCCGAACGGCGGACTCACCAGCGCGGCTCCCGGCGCTCGAGGAACGCGGCGATGCCCTCGCGCCCCTCGGCCGAGGCGCGGCGCGCTGCGATGGCCTCGGCCGCGCGCTTCGACTGCGGCGCCGGATCGCCGTCGCGCAATTCCGCGAGCAGCGCCTTGGCGGCGCGCTGCGCCTGCGGGCCGCCCCGCAGCACCGCCGCGAGCGCCCGATCGACCGCGGCGTCGAGCGCCGCGTCGTCGGCGTGCACCTCGTGCACGAGCCCGATCGCGCGCGCACGCTCGGCGCCGAAGGTCTCGCCGGTCGCGAAAAGCGCCCGGGCCTGTGAGCGGCCGATGCGCGCGAGCGCGAACGGGCCGATGGTCGCCGGAACGAGCCCGAGCCGAACCTCCGTGAAGCCGAAGAGCGCATCCGCGCGGGCGAGCACGACGTCACAGCAGCAGGCGAGGCCGGTGCCGCCGCCGACGGCGGCCCCGTGCACCCGTGCGATCACCGGCACCGGACAGCTGTCCACGGCCGCGAACATGGCCGCGGCGAGCTCCGCGTCGGCGAGGTTGCGGTCGTACGGCAGCTGGCCGGACGCGCGCATCCAGTCGAGATCGCCGCCCGCGCAGAACGCCTTGCCACGGCCCGCGAGCACGACCGCGCGCAGCGCGTCGTCCGCGGCCAGCGACCCGAACGTCTGCGTGAGCGCTGCGATCAGCTCGGCGTTGAACGCGTTGCGGCGCTCCGGCCGGTCGAGCCAGATACGGGCGACGGCGTGCTCGCGCTCGACGGTGAGCGTGCTCACATCCGGAAGACGCCGAAGCGCGGCTCGGGGATCGGCGCGCGCGCCGCGGCGGCGAGGCCGAGCGCGAGCACGCGCCGCGTGTCGCGCGGGTCGATGATGCCGTCGTCCCACAGGCGCGCGGTCGAGTAGCTGGCAGCGCTCTCGTGCTCGTAGCGCTCCAGGATGGGCTGCACGAATGCACCGCGGGCCGCCTCGTCCATGTCCTCGCCGCGTGCGCGCAGCGCGTCGAGCCGCACCGTCAGCAGCGTCTCGGCGGCCTGCCGGGCGCCCATCACGGAGATGCGCGCGTTCGGCCACATGAACAGCAGCCGCGGGCCGAATGCCCGCCCGCACATGCCGTAGTTGCCGGCGCCGTAGGAGCCGCCGATCACGACCGTCAGCTTCGGCACCTGGGCGCAGGCGACGGCCATCACGAGCTTGGCGCCGTCCTTGGCGATGCCGCCGTGCTCGTAGGCCTTGCCGACCATGAAGCCGGTGATGTTCTGCAGGAAGACGAGCGGGATCTTGCGCTGGCAGGCGAGCTGCACGAAGTGCGAGCCCTTGAGCG
>CAZYYP010000257.1:0-4801 GCA_964651695.1 uncultured Gaiellales bacterium | reverse complement strand
GCGCAGCAGCGCCTCGATGCCGTAGGTGCTGCGGCTGTAGGCGATCAGCGGCAGGCGCCCGATCTCGGCGAGTGTCGGAGCGGTCTCGCGCTGCGCCAGCGGCGTCCCCGCCTTCGTCAGCAGGACGTAGGGGTCGCGCAGCAGCTCGATGTGCTCGAACGGGCCTTCCGGCGGCACGAGCGCGAACGTGCAGTCGAGGCGCCCGCGTTCGACCAGCGCGAGCAGCTCGTCCTCGTACGGCGCCTCCTGCAGGCGCACCTCGAGGCCCGGCCGCAGCAGCATGAGGCGGCTCACGGCGTCGGGCACGACGCGGATCGACATGCTCTGGAACGTGCCGACGCGCAGCGTGCCCGCGGTGCCGTCGGCGAGCGCGGCCAGGTCGGCCTCCGCCGCCTGCAGCTGTGCGGTGAGGCGGACGGCATGCCGCAGCATCCGCTCGCCGGCATCCGTGGTGACCACGGGCCGCCGCCCGCCCGGGCGCTCGAGGAGCCGCACACCGGCAGCGCGCTCGAGGGCGGCGATCTGGAGGCTCACCGCGGACTGCGTATAGCCGAGCTGCTGTGCGGCACGGGCGAACGATCCGGTCGCCACGACGGCATCGAGCGCGGCGAGATGGCGCACCTCGATGCCGAGCAATCGATGAGGCTTTTTCATCACCACGCCTGCAAACTCTAGTTGGACGCATGGACGATCGTCGACCAGTGTGAGGGGCGTGAAGACCGACCGCGTTGCCTCCGGCCTGCTCTCGCTCTACGCGATGATCTTCGTCTCCGTCGTGGCGGACGTCGCCGTGGTCCCGCTGCTGCCGACGCTCACGCGGCAGCACGGGCTGTCGTCGATCGAGACGGCGCTGCTGCTCTCGACGACGACGTTCGCGATGGTCGTCGTGACCCTGCCGCTCGGCCGCCTCGCCGATCGCATCGGCGCGCGGCCGCTCGTCGCCTGCGCCGGCGGATTCGTGATCCTCGGATCGGTCGTGCTCGCGCTCGCAGGCAGCCTGCCCGCCCTGCTCGCCGGGCGCACGCTGATCGGGATCGCCAACGGCATCATCTGGACGGCCGGCGTGATGATCGCCGGCGCCCCCGGGCGACCGGCCGGGGCGACCGGGCGTGCGATCGCGGCGGGTGGCGCCGGTCTGCTCGTGGGTCCGGTGCTCGCCGGGCTGCTCGCCGATCGCGTCGGCACCTGGGCGCCGTTCGCGGCAGGCGGGGCGCTCGCACTCCCGGTCACGGTGTTCTTCGCCCTGCAGCGCGCGCAGGAGCCCGTCGAACGGGCCGCTCCGGCCGAGCAGCGGGCGACCCGCGGCGGCGCGCATCGCAACCGGATGGTCGTCTACGCGATGCTGGCCACCGTGCTGCTCGGCTTCGTCGGCGGCATGGGGAATCTGCTCGGATCGCTGCGCCTGAGTGAGAACGGCCTCTCCCCGAGCGGCATCGGCGTGCTCTTCTCGGCCGGCGCGCTGGTCTGGATCTTCGTCGCCCCGCTGGCCGGCCGGCTGGGCGAGGAGCGCAGCCACGTCGCGCTCACGGCCTTCGGCTGCGCCCTGCTCGGTGCCGCCTGGCTCGTCCCGGTCGCCGACCGCTCGACCTCGGCCATCGCGGCCTTCCTGCTCGCATCCGCCGCCGGGCGCGCCGGGCTCAACACCTTCAGCTACCTGCTCGCGGGCAGCGGCGCGGAGTCGGCCGGCGCCGGGCGGGGCGCAGTGATCGGCCTCGTCAACCTGAGCTGGGGCGTGGCCGCGGTGATCGGCCCGCTGGCGGCGAGCGCGGCGCACGGCACGATCGACGATCGGGTGCCCTTCGGCGTCATCGCCGCGCTCTGCCTGACCGTGGCCGCACTGCTCTTCGCCGGGCACCGGCCCGCCCACCGCTTCGCCCGGAGGACGGCGCTCGCCGAGGCGTAGGCTTGCTGCGTGATCCGCCGCGAGATCGTCGTCGTCGGTGTCCCGATCGACAGCCTCGGCAGGCCCGGCGGGACGGAGCTCTCGCCCGGGGTCTGGCGCGCGCTCGGCATCGCAGAGGCGCTCGGCGCCCGCGACGCGGGCGACCTCCCGGTGCGCATCACCGGCGAGGAGCGCGATGCCGCGAGCGGCATCGTCGGCTACCCGACGGTCGTCTCGACCTGCGAGGGCGTGCGCGACGGGCTCGCCCCGCTGTTGCGGGAGGGGGCCTTCACGGTGGTGATGGGCGGGTGCTGCTCGCTCGTGCCCGGTGTCGCGGCGGCGCTGAGGAGCGCAGGCCGTGGCCCCGTCGGGCTCGCCTACATCGACGGTCACCTCGACACCTACGACCCGCGCACATCGCCGACGGGCGAGGCCGCCGACATGCCGGTCGCCGTGTGCGCCGGCCTCGGCGACCCCGCGCTCACGGGTCTCGCAGGCACCGTGCCGCTGATCGACCCCGCGCACATCGCGCTGCTCGCCCACCGCGACAGCGACGAGGCGCTCGGCGAGGGATCGGCGATGCCGGGCGACCTCGGCATCGGCACGTCGCTCGATTGCGCCGCGGTGCGCTCTGCGGGACTCCGCGAGACGGGCGAGCGCATCGCACGGCAGCTGAGCGCCGCGGCCGGGCGGTTCTGGGTCTCGATCGACGTGGACGTGCTCTCGCGAGAGGCGATGCCCGCGACGCCGGTCCAGCAGGCTGGCGGGCTCTCGCTCGGCGAGCTCGCCGAGCTCGCCGAGCCGCTCGTGCGCCACCCCGCCTGCGCCGGACTCGACCTGCTCTGTTACGACCCCGAGTTCGACGACGCGGCGCATACGAGCGGGCAGGCGCTGGTCGGCATGCTCGCCCGCGTCCTCGCAACGTGACGGCCCTCAGCGCGGATCGAGCCGGTCGAGCAGGGCCGCCACCGCCGGCACGTCCTCGATCGCGTCGCAGCCCTCGCCCGCGTAGAGGCACATCTCCTCGATCGCTCCCTCGTCGCCCGCGAGCGGTTCCCTGTCGTCATAGCGCGCGATCGGGACACCCCCGCGCGTCGCGGGCGGGTCGCCCTCGCCCGGACGGCGCCCGGGCGCGGGGCAGCCTGCGTCCTCCCAGCGCTCGAGCGTGACGTTGCGCAGCACGCGGTGGGACGCGTGCGGCCATTCGCCGTCGAAGCAGACCGTGAGCGCGGTCGACCCGGCGCCGGCCGCGACGAGCGCAGCCTTGTAGACGTCGTGCGCCCCGCTCTCGGCCGTCGCGAGGAAGCGCGTGCCGAGCATGGCGCCGGCGGCGCCGCGCGCGCGGACGCGCGCCACGTCGGCGTGCGTTGCGAGACCGCCCGCGGCCACGACCGGCGTGCCGCCGGCCGCCTCGAGCACGTCGGCGAGGAGGTCGCCGAGCGGCGTGGTCGACTGCACGTGCCCGCCGGCCTCGACGCCCTGGGCGATCAGGGCGTCCGCGCCATCCTCCCGCGCCGCGCGGGCACCTGCGGCCGTGCCGACCTGCACCGCGACGCGGGCGCCCGCGGCGTGGCAGCGGGCGATGCGGTCGCGCCCGGGCCGGCCCCACGAGAACGTCACCACCGGGACGGCGAGCGCGAGCAGCGCCTCGAGCTGGTCGTCGACCTCGAACCAGAGCACGAGATTCGCCGCGAAGGGCTTGGCGGTCAGCGTGCGCACGCGCGCGAGGAGCGGCGCGAGCAGCTCGGGCGGCGTCCACGTGCAGGCCAGGGTTCCGAGCCCCCCGGCCTCGCCGACGGCCGCGACGAGCGCGGGCGTCGCGCATCCGCCGACGGGCGCCTGCACGATCGCCCGCTCGATCGCCAGCACGCCGAGGATGTCGCCTCCCGCCACCGCCCCGTTGTAGCACCCCCGGCGCGTAGGCTCCGCATGTGCAGCGACCCGGCCCTGCCACCGTCCTCGCCCGCGGCGACGTGCAGCTCGAGCCGCTGGCGGAGCGGCACCGCGACGGTCTCGCGGCGGCGATCGCGGCCGACCCCGGCGCCTTTCCGCTCGCCGGCCCGACTGCCGGCGCCTCCACGCTCGACACCTGGCTCGGCCAGGCGCTCGCGGAATCGGCGGCGGGCACGCGCCTGCCGTTCGCGGTGCTGTGCGCCGGCGTCGTCGCCGGCTCCACGAGCTACCTCGACATCGCACCCGCCGACGGGCGCATCGAGATCGGGCACACCTGGTACGGCGGCCCGTGGCACGGCACGCACGTGAATCCGAGCGCGAAGCTGCTGCTGCTCCAGAACGCGTTCGACGTCCTCGGCGCGACCCGCGTCCAGATCAAGACCGATGCGCGCAACGAGCGCTCCCGGCGGGCCATCGCAGGCGTCGGGGCGACATTCGAGGGCATTCTCCGCAAGCACTCGCTGCGGGCCGACGGCCCGGGTCTGCGCGACGTCGCCATGTTCTCCGTCACCGACGACGACTGGCCGCGCGTCCAGGCGCTGCTCGAGCAGCGCCTGGCCTGATCGGCTGGGCGCTCGCGGCCCGCGCGCAGGACGTAGAGTTCCGCCGTGGCCGAGTTCCGCGTGACCTACTGGCGCGACCTGCCCTCGCTCGTCACCGCGCGAGACGGTGAGCACACGGCCAAGGCCGCGCTCGACGCCCGGTTCATGATCGCGATCGACGAGGCCGCGATGCGCCTCGGTGCTACGGACTCCGACGCCTACCTGGAGGGCTGGCGGCAGAGCGACTGGGAGGAGCGCGAGGGCACCCCGGACGGCGTTGTCCAGGGCGTCGCGGACGAGCTGGAGACGGAGTTCCACGAGGCTCGCGTGCAGGAATTGCTCGACTCGTACGGCACCTGAAGGACGCGACGATCGCGTCCGTTTCACGATTTCAAGGAGGCAGTGTTGGCGACCGTTGCCAAGA
>CAZYYP010000256.1:0-4829 GCA_964651695.1 uncultured Gaiellales bacterium | reverse complement strand
GCGTCGAAGAGCTCCTCGGGCATCTGCGAGATGTACTGGCGGAAGAGCAGCGTGCCGAAGCCGGTCTGCGCGGCGATCGGCAGGATCAGCCCGGGGTAGCTGTTGATCAGCCCGAACTCGTAGACGACGATGAAGGTCGGGATCAGCGTCGTGATCACCGGGATGAAGAGCGAGATCGCGAAGAGCGCCGTGATCAGATTGCGCGACCGGAAGCGCATCTTCGCCACGACCAGGCCGCCGCTGACGCACAGCATCCACTGCAGGCCCACCACGCCGACGGTGAAGATGATCGAATTCATGAAGCTCCGCAGCTGAATCACCTGCGTGAGTCCGGAGAACGCATCCGAGTAGTTGCCGAAGTGCAACGAGTCCGGGATCACCTGGGGCGGCTGGATCGAGAGCTGCTCGTTCGACATCAGCGAGCCGGCGACGATGTAGAAGAGCGGCGCCGCCATCATCAGCCCGATCCCCGTCGCGAAGAAGATCCGCAACGCGCGGCGCAGTCCGCGGGGGAGCATCATCGGTTCACCAGCCTCCCCACCAGGCGCAGGGAGAACAGGATTCCGCCGATCAGCAGGATCTGGAGCACCGAGAGCGCCGCGGCGTAGCCGAACAGCCCGTAGCCGAAGCCGTTGACGTAGATGTAGTAGATGAGCGTCTGGGTCGCATACAGCGGGCCGCCCTTCGTGAGGATGTTCACGAGGTCGAACGACCCGTTGGTGAACGAGAGCAGCGCGATGATCGCGACGAGCGGCGTCATGTAGCTCACGCCCGGCCAGATGATGTGACGCGCCCGCTGGAGCGGGCCGGCGCCATCGAGCGTCGCGGCCTCGATGGTCGAGTCCGGGATGCGCTGCAGCGCGGCGAGATAGAGCACGGTCGCGATCGGGAGGGTGAGCCAGATCGTGATGATGTCGAGCGCCAGCAGCGACCAGTCGGTGCTCGCGAGCCAGTCCGGCGGCGTGACGCCGAACTTGGAGATTACGTAGTTGATGACCCCGAAGCCCGGGCCGTTGAGGTAGAGGTAGCGCCACACGACCGCGGACGCGGCGAACGACATGGCGGCGGGCACGAGGTACAGCGACCGCACCGCCCCGATGAAGCGGAACTTGAAGTTGATCAGCATGGCGAGCCCGAGCGCGAGGAAGACGGTCGGCACGACGCCCATCAAGATGAACTTGACGGTCGTCTTGACCGACTCCCAGACGAGCGGGTCGTCGTGCATCCGCCGGTAGTTGTCGAGCCCGACCCACTTGGGCCATCCGTTCGTGATGTTCCAGGTCGTGAAGCTGAGCAGCAGGCCGCCGACGACCGGGACGACGATGAAGACCGAGAACAGGATCAGGTTCGGGGCGATCAGCAACGCGGCCGCGCGGCCATCGCGGCGGCCCGAGCGCGACCGCGCGACCGGGACGACCGCGGCGTCGATGGATGCGGAGAGAGGGTCAGACATCGTTGGGCGTCACCTTGAACGACTCCCGCCCGCGGGGCAATGATGGCCCCGCGAACGGAACGATGGGAACGGCCGGCTCAGGTTCGAGCCGGCCGTTCCCATGTCGCCAGCGAGCGGTGTGGCGCGCTAGCCGTTCAGCTTGTACGCGGCGTCCATCTGCTTCTGCAGGTTGCCGAACGCCTTGGCGTAGCTCTGGTGGCCGGTCGTGGCGGCCGTGACCGCATTCGGGATGTCGGTGTTCGAGAGCGTGAACACCGTGCCCGGGGTCTGCGGGGCGATCGTGGCCGTCTTGGCGGCGATCACGTAGGCCTGGCTGTTGGCCGGGCCACCCGGCTGCGTGCGCCAGAGGGCGTCCGGGCCGTTGAGGGACGCGACGGCGGGTACGACGCCGAAGGTCGCCTCGGCGACTTCCTGGCCGGGCTTGGAGAAGAGGTACTTCAGGAAGGCCAGGGCGAGCGGGTTGTCGACCGCGTTCGGGGCAAGGCCCCAGCCGAGGCTGCCGCCGCCGGTCGGGATCACGCGCTTGCCGTTCGGCCCCTTGATCGACGGCATGGGCGCGACGTCGTACTGGAACTTGGAGCCGATGTCCGTCATGAGGCCCGGCAGGTTGCCGCGCACCTCGATCGACATGGCCGCCTCGCCCGAGGTGAAGAACGGCTCACAGCCGGACGAGCCGTTCTTCGCCTGCTGCTGGGCCTCCGGGATCGCGAGCCCCTTGTTCAGCGGGTCGATCATGAGCTTCCACGCCTTGAGCGCCTGCGGCGTCGCGAGCGTGGCCTTCGTCTCCGTGAAGGCAGTCACGCCGAAGGCCTTCAGCACGGGGTTGTACTCGGCCTGCCAGTCGGGCCGGAGGCAGATGCCGTACTGCGACTGCGACGCGCCCGAGCCGACCTTGAGCTTGGCCGCGTCGGCGAGCATCTCCTCCCACGTCCAGCCGTTGTGCGGGAACGGCACGCCGGCCTTCGTGAACGCGTCCTTGTTGTACATGATGACCGTCGCGTCGGCCTCGTTCGCGAGCGCGAACACGTGCCCGACGCCGAAGGGCGCGCCCTTGGGCGGGATGTACGACGCCATGAAGGACTTCAGCCAGTAGTTCTGCGGGTACGGCTTGCCCTTCTTGAGGCCCGGGGTGAGGTCGCCGAGCAGGCCGTCGACCTCGAGCGTCGGGGTGAGCACGTCGTAGGTCTCGTTGATCATCGGCTCGTTGCCCGCGAGGCGCTCGGTCTGCAGCAGCGGGACGTAGCTGCTGGGCGTGTTGACGACGTTCGCCGCCGAGATCTTCACGTTGGGATGAAGCTTCTTGAACGCCGCGATGACCGGTTGCATGACAGGCGTCGTGAACGTGAAGACGTTCATCGTGAGCGTGCCCTTGAGGTCGTCCTTCTTGGCCGGCGCGGCTCCGGCGGTGGAACAGGCCAGCGCGACCATGACGAGCGCAGCGCCGATAGCGGCTGCCGTCGTCGCCTTCCTACCGCGCACGGGACCCGCCACGTGCGCTCCGTGGCCTGCAAGGCGCGGGCCAGGGGGTTTCATCATCGAATCTCCTTTTGTTACCGCGTCGGGGCCGGGGCGCCTGCATCGGCAGCCCTGGTGTCGGTGGGCGCTGAGCTCCCCTTCCAGAGCGGTCGTTGTAACGTTTCAACGAGCCGCGGCTGCGACATTAGCGGGCGGACCTCACTCCGTCAAGACCATGGGAGAAATTCGTTGTAACGTTTCAACGAGGCAGTCGCGGGCGTGACACCTCACGCGGGAGCGTGCGGGCCGGTAACGTCCGCTGCACGTGACGAGATCGGAGGCCCCATGAGGATCGCGTCGGTTGAAGTGCTCGGAGTCGGCTGCGAGCTGACCGGTGAGCACACGTTCGTGCGCCTCACGACCGATACCGGGATCACCGGCCTCGGCCAGTCCGCGAGCTGGGGCTACCCGAAGGGCGTCGCCGGGGTTCTGCAGGAGATGACGCCGCTGCTGATCGGCGCCGACCCGTTCCGCATCGAGCACCTCTGGCACCTTGCCTACCGGGCGCGCCCGTTCCGCGGCAACCTGCTCTCGGCTGCCGTCTCGGCGATCGATCTCGCGCTCTGGGACATCAAGGGGAAGGCGGTCGAGCTCCCGGTCTGGGAACTGCTCGGCGGTCGCACGCGGGATCGCGTCCGGCTCCACGTGCTCGTGGGTGGCGGCACGCCCGACGAGATCGTGTCCTCGGTCAACTGGGCCGTCGAGGAGGGCTTCACGGCCGTCAAGTTCGATCCGCTCGTGCACGACTACGAGGAGTTCTCGACGGCGAAGCTCGTCGCCTCGGTCACCGCGATGGCCGCGGCCGCGCGCGAGGCCGGCGGGGACGAGGTGGACCTGATCTTCGAGCTCCACCGAAAGCTCGATCCGGCCAGGGCGATCGTCGTCTGCGCTGCCCTGGCGCAGTTCCACCCCCTCTTCATCGAGGACCCGATCCAGATCGACTCGATCGAGACCCAGGCGGAGATCGGGAGGCGGATCGCCGCCCCGGTCGCCATGGGCGAGCGGCTCGGATCGATCTGGGAGTTCAGCGAGTTGCTGTCTCACAACGTGCCGATCGTCGTCCGCCCCGATGTCGGTCTCGCCGGCGGGCTCTCGGCCTGCCGGAAGATCGCGGCGATCGCAGAGGCGCGCCACTGCGGCGTCTCGCCCCACAACTTCCTCGGCCCGGGCCTCACCGCGCCGACCCTGCACCTCTGCACCACGATCCAGAACCTCGTGACGATGGAGTACCTGCCGCTCGACGAGGACATGACGTCGTCGTCGGCCGCATTCGACACGGCGGTCGTGCGCAACGGCGGGTACTGCGAGATCCCGGAAGCGCCCGGTCTCGGTGTCAGCCTGGTCGACGACCACGCCCTCGTGGCCCCCGTCGTCGAGCGCCCGTTCTCGAAGGACGGCCTCCTGCGGTGGGACGGCTCGGTCTCATCGGCGAGCTGGGCCGACGGCGCCGTACCGGCGCCCGACTGATCGGCGGCTACTGCGCGGGCGCGGCAGACAGGCCCGCGCAGGTCGCGGTGAGCGGGTGTGTGGCGAGCGGAGTCACGTTGACGACCAGATAGGGCCACAGCGGCAGGCTCACGAGCGCGTCGTGCAGCGCCGTCGCATCGGGCGCCGACCAGATGCCGAAGTTGGCGCGGCGCCCGGGTGCGCGCCAGATCGCGCGCAGCACACCGGCGCGCGCGAGCGCCGTTCCGCGCTCGAACTCCGCACGGAGGAGCTCGGCGCGGCGCTCCTCGGCCAGATCGGGCGGGAGCTCCACCGTGATCTCGACAAGCCACTCCATCGTCTGCGGCGCTGCCGTCGTCACGCGCCGAGTGCGGTGTAGACGAGTTCGTAGGCGCGGATTGCGTCTTTGCGCGAC
>CAZYYP010000255.1:2307-4847 GCA_964651695.1 uncultured Gaiellales bacterium | reverse complement strand
CTCCTCGTCGAAGACGAGGTCGTGATCGGCCGGATGACCACGCTCGACGGAGCGCTCGCGCCCGACCACAGCATCTCGCGCCGACACGCGCGGATCAGGCATGTCGGCGACGGCGCCTTCGACGTCGAGGATGAGCACTCGAGGAACGGGACGTTCCTCAACGGCGAGCGCCTCGAGGAGGCCCGCGGTCTGCGAACGGGCGACCAGTTGAAGATCGGGGCGACTGTCTTCGAGGTCACCGTCCCGGAGGCCACCGTGCCTGACGAGGCCGTCCCGGGAGACGCCATGCCCGGGGAGGCAGTACCCGTCGACGCGGCCCCCGAGCGCGCCGCGCCGGAAGACCCGGTCCCCGAGGAGGTCGCTCCCGAGGTCAGCGAGCCCGACGCCTACGAAGAGTTCGCGGCCCCGCCGCCGGAGGAGATCGTCCCCGCGGAGGTCGCCTCGGAAGCGGTCGCGTCGGCGGAGTTCGCTCCCGTGCAGATCGTGTCGGACGCCACCGAGCCCGACGTCTACGAGGAGTTCACCGCCCCGCCACCCGACGAGATCGCTCCCGTCGAGGTCGCCTCCGAAGGAGCAGGCCCCGAGGTCGGCGGGCCTGAGGCTTACGAAGAGTTCACCGCCCCGCCACCCGACGAGATCGCTGCCGTCGAGGTCGCCTCGGAGGAGTTCGCCCCCGCGGAAGTCGCTCCGGTGCCCTACGAGGCGTTCGCCGCCCCACCACTTGACGAGACCGCATCCGAGGAGCGCGCCTCCGACGAGGTCACTCCTGCGGGGGCGGCCCCGGCCCCCGAGCCCGGCGCCTTCGAGGAGTTCACGGCCCCGCCGCCCGACGAAATCGCCTCAGCGGAGGTCGCCTCGGATGAGCTCACCCCCGCGGAGATCGCCCCCGAATCCACCGAGCCCGACGCCTACGAGGAGTTCACGGGCCTGGCGCCGGGAGACCCCGCGGCCGCCGTGGAAGCGGTGGCGCCCGCCGCCGAGATCGTCGTGGAAACCGGAAGCCCCGGAACGCGACTCGCGCTGCGCCTGGAACTCGACCCCGAGGCCGGCGAGCTGATCATCTCGATCGACGGTGGCGCCACCATCCGGATCGTCCGCGGGACCGACGGGTGGCACCCGGAGTCCCCGTGAACGCCGGCGCGCCGGCGGTCCACGACCGCAGCGGCGTAGATGATCTGCTCGCCGCCGACGTCCTCGTGGTCGACGGGCAGGAGCTCACGGGCAGGGATCTGCTGGCTGCCGGTGTCGTTTCGGGTCGCTGGCAGCAGCTCGAACGTGAGCTGTCCGAAGGCCTCGGGCTGGTCGCCGTACAACCACCGGCCGATGCGGAGGTCACCGGAGCCGTCCGCGAGTTCCGGCTCGAGCGCGGGCTCCTGAGTGCCGAGGACCTGCGGGCCTGGATGGGCGCGCGCGGGCTGACGCTCGCCGCGGTCAAGGCGGTCGCGGCGCGCTCGCTCGCCCGCGCCTCCGGCGGGACGCCGCAGGCGGTCGCAACAGGCCAGGTCGCAGCGGCGCTGCCGGCCGAGCTGATCTGCACCGGCGTCCTGCGGGAGCTGGGCTTCTGGCTTGCGGATCGCATGCTCTCGGCCGCAACCACCCGCGCGGAGGGCGTCGAGCCGCTCGCACTCGAGCGCCCGTCCGTGCAGCGGCTCGTGTTCGAGGAGGCCCGCACCGTCGCGGGGGGCGAACGCCCGGAATCGGGATTGGAGCGCGCCCAGCGGCTCGCTGTGATCGCGGCGCTCGACGAAGCTCACCGCGAGTGGGAGGCCGATGTAGTGGGCACGCGCGAGCTCACGCGCCGGCTGCGCGAGAAGGAGCTCGAGTGGTGCCGGTTCGAGCTCGACGAGCTCGCACTCGCGTCGCCCGGCGCAGCCGCCGAGGCGGCGCGGCAGCTCGTCGAGGGGAGCGATCCCGCCCAGGTCGCCGAGGCCGCGGGCGTGCCACTGGCAACCCGCAGCACCGTGCTGGCGGACGCGCCGCCCGAGCTCGCGCGGGTGCTGACCGGCGCCGTGGTCGGGGACGTCGTCGGGCCGTGGAGCGACGACTCCGCGGATGTCGTGGCACGCGTTCGCGAGCGCGTGCCACCAGACATGGCAGATGAGTCGAGTGGCGCGCGCGCGCGCGAGGAGCTGTTGACGGAAATCGTGACGAGACTCCGCGCCGGGAGGGTGCGCTGGCATGAGCGAACCTGACCTGAGCGCCTGGGGATCGGCCACCGCGGTGGTGCGTGCGCTGCCCTTCATGGCCCACCTGCCGACCGAGGTGCGCAACCTCATCCTGGCCGGCTTCGAGGAGCGGACCTACCGCTTCGGCGAGACGGTGTCGACGCCCGAGGACAGCGCGTTCGTGATCGTCGTCGAGGGCGAGGTGCGCGTGATCGCCGAAGGCGCCGATCGCACCGAGGTCTCGCTCGGCGTGCTCGGTCCCGGGCAGCTGAGCGGCGAGCGCGCGCTCGTCGAGGAGAATCCGCCGGGCGTCACCCTGCGCGCCGCCTCGAGCGCCGTGCGCGTGTTGCGGCTCGACCGCGGCGTCGCCGTCGC
>CAZYYP010000255.1:0-2207 GCA_964651695.1 uncultured Gaiellales bacterium | reverse complement strand
GAGGTCGGCGCGCTCGAGGGCGGCGTGCGCCTGACGACCGTGACGGCGGTGAGCGACTGCCGGCTGCTCGAGCTCGACGCGGCCGTGCTCGGCGAGCTCGGCGCACTCGATCCGGCGTTCGCCTCGAAGCTCGGCGACCGCTCTCGGCTCCACCTCAGCCGTATCGCCGTGCGGCCGCTCGACTTCGGCGGCGGTGACGTGGCCTCGGGGGTCAGCCAGCGCCCTCCGACGCCGCCTCCGTCGCCGGACGAGCGGATGGCAGCCGGCGTGGACGTCTCGGGAGAGACGCCCGCGCCCGAACCGTGGGTCGCGCCGCGCCGCTTCCCGTTCGTACGCCAGATCGATTTCGCCGACTGCGGCGTGGCGGCGCTGGCGATGATCTGCCGCGCGTTCGGCCGCAAGGTCTCGTTGCCGTTCATCCGGCACGTCGCCGGCACGGGCCAGGAGGGCACGAGCCTGCGTGGGATCATGCGCGCCGCCGAGGAGGCGGGCCTCGAGGGGCACGCGTTCAAGGCCTCCAAGGACCGGCTCGACGACCTGCAGCTCCCGGCCATCATCCACTGGGACGGCAACCACTGGGTTGTGCTGTACGCGGTCGAGGGCGATCGCCTGCGGATCGCCGACCCGGCTCGCGGCCTCAGGCGTTTCACCCGCGCCGAGGTCGAGGCGAAGTGGACCGGGTGGTGTGCGACGTTCCGGCCGACACCGAAGTTCGACGACGCTCCCGTCGAGCATCTCGATCTGGCATGGGTGCGCCCGCTGGTGCGGCCGCTGCGATCCAAGCTCGCGCTCGCCACGGCGATGTCTCTCGTTGCCACGGGGTTCCTGCTCGTCGGGCCGGTACTGACCGAGCGCGTCGTCAACGCGGCGGCCGCGCGCCACGGAAGTCGCGCGTCGCTGTGGGTCCTCCTCATCGTGATCCTCCAGTTCGCCGGCCTCGGGGTCAACTTGGTGCAGCGGCGCATGCTCGCCCGCGCGGCGGTGAATCTCGACGGAGAGGCGCTCGACTTCGTCTCCGGGCGCCTTCTCCAGCTCCCGCTCAAGTACTTCGAGGCTCGCCGCACGGCCGACATCGAGCGCCGCCTCAACGGCCTGCGCCAGGTGCGCGCCCTGTTCGTCCAGGCGATCGTGGGCGGGTTGTCGGCCGTCGTCCAGCTGGTCGTGTCGCTCTTCATCATGATCTCGTTCTCACCGGTGATCGCGCTGGTGTTCGCGGCGACGACGCCCGTCTACGCGGTTCTGATGCGGTACTCCTCGGCGCGCCTGCGGCCGACGTTCGACAGCCTCGAGGAGGCGTACTCGCGACACGCCGCCAAGCAGCTCGACGCGATCAAGGGCATCGAGGCGGCCAAGAGCGCCGGGGCCGAGGAAGGTCTGCGACGCGGGATCCAGCGTGAGTTCGCCTCGCTCGCCGACCGCGTCTTCCGCAGCGACTGGGTGCTGATGTTCTACGACGCGACGGTTCAGGTCGCCGGGTTCCTGCTCTTCACTCTGTTTCTCTGGGTCGGCGCCCTGCTCGTCGCCCGTGGCACGCTGACGATCGGCCAGTTCGTGGCCGTCAACTCGCTCGTCGTACTGGCCAACGCCCCGATCGGGTCGCTGCTCGGCCTGTGGGATCAGATGCAGCAAGGGTCGGTACTGCTCCAGCGGCTCCAGGACGTGCTCGAGGCCGAGCCCGAGCAGGTCCGGAACGGCACGCCGCTGCGCGACGTGCACGGGCTGTCGGGCCGCATCTCGCTGCGCCAAGTCGCGCTGACCTATCCCGATGCGCCCGACCGGCGGATCCTCGACGACGTCACGCTGATGCTCGAGCCCGGATCGACGCTCGGGCTCGTCGGGCGCTCCGGATCGGGCAAGTCGACGCTCGTGCGCTGCCTCGCCGGCCTCGTGGTGCCGAGCGACGGCCTCGTGCTGTACGACGAGGTCGACATGCGCGAGCTCGACTGGAGGCAGTTGCGTCGCCGCATCGGCGTCGTGCTGCAGGCGCCGTATCTGTTCGACGAGACGATCGCCAGGAACATCGCGCTGGGAGAGGACGAGCCCGACATGGCCCTCGTACAGCGCGCCGCCGAGATCGCGGACGCCGCCGGGTTCATCGAGAGCATGGCGCTCTCCTACGACACGAAGGTCGGCGACAGCGGGATGCGCCTCTCCGGCGGGCAGGCCCAGCGCGTCTGCATCGCGCGCGCTCTCTACCACGATCCGCC
>CAZYYP010000254.1:0-4879 GCA_964651695.1 uncultured Gaiellales bacterium | reverse complement strand
GGCGCGCTCGAGTTCCCGTCCGCCTACCTCATGAAGTCGCCCCCGGTCCAGCACCCCGACGAGTTCGCGCGCGAGCAGGTCGAGGAGTTCATCCGCGTGAACGCCCGCCCGGGGACTCCGGTGCCCGCAGCGCCGAAGCCGGTCGTGACCGAGAACCGGTAGCTCGTTGAGCGCGGCTGACGGCAGCGTCCTGGCCGACCTGCATCTGCACAGCCTGCACTCGTGGGACTGCACGACGCCGATCGACGAGCTGCTCGACTCGGCGCTGGCCGCCGGCCTCGGCGCGCTCGCGGTGACCGATCACAACACCATCGCGGGCGGCGTCGAGGCACGGGCGCGTGCGATCGAGCGCGGCCTGCCGCTGCACGTCGTCGTCGGATCCGAGATCAAGACCGCTGCCGACGGCGAGATCATCGGGCTCTTCCTGCACGACGAGATCCCCCGCGGCCTCACGTTCGCCGAGACGATCGAGCGCATCCGCGGCCAGGGCGGCGTGGTCTATGTGCCGCACCCGTTCGACCGCTTCCACACGACGCCCTCCGAGGCACTGCTGAACGAGCACGCCGGCTCGATCGACGTGCTCGAGACTGCCAACGCGCGGCTCTGGCTCGAACGCGACAACCGCAGCGCGGAGCGCTTCGCGACCGGACACGCGCTGCGCCGCGGCGCGGGCTCGGACGCGCACGTGCCGGAGGGCATCGGGACGGGCGCACTGAAGCTCGCGCCGTTCCACGACCCCGTGTCGTTCCTGCGCGCCGTCGACGATGCCGAGATCGTGCGGCGCCCGCGCAGCATGGTGCGCCTGCAGATCGCCAAGCGCCGCCGCCAGCGCGTGAAGTGACGGCCGCGCGCCCGGGGACCGCAGGGATCGGCCGCGACCGGTCGAACTCCGACGCGGTGCCCGCGGACGAGCTCTACGAGCGTTACCTCGCGCGTGCGATCAGCGAGGTGAACGCACTTGGCGATGAGATCGCCCGCCGTGGCGATGCGCCCACGCGCCAGCCCGTGCTCGGATCGGGGCATCCGCTCGGCGACATCTTCCTGCTCAAGCACGATCCGACCTCGGCGGAGCTGACCGAGGGTGTCGCGTTCTACGGGCGCGTCGGTCAGGCGGTGCTGAAGTCGGTGCAGCGGCTGAGCATCGACCCGCTGCTCGTCTACGGCACGAACGTCGTCAAGCTGGGCGGCGATCACGGCCGCGACGAGAGCGAGCTCGCCGAGCGCGTCTACCCGATGTGGCTGCTGCGCGAATTGCACATCGTGCAGCCGAAGATCGTCGTGGTGATGGGCGAGGACACGCTCGAGGTGGTCAACGGCCTCGACCTGGCCCTGGCCCAGCCGCTCTCGCCCGAAGTCGGCGTGATCCAGCGCCTGACTCCGACGATCGAGGCCCTGGTGACGCCGTCCCTCGAGCCATCGCTCGACGACGCCGCGGCCAAGCGCCGCTTCTGGGCCGCGTTCCGCGCGCTCGGCGAGTGGTACGCCGCGCTCCCCCCGTACTAGACGGCTGCCAGGTCAGGCAGTGCGCTCGAAGCGCGCGACGCACTCGACGTGCGGGGTGTGCGGGAAGAGGTCGAACGGACGCAGCCGCACGAGCTCGTAGCCGCCCTCGGCGAGGATCGGGGCGTTGCCCGCGAGCGTCGTCGGGTTGCAGGAGACATAGACGATGCGCTTGGCGCCCAGCTCGGCGACGCGGCGCGCGGCCTTGGGCGTCATGCCCGCGCGCGGCGGATCGAGCACCACGACGTCGGGCGCCGGCAGCCCCTCGGCGATCAGGTCGCGCGGTGCCTTGCCGGCATCGGCGCACACGAACTGCACGTTCCCGACTCCGTTGGCGAGGGCGTTCTCGCGTGCTCGCTCGACCGCTTCCTCGACGATCTCGACGCCGATGACCCGGCGGGCTGCGCCCGCGAGCGCGAGTCCGATCGAGCCGGTGCCGCAGTAGAGATCCCAGACGGTCTCACCGCCGGTCAGGCCGGCCTGCTCGATCGCGTCGTGGTAGAGCACGTCGGCCATCTCCGTGTTGGTCTGCAGGAAGGAGCCGGCCGAGACGCGCAGGCGCAAACCGCTGATCTCCTCCTCGAACCAGGTCCTGCCGAAGAGCGGGCGGGTCGGGATGCCGCTCGCGACCTCGGCGACGCCGTCGTTGACGGCGTGCAGGAGTCCGACGACGCCCGGGGCGTGCTCGGCGAGCAGCGCCTGCAGCTCCTCGACGCCCGGCACGTCGCCCGCGACGGTCACGAGGATGCACAGAAGCTCGCCCGTGCGCACGCCCTCGCGCACGACGAGGTGCCGGAGGTACCCGGTGTTCGCGCGCTGATCGTAGGCCCGGAGGTTCTGCTGCCGCGCCCAGGTCACGAACGTGTCGCGCACGGCGTTGCCGCGCTCGCCGGTGAGCAGGCAGACCTGAACCGGGACGATGTCCTCCCAGCGGCCCGCGCGGTGGAAGCCGAGCGCCGGGCCGTCGTCGGTGCTCGTCCAGGCGTATTCGAGCTTGTTGCGGTAGGCGTACTGCTGCACGGCCGGGACGATCGGCTCGAGCGGCGGTTCGGGCAGCAGCGCGATGCGCTGGAGCGCGTCGAGCACCTGCTGCTGCTTGTGCTCGAGCTGGCGCTCGTAGCGCAGGTCCTGCCAGCGACAGCCGCCGCACACGCCGAAGTGCGGGCACGGCGCCTCGATGCGATCGGGCCCGCCGGAGAGCCGCTCGAATGCGATCGCCTCGCCGTGACGCCGCTTGACCTTCTGGATGCGGGCCATGACGCGATCGCCCGGCAGCGCGCGGTCGACGAAGACCACGACGCCCTCGTGGCGCGCGACGCCACGCCCACCCGCTGCGAGCGAGTCGACGGTGAGCTCGAGCTCCTGTCCGACCCGAAACGGCGCAGCCACGCCAGGCAGCATAGGCGGGCCGGTCTATTCGGGCAGCGGGTGGCCGTGCGGACGCGGTTCGAGCCCGATCGTCGCGAGCACGCCGAGGCCCGCGGCGAGGGCCGCCGCGATCCAGAGGCTGCGATACCCCTCGGCATCCACGAGCACCCCGAGGGGCACCGCGGCGAGCGCACCCCCGCCGAAGAGCATCGTCGACATCAGCGCGACGGCCTGGCCCGCACGCGCTGCGCCGGCGATCTCGCCGGCGATCAGGTAGAGCACGCCGTTGAAGCCGAGAGCGCCGAGGCTCAGGACGACGAGCGCGACCATGCGCACGATGATGCCGCCGGGCCACAGGAGCCAGGTCGCGATCGCCGCGACGAATGCGAGGATGCCGACATCGCGCAGCGTCGCAACCCGGCGCCGCCCGCCGCCTGCGTCCGCCATGCGTCCCCAGGCGATTCTGGCAGCCATGGCGCTGAGGCTGATGAACGCGAAGAGCAAGCTTCCTGCGCTGCGGCTCGCGCCGCCGTGACGCAACGCGGGCACCGCGAATGTGAGCACGGCGTCGAGCGCGACGACGTAGCAGAGCGCGACGACCAGTAGCCGTCCCATACCGGGCGCCCGCAGCACGGCGAACGGAGCGACGATGCGGCGCGCCGCCGAGGTGGCGACGAGCGGGCCGTGGGGCGTGTCGAGCGCGAAGACGACCGCCGTCACGGCCGTCAGCACGCCGCTCAGGCCGAGCGCGAGGCGCACGCCGCCGACGTGCACGGCGATCGGCAGGAGCAATGCCGCCAGCAGGCCGCCGAGGGCGACCGACATCTGCCGCATGCCGAGCGCGAATCCACGCCGCTCGGGCGGGAAGCCGTGGAACACCGAGACGGTCGCGCCGACGGCCACGAGCGCGCCCGCGACGCCGCTCGCGAACAGCGCGACACCGAGCCCGACGGGGTTCGAGAGCAGCGCGCCCACCACCAGCAACCCCCCGCACGCCGAGCCCGCGTACAGGAGCGGTTTGCGCGGGCCGGAGCGGTCGACGATGACGCCCGCGGCGATCAGCGCCACCGCGTTGCCGAGCGCCGTGGCGTTGATGAGCGCCCCGAGGCTCGCGGCGCTGAGGCCGTAACGCGCCTGGAGGTCGGGCGCGATCACGCCGAGACCCCACTGGACGATCGAGATCGACGCCTGGCACGCGATCGCGAGGGCAAGCAGCCGCCCTGGCCCCCGCGCGGGCCGCGGTGGATTCACGGTCACTCCTCGAGCGCCGCGGCGGCCAGCAGGGCCGAGCAGAACAGGCGCCACGCGAGCTGCGGATCGTCGTCCTGCGGCGCTGCAAGCACCCGCAGCACGGTGGCGGCGCGCGGCAGGTGCGAGCCGGTCGCGCGCGCCAGATCGCCGCGGATGGCGTCGGCCAGCGCACGGCGCCGGTCGCCGCTCCCGAGCTCGTCGGCCAGCGCGGTCACGGCACGCGCGTCGCTCGTCTCCAGCGCATCGGTCGGATCGCCGGCCGCGGCCGCGAGCAGCAGCGATCGCCGCACCGCGCCGCGCAACTCGTCCTCGTCGAGCCCGACGGCGTCGCGCAGGCGCGCGAGCAGCGGCGGGCCCGCCAGCTCGGCCCACTCGCTCTCGGGGTACGAGGCGAGGGCGAGGTCGATGTCGCGCAGTTCCGGCACGCGCACCATCTTGACACCCAGGGCTCGCGTCTTGCCGCGCTCTTGACGGTCGCCCGGCGACAGTGCTGTTCAGAACGCGGCGCGACCGGAAGCCTGCCCCGGTCGCGCCGCTTTCCTGTTTTCGGGCCGTTCGGCTCAGGCGGCGTGCGTGGGCGAGCGGTAGTCGCGCACGGCCTGCTCGAAGGCCTCGACGACCGCCGGGTCGAACTGCGTGCCCGAGAACGCGCGCAGCTCCTCGAGCGCATCCGCGGTGCTGCGCCCGCCGCGATAGGGCCGATCCGAGACCATCGCGTCGAAGGCGTCGCAGACCGAGATGATGCGCGCGCCGAGCGGGA
>CAZYYP010000253.1:0-4883 GCA_964651695.1 uncultured Gaiellales bacterium | reverse complement strand
CAGGTAGAGCGCCGAGAGGAAGAACCAGGCGAACATCGCCGCGGCCCACAGCACGGCGACCGTATTCGCGATGGCGACGTTGCGCTTGCGGATCAGCCCCAGCGGCATCAACGGGGAGCCGACGCGTGACTCGATGCCCAGGAAGAGCCCGAGCAGCAGCGCGGCGGCGGCGAGCATCCCGAGCGTGCGGGCCGAGAGCCAGCCCTCCTGGTTGCCGTTCACGATCGCGTAGACCGCGAGCATGAGCGCGGCCGTGACGGTGACCGCCCCCGCGATGTCGAGCTTCGCGCCCGTGTCCTGCCCGCGACCGCCGGGGAGGAGCTTGAGCGAGAGCGCGACGACGACGAAGCCGATCGGGATGTTGACGAGGAAGATCCAGTGCCAGTCGAGCACGTCGGTGAGCACGCCGCCGAGCAGCACGCCGATCGACCCGCCGCCCGAGGCCACGAAACCGAAGATGCCCATCGCCTTGGCGCGCTCGGCGGGCTCGGTGAAGAGGTTCATCGTCAGCGAGAGCGAGACGGCGGAGGCGACCGCACCGCCCAGGCCCTGAACCGCACGGGCCGCGATCAGCGACTCCTGCGAGCCCGAGAGGCCGCAGGCCAGCGAGGCGACCGTGAACAGCGCGATGCCGCCGAGGAACAGCCGCCGGTGTCCGTAGAGGTCGCCGAGGCGCCCTCCCAGCAGGAGGAAGCCGCCGAAGGTCAGCAGGTAGGCGTTGACGACCCAGGCGAGCGAGGTCTCGGAGAAGCCGAGGTCGGTGCGGATCGACGGCAGCGCGACGTTCACGATCGTCGAGTCGAGCACGATCATCAGCGTGCCGAGGCAGAGCACGATCAGCGCGTACCAGCGTGTCTTGGCGTCGAGCGTCATACGGCGGTTCCTCCCCCGGATGGCCGGTTTCGTGTCATGGACCGGCACGCTTCGGAGAACTCATCGGTCGCGCCCGGCATTCCCGCTGCCCGCGGCACGCCGATGAGTTTCCCCGCTCGGCGCCGTCTGATGCGTAGATGACCGAGCAACGGCCGAGCGAGATCGTCTACGACGCGGGCGCCCTGGCGCCCGACGCGCGGGCCGTCGAGGCGCTCGCGCGCCGCCGGCTCGCTGCGCGGCGGCAGGGACGGAAGCTGCGCGTGCGCGGCGTGTCGAGCGAGCTGGCCGAGTTGCTCGCGTTCTGCGGTCTCTCGTTCGTCCTAGGCGTCGAGACGGGGCGGCAGCCCGAAGAGCGGAAAGAGCGTCTCGGTGTCGAGGAAGAACGTCAGCTCGACGATCCGGCCGTCTGACAGCGCGAGCACCTGCAGCGCCCACGGGTCGAAGCCGCTCCCGCTCTCGCTCGGCTTGTACTGCCCGAAGGCCGGCGATCCGTTCGCGGCCGGCGCCGGGATGACGCGCGACCCGGCGCATCCGATGCCGGGGCCGAACCACCAGGCGAAGATGTCGTCGCGGCCGCTCAGCCAGAGGTCGATGGGCGGCATCGACTGCGTGGCGTCGGCGCGGATGACGTCGGTGAGCGCATCGATGTCGTAGGCCTCGAAGGCCGCGACGTAGCGGGCGAGGAGCTCGCGATCGGCACCGTCGAGTCGCGGGGCGGGGTCGCTCGCGCTCAGGTCGCCGGCCGCGAGCGTCGCGCGCGCTCGCTGCAGCGCGCTGTTGACCGACGGCACGCTCGTCTCGAGCAACTCGGCGACCTCGGACGCCTTCCAGCGCAGCACCTCGCGAAGGATCAGCACGGCGCGCTGCAGCGGAGGCAGATGCTGGAGCGCAGCCACGAACGCGAGGCGGATCGACTCGCGCGCGACCGCCACCTCCGCCGGGTCGCCCTCGGGTGCGACGAGGCCGTCGGGGATCGGCTGGATCCACGTCGTCTCGGGCAGGGTCCTGAGATTCGCGAGTACCGGCGCCTGGGCGGGCCCGAGATCCATCGGCCGCGCGCGCCGCTCGCGGCCGCTCAGCATGTCGAGGCAGACGTTGGTCGCGATCCGGTAGAGCCACGAGCGAAGCGCGGCTCGGCCCTCGAAGCGGTCGTAGCTGCGCCACGCGCGGATGAACGTGTCCTGCACCGCGTCCTCGGCCTCGAACGGCGACGCGAGCATGCGGTAGCAGTACGCCGTCAGCTCGCGGCGGTGCGCCTCGAACCCCTCCGCGAGTTCGCCGGCGGGTGGCGGCCTGGTCGTCGAATCCTGCACGGCGCTCATGCTAACGGCCTTCCCGATTCACGCGAAGTCATGTGTGCGTACGACGGAATTGCCCGCGCGAACTCATCGGCTGCTCTGCCCGTTCCGTCATCCTGCCGGAATGGCAGTCGCCGAGATCGGGCTTCGGCGCCTCGCGAGCCAGCGCATCGCGGGTGCCCGCTGCGAGCATCCCGCCGATGTCGTCCGCTGGCTCGGAGCGGTCCAGGCGCAGGACTACCACCAGGCGCTCTGGGCGGTCGGCTCGCGCACGCGGGCCGGGACGCGGGTACGCGTCGAGCGCGCGATCGCGGAACGGCAGATCGTGCGCACCTGGCTGATGCGCGGCACGATTCACTTCGCCCCGCCCGAGGACGTGCGGTGGCTGCTCGCGCTCGTCGGCCCGCGGCTCGCCGTGGCCGCGGAGCGCCGGCGGGAGCAGATCGGGCTCGCGCGGGCCGACATCTCGCGCGCCGCGGACGTTGTCTCGACCGCGCTCGCGGGCGACCGGCGGCTGAGCCGGCCCGAGATGATGCAGCTGCTGGAGGGCAACGGGATCGCGACGACCGGCGGCCACGGCTACCACATTCTCTGGCGGCTGGCCCGGGACGGGCTGATCTGCATCGGGCCGACGGAGGCCAGACAGCAGACCTTCGCCCTGCTCGACGACTGGGCCCCCCGCGAGGATTCGCGCGAGCTCTCCCGCGACGGGTCTCTGGCGGTGCTCGCAGGGCGGTTCGCCGCGAGTCGCGGGCCGGTGACGGCGCACGATCTGGCGCGCTGGGCCGGCATCACGGTCTCCGATGCGCGCGCGGGCCTCGCGGCAGCCGGCGGGCTCGTCTGCGACACCACGGCCGGCGGCGAGCACTGGGCCGGCGCCGAACAGGCGGGTCGCGCCCCCACGGGCGCCGAGCGGCGGCGGACGTACCTGCTCGCAGGGTTCGACGAGTTCCTGCTGGGCTACGGCGACCGCGATGCGATTCTCGATCCCGGGCATGCGGACAGGGTCGTGCCCGGTGCCAACGGCGTGTTCCGCCCGATGATCGTCACCGGCGGCCGGATCGTCGGCACCTGGTCGCGCTCGGCCACGCCGAGGTCGCTCTCGATCGACCTGCAGCCGTTCGCCGCACCTGCCCGCGCGCTCGTCACGCAGGTGACCTCCGAGGCCGATCGCTACCGGACGTTCCTGGGCCTGCCGTCGTCGGTCGAGCCCGTCGTGACCTGCGGCGAGGCGGAGCGCTAGCCGTGCGCACCGCCGTCGTCCTCTTCACGCGCGACCTCCGCGTGCACGATCACCCGGCGCTCGCCGCGGCCGTCGCGGACGCGGACGCGATCGTGCCGTTGTTCGTCTTCGACCGCGCGGTTCTGAAGCGATTCGGGGCGCCCAACCGCGTGCAGTTCCTGCTCGACGCCCTGCGCGACCTCGCCGGCCTGCTCGCCGAGCGCGGGGGCCGGCTCTGCCTGCGCGAGGGCGACGTCGTGGACGAGGCGATGCGCGTCGCGCAGCAGTCAGGTGCCCGGGCGATCTTCGTCAGCGAGGACGTGAGCGCGTACGCGCAGGCACGGGAGCGCCGGCTGGCTGCGGCCTGCGCCGGCGCAGGTCTCGAGCTCCGGGTCCTGCCCGGCGTCACGGTGGTGCCGCCCGGCGACATCGCTCCGGAGGGCGGCGATTGCTATCGCGTCTTCACGCCCTACTGGCGGAGCTGGCAGGCCGCGCCGCGGCGCGCGATCGCGCCGACGCCGCGGGCGCTCGTCGTGCCGGATGATCTCGAGCCCGGGCGCCTGCCGGCGCTCGCCGACCTCGCCCGCGGCGACGTGTCGCCCGATCTGCCCGTCGGGGGCGAGTCCACGGCACGGAAGCTGATCAGACGGTGGCTCGGCGGCGGGGTCGGGCGTTACGACGACTTGCACGACGATCTCGCCGCCGACGGGACGTCGCGGATCAGCCCGTACCTGCACTTCGGGTGCCTCTCGCCGCTCGCCGTGAGCGAGCGCGCGCGTGAGCGCGACGGCTCGGAGCCGTTCCTCCGGCAGCTCTGCTGGCGCGACTTCTACGCGCAGCTGCTCGCGTCGCGTCCCGAGACCTCGCACGAGGATTTCCGCCCGCGCGGCGATCGCTGGCGTCGCGACGCGCCGGCCCTCGCGGCGTGGAAGGAGGGCCGCACGGGTGTTCCGATCATCGACGCGGGCATGCGCCAGCTCGCGCGGGAGGGCTTCATGCACAATCGCGCCCGTCTGCTCACGGCCTCGTTCCTGACCAAGGATCTCTACGTCGACTGGCGCGAGGGGGCGGCGCACTTCTTCGGCCTGCTGGTCGACGGCGATGTCGCGAACAACACCGGCAACTGGCAGTGGGTCGCCGGCACCGGCGTCGACACGAGACCCAACCGCGTGTTCAACCCGATCACCCAGGCCAAGCGGTTCGATCCCGACGGCGCGTACGTGCGGCGCTACGTGCCCGAGCTGGCCGGCATCGAGGGTGCCGCGGTGCACGAGCCGTGGAAGCTCGAGCAGCCCCCGCAGGGCTATCCCGAGCCGATCGTCGACCACCGCGAGGCGGTGGGGCGCCTGCGCGCGGCCAGGGAGGTGCGCGCACCGTGACGTTCCTCGCCCCCGCCCGCCGGCTGCTGCGCGCCAAGGATCTCGCCGACTCGCGCTCCTACGAGCCGCTCGATGTCGCGACGCCGGCCCGCGCCTACGGCCGGTCGGCGG
>CAZYYP010000252.1:0-4893 GCA_964651695.1 uncultured Gaiellales bacterium | reverse complement strand
AGCGTCCACATCAGGTGCGTGAACCCCTCCTTCGAGCCGATCGCGTTCGTGATCTCGGTCTCGGGGTCGAGCGTGACGCCGAAGCGGCGCTCGTAGAGCGCCGCAACCGCCTCGCGCATGCGCGGGATGCCGCGCGAGAGCGAGTAGCGGTGGTTGCGCGGCAGCCGGGCGGCCTCGGCGAGCTTCTCGACGGCGATCTCGGGCGAGGGGATGTCGGGGTTGCCGAAGCCGAGGTCGATGATGTCGACGCCGCGGCGCCGGGCGTCGACCTTGAGCTCGTCGATCAGCTTGAAGACGTACGGCGGCAGGTTCGAGATGCGGCGGAACTCCACCGCTCGATGGTAGCGAGGGCGCGCCGCCAGACCCGTCGTGCGCCTGCACGCTCTGCTGAGACCAGGTTGGACGGGCGCACGCTAGCCTCCTTCGCATGACGGATTCGCAGCAGTTCCGGGCCGACGGCCACGCCGCGATCGACTGGGCGGCCGACTACCTCGAGGGCATTCGCGAGCGGCCCGTGATGTCGACGGTCGCGCCGGGCGACATCCGCGCGCAGCTTCCGGCATCGCCGCCCGAGCAGGCCGAGCCGTTCGCCGACGTGCTCGCCGACCTCGACCGGGTGTTGCTCCCCGGCATCACGCACTGGAACCATCCGCGCTTCTTCGCCTACTTCTCGATCACGGCGTCGGCGCCGGGCATCCTCGCGGAGTTGCTCGCGGCCACCCTGAACGCCAACGGCATGCTCTGGCGCACGTCGCCCGCCGTCACCGAGCTCGAGGAGCTCACGCTCTCGTGGCTCGGTCAGCTGCTCGGCTTTCCGGCCGCCTGGCACGGGCACATCGAGGACACCGCCTCGATCTCGACGCTCGCCGCGCTGTGCGCCGCGCGCACGGCGCTGCCCGACCGGCGCACCGTCGTCGCCTCCGAGCACGCGCATTCGTCGATCGACCGCGCCTGCCGCATCCTCGGGCTCGAGATCCGGCACGCGCCGGTGGACGACGCCTACCGCATGCGCACGGACGCGCTCGATCTGCGCGATGCGTGCGCGGTCGTCGCGACGGTTGGCACGACCTCGACGACGTCGGTCGATCCCGTGCCCGAGATCGCCGATGCTGCGGCCTCGGCCGGCGCGTGGCTGCACATCGACGCCGCCTACGGCGGCTCGGCCCGCGTCTGCCCCGAATTGCGCACGCCCGGCTTCGAGCGCGCCGACTCGGTCGTCGTCAACCCCCACAAGTGGCTCTTCACGCCGGTCGACTGCTCCTGCCTGTTCACGGCGCGCCCGGACGATCTGCGCGCGGCCTTCGCGCTCACGCCGGAGTACCTGCGGACGTCCGCCGCCGAGGGCGTGACGAACCTCAACGAGTACGGCCCGGCTCTGGGCCGGCGCTTTCGGGCGCTGAAGTTGTGGGCCGTCCTGCGCTGCTACGGACGCGCCGGGCTGCAGGCGGCGATCCGCGAGCACGTGCGGCTCGCCGAGCAGTTCGAGGGCTGGGTGCGCGAAGAGCCGGGCTGGGAGCTGTGCGCTCCGAGGCCGTACTCGGTCGTGTGCTTCCGGCCGGAGGGCGAGGATGCACGCAGCGAGGCGCTGATGGAGGCAGTCAACGCCGGTGGCGAGATCTACCTCTCGCACACGCGCTTGGACGGCCGGCACGTCCTGCGGCTCGCGATCGGCAACGGCTGGACGACCGAGGACGACGTCCGCGTCGCCTGGGAGGTGCTGCAGCGCGAGGCCGCGAGGCTTGGCGCGGGCGCGAAGGCGGCCGTCTGATGCGCGTGCTCGTGCTGCAGCACATCGCCTGCGAGCCGCCGGGAGTGTTCGAGGACGTGCTGTGCGAGCGCGCGCACGAGCTCGTGCGCGTCGAGCTCGACGAGGGCGAGCCGCTGCCGGCCGGCCCCTGGGATGCGATCGTCGCGATGGGCGGGCCGATGAGCGCGAACGACGAGGCCGAGTGCCCGTGGCTGGTAGGCGAGAAGGCCGCGATCGCGAGTCACGTGCGGGCGGGCAGGCCATTCTGGGGATCGTGCCTCGGCGCACAGCTGCTGGCAGCAGCGCTCGGAGCGCGCGTCTACGCCGGGCCTGCGCCGGAGGTCGGCGTGCTGGCGGTCGAGCTGACCGCAGCAGGGCTGAGCGATCCGGTGCTCGGGCCGCTGCCGCGCAGCATCGACACGCTGCAGTGGCACGGCGACACGTTCGACCTGCCCGAGGGCGCGGTGCTGCTGGCATCGTCGCCGGCCTATGCCCACCAGGCCTACCGCGTCGGGCCCGTCGCCTACGCCGTGCAGTTCCACGTCGAGGTCACCGAGGCGATGGGGGAGGAGTGGGCGAGCGTCCCCGCGTACGCCGAGTACGCCGATCGC
The DNA here is from genome assembly GCA_964651695.1 of uncultured Gaiellales bacterium. Classification (GTDB taxonomy): domain Bacteria; phylum Actinomycetota; class Thermoleophilia; order Gaiellales; family JALYLC01; genus JALYLC01. Next base: position 2,535 of record CAZYYP010000252.1, on the reverse strand, counting down.
GTGCTCGGCCCGGGTGGGAGCGATCAGCTTCTGGCCGAGTTCCGTGCCGGCTCGCCGCTCATGCAGAGGCACGCTCGCGGCGTCTTCGAGCGCTGGTGCGACCTCGCCGAGGCTGCGGTTTAGAGCGGACCCTTAGTTGGCATGGAGCGCGGCGTTGAGGCCGCGCCAGCCGGCGCCGGCGCGCGGGAGCGCATGCACTGCGCCCGTCTGCGAGTCCCGCCGGAAGAGCATGCCGTTGATGCCCGACAGCTGGCGCGCGCTCGCAACCGTTCCGTCGGGAAGCCGCACCTTGGTGCCGGCGGTCAGGTAGAGCCCCGACTCCACCGTGCAGTCGTCGCCGAGCGGGATCCCGAGCCCGGAGTTGGCGCCCAGCAGGCAGCGCTCCCCGACGGTGATCAGCATGTCGTTGCCGCCCGAGAGCGTGCCCATGATGGACGCGCCGCCGCCCACGTCGCTGCCGTCTCCGATGACGACACCCGCCGAGATGCGGCCCTCGATCATCGAGGCGCCGAGCGTTCCGGCGTTGAAGTTGACGAAGCCCTCGTGCATGACCGTGGTGCCCTCGGCGAGGTGGGCGCCGAGACGCACGCGGTCGGCGTCCGCGATGCGCACGCCGCTCGGCACGACGTAGTCGACCATGCGCGGGAACTTGTCCACGCCGTGCACCGTGAACTGCTCGCCGCGCCCGTAGGCCGCAAGCCGCGCGACGCCGAGCTCGTCGGGGGCGATCGGGCCCAGGTTCGTCCACGCGACGTTCTCGAGCAGCGCGAAGATCCCGGCGAGGTTGGCGCCGTGCGGCCGGATGCGACGCATCGAGAGCAGGTGGAGGCGCAGGTAGACGTCCCCTGCGTCGACCGGCGCGTCGTTGAGCGAGGCGACGACGGTCACGATCAGCGTCCGCGGCACGATCGGGCTTGCCGCGGCGGCCGGCAGCAGGCTGCGGATGGTGTCCGCGTTGATGCCGTGGATCGTCTCGAGCAGGCGCTCGGCGTCCGCGACCGTCAACGCCGCGGTGCCGTTCTCGATGCCTGCGGCGGCACGGATCTTGGCGCCGGACTCGGGGTGCTCATCGACGTTGACGCGCGGGAACCACGCGTCGAGCAGACGCCCGTCGGAGGCGTGCCGCGCGAGGCCGACGGCGTAGGCGGCCGGGTTCACGCGGGGCCCGCGCCGTTCCGGAACGGGATGCCGGTCTGGAAGAGCGTGGCGCGCGAGCGGTCGCCCTCCTGCGGGCGCAGGGACGAGAGCGGCACGATCCTGACGCCCTCGCCCGGCTCCTCGGTACCCGGGACGCCGTCGATCTCGACGAGGTGGCCATCGGGGTCGCGCAGGAAGAGCTGCACGCTGCCGTCGGGGAGGCGGTAGGCCTCGCGGCCATACGGTGCGCCCTCGAACGCGCCGAGCTCCTCGGCGCGCCGGCAGGCTTCCGCGAAGTCGTCGACGGCCACCGCGAAGTGGTGCAGCGGCGGCACCGCGGTGTCGCGCTCGAAGAGGTGCAACTGGCGATCGCCGAGGCTCAGCCAGACGGTCGGGAAGCCGACGTCGGGGACGGGCAGTTGCTCGCAGCCGAAGAGGCGCTCGTAGAACACCGTCGAGCGCGCGAGATCCCGCGCCGAGAGCGCGACATGGTTGAGGCTCACACGCATTGCGGGGGTTCGTACCAGATCGCCGGGCTCGCCCGCTACGGAAGCAGCGCCGCGAGCGCGTCCGCGAGCGCCTCGGCGTGCGCGGGGGCGTGAGCGGGCGTGGGGGCGATGCGGAGCCGCTCGGCGCCGCGCGGGACCGACGGGTAGTTGATCGGCTGCGCGTAGATCGAGTGCTCGGCGAGCAGCCGCTGAGCGACGTCGCGGCAGCGCTCGGCGCCGGGCACGAGCACGGGGACGATGTGGCTCGCGCTCGGCATGGCCTCCACGCCGGCACGCGCGAATGCCTCGCGCAGCACGGCCACGCTGCGCATCAGCGCCATGCGCTCGCCGTCGGAGGTGCGCAGGTGGCGGACGCTGGCGAGGCCGGCGGCGGCGATCGCCGGCGGCAGCGAGGTCGTGAAGATGAAGCCGCCGGCGTGGCTGCGAACCGTGTCGATGACACTCGCCGGGCCCGCGATGAAGCCTCCGAGTGCGCCGTACCCCTTGGCCAGACTGCCCTGCACGATCGTGACCGCGCCGGCGACCCCGAGCGCCTGTGCGACGCCGGCGCCCTCGCGCCCGTAGGCGCCTGCGGCATGCGTCTCGTCGAGGTAGGTGATCGCGCCGTACTCGGCGGCGAGCGCGCAGATCTCGGCGAGCGGGGCGATGTCGCCGTCCATGGAGTAGATCGACTCGAACGCGACGATGCGCGGCCGCTCGGGCGGGAGTCCTTCGAGCAGGTCGCGGAGGTGGCCGAGATCGTTGTGGCGGAAGATCAGGCGCTCGGCGCGCGAGGCCCGTATGCCGTCGATCATCGACGCGTGATTGCGCTCGTCCGAGAGGATCACACAGCCGTCGAGCAGGCTCCCGAGCGCGCGCAGGCTCGCCTCGTTGGCGATGAAGCCCGAGG
>CAZYYP010000251.1:0-4904 GCA_964651695.1 uncultured Gaiellales bacterium | reverse complement strand
CCGAGTCGGCCCTGCGCGGGTCGCGCAGGATCCAGAAGAGCATCGCCTCGCTCTCCCCGACGTTGCGCCAGGCCGTGATGGAGCGCGCCTCGGCGACGAGCGCCTCGCCCGCTCGCAGTGCAGCGCGGCGGTCGCCGAGCTCGATCTGCACGAGACCCGACGCCACCGTCACGGCTTCGACGCCCTTGTGGCGCTCGTCGGGCTGTCCGGATGCCCGCGGCGGGAGACGTGCGAGGAAGACGCGCAGCCCGACGCCGAGCTCATCGAGCAGCGGGAGCAGCGTCGAGCCGGTCCGCTCGCTCGGGTCGTGGCGGCGCGCAAGCTGGTAGCCGCGCACGTCGTCGCCACTCAGGAGCTCGTCGAGCGTGACGTTGAGGCGCGCCGAGAGGTCGAGCAGCGTGTCGAGCGAGAGCCCCGACTGACCGCGCTCGGCGTGCGAGATGGCGCTCGGCGAGACGCCGGCCAGTTCGGCGAGGTCGCTCTGACTGAGATTGCGCCGCCCCCGCAGGCTGCGCAGGGCACCGGCGAGCCGTGCCGCCGCCGGCGTTGCCGTGAGCCGCACCTCGCCGTCCTCGAGGCGGCTGAGCGTGAGGACGCTGCCCTCGACGCCCGGCGGGCGCCCGTCGGCCTTGGCGATCCGGACGCGATGATCGTCGACGACGAGCACGCACTGCGTGACCTCCTCGACCTCACGCCGCAGCTCTGCGAGCGAGTCGGCGCTGCCGATCGACCAGTAGGCGATCGCGCCGATCTCGAGCAGCATCGGGCAGCAGCGCACGAAGAAGCGGCGCGCGATCTCGGCGCCCCAGCGCTCGGCCATCGCATCGAGGGGGTCGAAGACGAGAATCGTGCGCTCAGCCTGCCCGGCGTAGACGCGGACGGCGGTGAGGAGCTCGCCCGGCCGGGCGTTCGGGCCCTCGGCGGATGCGTCGATGACGTCGACCCCCGGGAGCGCGGCCGTGCCGTCGAACGCCACGTGGGCAAAGGCATCGGCCTGGTTGCCCACGGCGACCAGGGCGCGCACGAACGGATCCGCCGACGCCTGGCGCCGTACCTCCCAGACGACGTTGTCGCCCCAGAAGAGGCCGCCGAGCGTGCGGTCGAGATCGGCGATGCCGCTGGTGGCCGGGCCGGGTGCGCTCATTGCTCGCGAGACGTTCGCATGGCTGCCCCACGGTACCTCCGCGGGGTCTACGACGGATCACAGCTTTCTCACAGCCCACTCTCAGGCATCGCGGCGAGGCTGTGGGCATGGGCACCGCGACCATCGCTCCGCGCTCGCGCGCCCACCGAAGTGGCATGCTCGGGTGATGGCCGAACGCGCAGTCGACGTGCGGCGCGTCCTCATCGTCGACGACGAGGCGTCGATCACGGACGCCGTCGCCACCGCGCTCCGCTACGAGGGCTTCGACACCTGCGAGATCGCGTCGGGCCGCGCGGCGGTGACCGCGATCGACGAGTTCCGGCCGGATCTGATCATCCTCGACGTCATGCTCCCCGACCTCGACGGCCTCGCCGTCGCGCGGCGGCTGCGCGACCGGCGGGTGCCGGTGCCCGTGATCTTCCTCTCGGCCAGGGACGCGACCGAGGACAAGATCGCCGGCCTCGCGCTCGGCGACGACTACGTGACGAAGCCCTTCAGCCTCGCCGAGCTCGTCGCGCGCGTGCAGACGGTCCTGCGCCGGACCCAGGGCGACGACGGCCACGTGCTGCGCTTCGCCGACGTCGAGCTCGACGACGACACGCGGCAGGTGCGCCGCGGGGACGTCCCGCTCGACCTCACGCCGACCGAGTTCCGCCTCCTGCGCTTCCTGCTCCAGAATCCCCGCAGGGTGCTCAGCAAGCGACAGATCCTCGACAACGTCTGGAACTACGACTTCGGCGGCGACGCCAACGTCGTGGAGACCTACGTGAGCTACCTGCGCCGCAAGCTCGACGGCGCCGGGCCGCCGCTGATCCACACGGTTCGGCTGGTCGGCTACGTGCTGCGCGAACCGGATCGCTAGTGTCCTGCCCCGGAGGCGGGCGCGTCGGGGCTGCGCTGCGGGGGATGTCGCTGCGCGCGCGCCTGTTGCTCGTGCTGGCGGCGCTGCTCGCGGCGGGACTCCTGATCGCCGACGTCGCGACGTACACCGCGCTGCGCTCACAGCTCTTCAAGCGCGTCGACGCCTCGCTCGACAGCAACGCGGAGATCGTCGCCCAGTCGATCCCGCGCGGGCCGGGGGGCCTCGAGAGGCTGGCCGGGCTGGGCGTGTTCCAGCCGGGCACCTACATCGAGATCCGCCGCGGCGACGCCGTGCTGCAGCACGGCTCGATCACCCGCAACGGCGAGAGCGCACCGAGGCCGCGGATCCCGCGCCATTTCGCGCCGGGCAGCGGCGGCTCGCGACGGGCGACGGCCGGAGCGATCAGCGGCGGCGAGCGCTTCCGGCTGCTGGCGTACACCACGCCGTTTCCGAACACCACGCTGATCATCGGCGCACCGCTCCACGAGACCGACACGACGCTCAATCAGCTCAAGCGGATCGAGCTGCTCGTCACCGGTGGAGTGATCGTCGCAGGGCTCCTGCTCGCGCTCTGGCTCATCGCAGCGAGCCTGAGGCCCCTGCGGCGCATCGAGGAGACCGCCGCCGCCATCGGCGCAGGCGACCTCACGCGCCGTGTCGAGCCCGGCGGTGGCACGACCGAGATCGGCCGGCTGGGCGGTGCGCTGAATGCGATGCTCGGGCAGATCGAGGATGCATTCGCCGAGCGCTCGGCCTCGGAGGCGCGCTTGCGCCGCTTCATCTCGGACGCCTCGCATGAGCTCCGGACGCCGATCGCCGCCGTCAGCGCGTATGCCGAGCTCTTCGATCGCGGCGCGCGCGACCATCCGGACGACCTGGAGCGCTCGATGACGGGCATCCAGCGCGAGACGCGCCGCATGGGCCTCCTCGTCGGCGACCTGCTGCTGCTCGCGCGCCTCGATCAGGGACGGCCGCTGGAGGCGAAGCCGGTCGACCTGACGGCGCTCGCCGGCGAGGCCGTCGACACCGCGCACGCGATGGAGCCGGGACGTCCCATCGCGCTCGAGGCGCCGGCGGCGGTTACCGTCACGGGCGACGGCGAGCGCCTGCGCCAGGTCATCGACAACCTCCTCGCCAACGTGCGCGCCCACACGCCCGCCGGCGCACCGGCCGTCGTCCGCGTGCGGCAGCAGGGCGACGCGGCCGTGCTCGAGGTCACCGACGGCGGGCCGGGCCTGACGGCCGAAGAGGCCGCGCACGTCTTCGAGCGCTTCTACCGCGGCGATCCGTCGCGCTCGCGCGACCACGGCGGGGCGGGCCTCGGCCTCGCGATCGTGGCCGCGATCGTCGAGGCGCACGCTGGAGCCGTCGCGGTCGAGAGCGCGCCCGGTACCGGCACGACGTTCCGGGTCACGCTCCCGCAGCGCCCGGTGCCCGTGACCGAGTCGCGGGCATAGGCTCCAGGCCGGGCTCGGCGCTGCGAGTCAGCCGAAGAACGCCTCGGCGAGCGCGTAGTACTCGCGCGGCACCGTCCGCACCTTGCCGGCCGCTTCCGCGAGCGGCACCGCCACGACGTCGTCGCCGCGCAGGGCGGTCATCAGCCCGAAGCGCTTCGCGAGCGCAAGCTCGCCCGCCAGCAGCCCGTAGCGCGTCGCGAGCACGCGGTCGTAGGCCGTCGGCGTACCTCCCCGCTGCAGGTGACCGAGCGTCGTCACGCGCGTCTCGAAGCCCGTCATCTGCTCGAGCGCGTCGCCGAGCTGCTGGCCGATGCCGCCCAGGCGCACGTGACCGAAGGCGTCGAGCTCGGCATTCGTCGTCGTAACCTCGCCGGCGCCCGCCTCGTGCGTGAGCGGCCAGCCCTCGCTCACGACCACGATCGAGAAGTCCTTGCCGCGCGCGTGGCGCGCGCGGATCAGCTCGGCGCAGCGCTCGACGGTGAGCGGGAACTCGGGGATGAGCACGACGTCCGCGCCGCCCGCGATGCCGCTCGTGACGGCGAGCCAGCCCGCGTGGCGGCCCATGACCTCGACGACCATCACGCGGTCGTGCGACTCGGCCGTCGTGTGCAGCCGGTCGATCGCCTCCGTTGCGATCGAGACCGCCGTGTCGAATCCGAACGTCCGGTCGGTGCCGGCGATGTCGTTGTCGATCGTCTTCGGAACGCCGATGACCGGCAGTCCGTACTCGTCGCACAGCCGTCCCGCCACCCCGAGCGTGTCCTCGCCGCCGATCGCGATCAGGCCGTCGAGCTGCTCGAACGCCGTACGCACCGCCTCGATCCCGCCTTCCACGCTGAAGGGATTGGTCCGGCTCGTGTGCAGGATCGTGCCGCCGCGCGGCAGGATGCCGGAGACCGCCGCGAGATCGAGCGGCCGGTAGAGCCCTTCGGTCATCCCGCGCCAGCCGCGCAGCACACCGACCGCTTCGGCGCCGCCGTCCACGAGCCGCCGCGTGGCGGCGCGGATCACGGCGTTGAGCCCCGGGCAGTCCCCCCCGCCTGTCAGCATCCCCACCCGCATACCGCACCTCCCGATCGCTTCACCTGCCGGCCGTCTCGCTACAGGGTGGCAGCTTCAGAGGCTCAGCGCGAGCGCGTCGCAGCGTTCGCGCACGGCCGCGATGAAGTCCAGCATGGCGTCGGAGAGCGTCGCATCGCGGTGCCAGGCAAGGCCGATCTGGCGTGCCGGCACGCGCCGCGAGGCGTCGAGGGCGACGACTCCGCCGATGCTGGTGTCGACCGCCAGGCGCGGCACGAGCGCCGATCCGATGCCGGCGGCGACCATGCGCTGCACCGCGCCGCTCTCGTCGCTGCGGAAGACGACGTGGGGCGCGATGCCGCGGGCGCGCAGCAGCGCCTCGATGCCGTAGGTGCTGCGGCTGTAGGCGATCAGCGGCAGG
>CAZYYP010000250.1:0-4915 GCA_964651695.1 uncultured Gaiellales bacterium | reverse complement strand
CGGCGGGCTCTCGCTGATCGCGTGCTGCCTGATCGCCGGCGGGCTCATCTACTACGTCGCACGTGCCGTGCGGAAATCGCAGGGCATCGACCTCTCGCTCAATTACCTCGAGATCCCGCCCGAGTAGGCGTGGTCTTCCGGCGACGCAAGGCGGAGGGCGGCGGCAGCGCCGCCCTCCGCCTCTATTACGCGAGCGACATCCACGGCACCGAGGTGCTGTGGCTCAAGTTCCTCAACGCACCGAAGCACTACAAGGCGCAGGTGCTCGTGATGGGCGGGGACGTGACCGGCAAGATGGTCATCCCGCTGGTCGAGGACCCGCAGGGCGTCTTCAGCGGCCAGATGTTCGGCCGCAGCGAGCGAGCCGAGAGCGAGGACGAGCTGGCGGCGCTCGAGCGGCGCATCCGGGGCAACGGCATGTACCCGTACCGCACGACGGCCGCGGAGGTCGCGCAGATCTCCGGCCTGCCGGAGGAGGAGCGCGAGCGCTGGTTCGAGGGCGTGATGCTGCAGACGTTCGCGCGCTGGCTCGAGCAGGCCGACGAGCGCCTGGCCGTCTCGGGCGTGCCCTGCTTCGTGATGCCGGGCAACGACGATCCGACGAGCCTCGAGGAGCAACTCGCGGCCGCCAAATACGTCGAGGCCTGCGACGAGCGCATCGTCGAGTTCGACGGCTACACGATGCTCTCGCTCGGCTACTCCAACCGCACGCCCTGGGACTCGCCGCGCGAGCTCGACGAGGATGAGCTGTTCCGCCGCATCGAGGCGCTGGCCTCGCAGGTCGACGACCTCTCCCGCTGCATCTTCAACCTGCACGTGCCACCCTACGACTCCGGCCTCGACACGGCCGCCGAGCTCGACGCCGACTTCCACATGGTGCTGATCGGCAAGGAGCCGCACATGATCCCGGTCGGCTCGACCGCCGTGCGCGAGGCGATCGAGCGCTTCCAGCCGATCGCGGCGCTCCACGGGCACATCCACGAGTCGGCCGGCGCGACGCGCATCGGCCGCACGCTCTGCGTCAACCCCGGCAGCGACTACCACACCGGCCGCATCGCGGGCTGTCTCGTGAACCTCGACGGCGCGACCGCTCGCCACCAGTTCGTGACGGGCTGAGGGCGATCGGCGCGTGGATACACTGCCGCTGCATGACGCGGGATCGGGCCCACCCACCGCCGGTGCGCGCGTAATGTCGGCGATCGAGCCCGATGTCGTCGACGAGGCGCGCCGCCTTCTCGCTGCCGCCGAGGCGGAGGGGCTGCGGCTGCGGCTGATCGGCGGAGCGGCCGTGCGCCTCCACGTCCAGGGCGACCTGCACCCCGCGTTCGCGCGTGAGATCCGCGACATCGACGTCGTCACCGGCAAGGGCGACGGCCGGCGCGCCGGGAGCTTCATCGAGGCGCAGGGCTACACCCCCAACCGCACGTTCAACGCGATGCACGGCGCGCGGCGGCTGCTCTTCTACGACGACGACAACGGCCGCCAGCTCGACGTGTTCGTCAACAGCTTCGAGATGTGCCACGTGCTGCCCGTCGGGGAGCACCTCGATCGCGACCCCCTCACGGTGCCGCTCGCCGATCTGCTGCTGACGAAGCTGCAGATCGTGACGCTCAACGCCAAGGATCGCTCCGACGCCTATGCCGTGCTGCTCGAGCACGAGCTCGGCCCGAACGAGGTCGAGCGCATCGACGCCGCTCGCATCGCCGATCTCTGCGCGCGCGACTGGGGCCTCTACCGCACCCTGCAGATCAATTTCGAGCGGCTGCTCGGGGCGCTTCCCGAAAGCGGTCTGGACGACGGCCATCAACACCTGGTCGCCGAGCGCGTCACGGGTATCGCGACCGCCGTCGAGAGCGCGCCGAAGTCGGTCAAGTGGAAGGCGCGGGCGCGTGTCGGCGACCGCGTGCGCTGGTACGAGGAGCCCGACGAGGTCGCACAGGGAGGCTACTGATGGGCCGTCTGGAAGGTCGCGTCTGCGTTGTCACGGGCGTCGCCTCCGGCCTCGGGCGCGCGATCGCCGGCGAGCTCGCGTCCGAGGGCGCGCTCGTCGTCGGCTGCGACATCGACGACGCGGGCGGCGAGCAGACGATGGCCGGCATCGGCACCTACCGCCACGCCGACGTGAGCCGCGAGGCCGAGGTCGAGGCGCTGCTCGCCGCGGCGATCGCACTCCACGGCCGGCTCGACGTGATGGTCAACAACGCCGCCGTCCAGATCGAGGAGGAGCTCGCCGAGACGAGCGAGGAACAGCTCGACCGCGTGCTCGGCACGAACCTCAAGGGCGTCTTCTTCGGCTGCAAGCACGCCGTGCGCGCGATGCGGCCCGCGGGCGGCGGCGTGATCGTCAACGTCGCCTCGATCCTCGCGCTCGTCGGCGATGGCATTCTCGCGGCCTACTGCGCCGCCAAGGGCGGCGTGCTCGGGATCACGCGCGCGACCGCCGTGCAATACGGCCCGGCCGGCATCCGCTGCAATGCGATCTGCCCGGGCGACATCGACACGCCGCTCGTGCAGGCGTACTTCGACACCGCCCCCGATCCGGCCGCGCTGCGGGCCGAGATCGGCGCCGAGTACCCGCTCGGCCGCATCGCGCAGCCGCGCGAGATCGCGCGCGCCGTCGTGTTCCTGGCCTCCGACGACGCCTCCTTCATGAGCGGCCAGCCGCTCGTCGTGGACGGCGGCCTGCTCGCCACCTGCTACTGACATGGGCTGCCGCATCGACGACGGCTGGGCCTACCGCGGACTGAGTTGCATCCGGCTCGAGAACGAGCACCTGGCCGTCGACGTGCTGCCCGAACTGGGCGGCAACATCTTCCGCTTCATCGACAAGGCCCGCGATCACGACGTGCTCTGGAAGTCGCCGCGCGTGCTGCCGCACCGCGCCGAGCTGCACGCCAACTTCGACGATCACTGGCCCGGAGGCTGGGACGAGGCGTTTCCCGGCGGCGCACCCTCGCCCAACCGCTACGGCGACCAGCTGCCCTACATGGGCGAGCTGTGGACGCAGCGCGCCCGCCACGAGATCCTCGAATCGGGGCCGGATGCGGTCGAGCTCGAGATCACGATCGAGACGCCCATCACCCCCGCGCGCTGGACCCGCCGGCTCCGCATCGAGCGCGGATCGCCTGCGCTCACGGTCAGCTACCGGCTCGAGCACATCGGCCTCCAGCCGTTCGACTGGAACTGGGGCATCCACCCCGTCCAGGCGATCAGCCCGGCGCACCGCTTCGACGTGCCCGCGGGCCGCGGACTCGTCGACGAGAACGGTGGCGGCACGCTCGGGAAGCTCGGCGACAGCTACGACTGGCCCACCATGGGCTCGCTCGACGTGCGCCAGGCGCTCGGCCCGGACGCGGGCTGCTTCGCGCTCCACTACCTGACCGAGCTCCAGGACGGCTGGGTCGCTGTCACCGACACCGAGGCGCGGCGCGGATTCGGGATGACGTTCGACCGCGAGCTCTTCCCGGTCGTGTGGCTGTGGCTCGTGTACGGCGGCTGGCGCGGCTACTACCACGCGATCGCCGAGCCCTGGACGGGCTATCCGAGCCCGCTCGCGGATGCGGTGGCCGCCGGGCGCTCGCGCGTGCTCAACCCCGGCGAGGTGCTCGAGACCGAGGTCTCCGCGGTGCTCTACGGCGGCGTCCAGTCGGTTTCGCGGCTGCAGGCCGACGGCAGCGTCGAGGCCTGACGGGCGCGGGCGCATGGCCGATGTCGTCGTCATCGGCGGAGGGATCCTCGGGGCCTGCACCGCGCTGCACCTGCGGGAGGCCGGTGCGGGCGAGGTGGTGCTGCTGGAGCGCGCCGGGGCGCTCGGGAGCGAGACGACCGCCGCGGGGGCGGGCTTCGTCGGGTACTGGGCGGGCGAGCTCGAGGCGGAGCTCGCGGCCTACGGCATGGAGTTCTATGCGCGGCTCCAGGCGGAATCCGGCGACGACCTCGGCGTGCGGCGCAACGGGCTGCTGTTCCCGGCGATCTCGGAAGCCGGTCAGGCCATGCTGCAGCAGGAGTACGAGCGCGAGCTGAGCTTCGCCCCCGAGGTGGAGCTCGTCGACGCCGACGCGGCGTGCGTCCTTGCGCCCATCCTCGCGCGCGCGACCATTCACGGCGGTCTCTTCCAGCCCGGCGCCCACCAGGTCGACACGCGGCGCGTGATGGCGGCGCTCGCGCGACGGCTGGCGTCGGCCGGCGTCGACGTGCGCTGCGGCACGGCGGCAGACCGCGTCGGCATCGAGGGCGGCCGCGTCGTCGCGGTCGAGACCGGCCACGGCGCGATCCCGACCGGCATCGCGATCAACGCCGCAGGTGCCGGTGCCGAGAGCCTCGCGCGACGCAACGGCCTGCGACTCGGCGCGGTGCCGCTGCTCGAGTCGCGCTTCGTGACGGCCCCGCTCGCCGACGTCGGCGAGGCGCACCCGATGCTGCTGTTCTTCGAGCGCGATCTGCTGTACGCCCGCCCGCAGAGCGGCGGCCTCCTGATCGGCGCGATCGAGCGCAGCATCGGCGCGCACGACCGCGTCCCGCTCGATCGCCCGCCGCCGCCCGCAGCCTCGCTCCCGCAGCATGCGCTCGAGGGGCACGAGCGGCTCGCGCGCGCGTGCGCCGACCTGATGCCCGTGCTCGCGGACTTCCGCGTCGCGGATCGCGCGAGCGGTCTGCCGACCTGGACGCCCGACGGCCGCCACATCCTCGGTGCGGCGCCCGGCATCGACGGCTACTTCGCACTCGCCGGCGACAACGAGAGCTGTGTCACCCACGGGCCCGGGCTTGCGCGGCTCGCCGCCGAGCTCGTCGTTCACGGCAGCACGGAGGCCGACATCGCCGCCTATCGCGTCGGGCGCTTCGACGACCTCTCGGACGCGGAGCTCCAGCGCGCCGCCGAGGGGCAGTACCTCGCGCGCCACCCGCCGGAGGACGG
>CAZYYP010000249.1:0-5072 GCA_964651695.1 uncultured Gaiellales bacterium | reverse complement strand
TCTGCACGTGGTCGATGAAGTTGCGGTTCCAGACGGGCTCGAAGATGCCGTTCGCGAAGCGCAGCACGAGGATGTTCTGGACCGTCTCCTTGCCCAGGTAGTGGTCGATGCGGAAGACCTGGCGCTCGCGGAACGCCGATTGCACGACGGCGTCGAGCTCGCGCGCCGATTCGCCGTCGCGGCCGAACGGCTTCTCGAGGACGACCGAGCGCGTCGAGGTGCGGCTGCGCGACAGGCCGGCCTCGCCGAGCTTCGTCGTCACGAGCGGGAAGACGGTGGGCGGCGTCGCGAGGTAGAAGACGGCATTGCCCTCGCAGCCGCGCTCGCGGTCGGCCTGGGCCAGGCGGCGCTTGAGCTCGGCGTAGGTCTTGGGGTCGTCGAACGAGCCGGTGACGTAGAAGAGGCCGCGCGCGAACGTGTCGAAGACCGCGTCGTCGATCGGCTGCGTCCGCGAGTACGCCTCGAGCGCCTTGCGCACCTCGGCGCGGTACCCCTCGTCGCCGCCGTAGTCGCTGCGCGCCACGCCGATCAGCGCGAACGTCGGCGGCAGCATGTTGCGGAGCGCGAGGTTGTAGAGCGCCGGCAGCAGCTTGCGGTGCGCGAGATCGCCGGACGCGCCGAAGATCACGAGCGCACCGGGGCCCGGCACGCGCGACATGCGCATGCCGTCGCGCAGCGGGTTCGCGCTCACGCGCCCTTCACCGCATGTCCGCCGAACTGCTGGCGCAGGGCCGCGTTGACCTTGGCCGAGTAGGAGTCGTCCTGGCGCGAGCGCTGCCGCAGCATCAGCGAGAGCGCGATCACCGGCGCGGGCACGGCGGTGTCGATCGCCTGCTCGACCGTCCAGCGGCCCTCGCCCGAGTCCTCGACGTAGCCGCGGATCGCCTCGAGGCCCGGATCGGCGTCGAACGCCAGGCCGAGCAGCTCGAGCAGCCACGAGCGCACGACCGAGCCCTGCATCCAGAGCTTCGAGATCGCCCCCTCGTCGAGCTCGTACTCGCTCGCGTGCATGATCTCGAAGCCCTCGGCATAGGCCTGCATGAGGCCGTACTCGATGCCGTTGTGCACCATCTTGACGAAATGGCCGGCGCCGGCAGGGCCGCAGTGCAGCCAGCCGTCCGGGGGTGCGAGATCCTTCAGCACGGGGGCGAGGTGGGCGATCGCCTCGTCCGGGCCTCCGACCATCAGGCAGTAGCCGACCTGGTAGCCCCAGACGCCACCCGAGGTGCCCGCGTCGACGAACACGATGCCGCGCTCGGCGAGCGCGGCCGAGCGCCGCTTGCCGTCGGTGAAGCGCGAGTTGCCGCCGTCGATCAGGATGTCGCCCTCGCGCAGGAGGCCCGCGAGCTCGTCGATCGTCTGCTCGGTCACATCGCCCGACGGCACCATCACCCAGACCGCCCGGCGACCTTCGCCGAGGTTGCCGACGAGCTCCGCGAGCGACTCCGCGGGGTGCCCGCCCTGGCTCGCGAGCGTTGCGCGCGGGCCCTCGGAGCGGTTCCAGGCATGCACCTCGTGGCCGGCGTCGAGCAGGCGGTGGGTCATCCCGGCGCCCATGCGCCCGAGTCCGACGAACGCGATCTTCATGTGCTGGTCCTCGTGGTTGCGATGTGCTCGAGCGCGCGCTCGATCGCCGCGTCGGCGGCTGCCAGGGAGATGCGAGCGAGGGGGAGTCCGCGCCCGCGAAGCGCTCCGGCGTCGCCCAGGGCCTGCGCGTCGCGGAGCGTGCGGAAGCCGAAGGCGCGGCCCGGGATGGCCTCGTCGTCCTGCTCGCCCGCCAGCAGTTGCACGAACACGCCGTTCGGCGGCCCGCCCTTGTGGTACTGACCCGTCGAGTGGAGGTAGCGCGGCCCGAAGCCCGCGGTGACGGCGCAGCCGAGTGCGTCGCGCAGGCGTGACTGCAGGCGGTCGAGCTTTGCCTGGCGTTCGGTCGTGGGGGCGACGAAGGCCTGCAGGCAGACGTACGAGCGCCCGCGCTCGGCGTGGCCGAGCACCTCGCTCAGCGACCCCGCCTCCTCGGACGGCAGCTTGCCGTCCTGGGCGAAGCCCTCGAGGATCGCGACCGTCCGGTCCTTGGCCTCCTGCACGTTCGGCTGATCGAACGGGTTGATGTGCAGATGGGCGCCGACGAGCGCCGTCGCGATCTCCCACTCGATGAAGAGCGCGCCGATGTCCGCGGGGCTGTCGATGCGCTGGGTGAAGACCGGATGGCCGGCCGCCCGGAGCACGTCGAGCGCGTCGTCCTGGACATCCTGCTCGCGTCCCTGGTGGAGGTGCACGAAGAGGCGGTCGGCACCGTAGGCCGAGGCATCGCCGAGCGGCTCGCCGGCGACCGGCAGCACCCCCGTGCCCTGCTTGCCCGTCGACTCGGCGATCAGCTGCTCGAGCCAGAGCCCGATGCTCGCGAGGCCCGGCGAGGCGATGAACGTCAGCTTGTCGCGCCCCCTGTCGTGCGCGTTGCCGATCACGGTGGCGAGCGTTGTCGAGGGGTTGACGCCCCAGTCGTCGTGGCAGCGCGCGAGCGCAGCCGAAGCACTCGCGACCATCGGCGCGATGTCGATGCCCGCGAGCGCCGCCGGGACGAGTCCGAAGGCGGTCAGCGCGGAGTAGCGCCCGCCGACGTCCGGCCGCCCGTGCGCGATGCGCGCCCAGCCGTCGGTGCGCGCGCGCTCCTCGAGCGCCGAGCCCGGGTCGGTGATCGCGACGAAGCGCGAGCCGTCGCCGCCGGTCTTGCCCCAGAAGGCATCGGCGAAGCAGTTGGGCTCCATCGTCGAGCCCGACTTGGAGGCGATCACGAAGAGCGACCCTTCGACCGGGACTGCGCGTACCGCTTCGGGGTCGGTCGAGTCGAGCACGTGCAGCCGCGCGCTGCCGTGCAGCTCGCCGATCACGAGCGGCGCGAGGCTCGAGCCGCCCATGCCGCAGAGCACGACGCGCTCGTACTGCGCGCCGAGCGGGCCGGCCCAGGCCTTCAGGTCGTCGATGCCGTCCTGCGCGTCCTCGACGGCGTCGATCCAGCCCAGCCACCTGTCCTCGCCGGAGTCGGTCCAGAGCGAGGCGTCGCGCGCGAACAGGCGCGCGACCGCTGCGTCGTCGCTCATGCCCGCGCCGGCGCCAGTGCGCGCGCCTTCTCGTCGATCGTGCCGATCAGCGAGTCGAACGACTTGGTGAACGACTCCACGCCCTCATCCACGAGCTGGCGGGCGAGGATCCATTCGAGGTCGACGCCGAGGCGCTCGAGCTCGGCCAGGTGGGCCGCGGCCTCCTCGACGTTGACGTCGATCGAGCGCGTGGGGTGGCCGTGATCGCGCGTTGCGTCGATCGTCACCTCGGGCATCGTGTTGACGGTGTCCGGACCGATCAGCGTGTCGACGTACAGCGTGTCGGGGTAGTCGGGGTTCTTCGTCGATGTCGACGCCCACAGCGGGCGCTGCACGTTGGCGCCCTTGGCTGCGAGCGCCTCCCAGCGGGGCCCGGAGAAGATGCGCTGGAACGAGCGGTAGGCGAGCTTCGCGTTGGCGACGGCCGCGATCCCCTGCAGCTCCTCGTGGCCGAGCTGCTCGAGGCGCGCGTCCACCTTGCCGTCGACCCGCGAGACGAAGAAGCTCGCGACCGACGCCAGACGGTCGATCGGCTCGCCCGCGGCGGCGCGCCGCTCGAGGCCGTCGAGGTAGGCGTTGGCGATCGCCTCGTAGCGCGAGACCGCGAACAGCAACGTCACGTTGACCGAGATGCCTGCCGCCGTCAGCTCGCGGAACGCCTCGACGCCCTCGCTCGTGGCGGGCACCTTGATGAGCACGTTCGGGCGATCGATCTCGTCGAAGATGCGCTTCGCCGCCTCGGCCGACCCGCTGGCATCGAGTGCCAGCTCGGGCGGGAGCTCGAACGAGATATGGCCGTCCTGGCCGTCGGTCTCCTCGAAGCGAGGGCGCAGCAGGTCGGCACCGTCGCGGATGTCGGCATAGGCGAGCTTGAAGAAGATCTCCCTCGCGTCGAGGCCGTCGCGCGCCGCAGCGCCCAGCGAGCGGTCGTAGAGCTCGGAGTGGCCGATGGCCTTCTCGAAGATCGTCGGGTTGGACGTCACGCCGCAGATGCCGTCTTCGGCGATCAGGCGCGCGAGCGTGCCGGTATCGAGCAGTTCCCGGCTGATGTTGTCGAGCCAGATCGACTGGCCCAGCGCGCGGATGGCGAGCAGCGGGTTGCCCATGCGTGGCTCCCTGGTCGAGGGTCGCTTGCATCGTACCCACCATCGCGAGCAGGGAACCCGATCGCCGCGAGGTTCCCGCCGGACCCGGCGCTCGTCCGGCCAGAGCCTCTAGTCTGGTCGTCGTGAGTGACGTCGCCAGCCGCCGCAGCGACTACGAGACCGCCGGTCTCGATGTTGCGGATCTCGACCCCGACCCGCTGCGGCAGTGGCAGCGGTGGTACGACGAGGCCGTGGCCGCCGGCGTCACCGAGCCCAATGCCATGGCGCTCTCGACGCTCGGCGAGGACGGCGTGCCGGACGTGCGCATCGTGTTGGTGCGCGGGGTCGAGGCGCGCGGGCTCGCCTTCTACACCAATCTCACGAGTGTCAAGGCCCGGCAGCTCGCCGCCCATCCGTCGGCCGCCGCGGCGTTCGGCTGGCTCGAGCTGCACCGGCAGGTGCGGGTGCGCGGCGCGATCGAGCGCGTGGCGGACGCCGATGCCGACGCGTACTTCGCCTCGCGTCCGCGGGGCTCGCGGATCGGCGCGTGGGCCTCGCCGCAGAGCACGGTCATCGCCGACCGCGCCGAGCTCGAGGCCCTCGTGCGCGCGAGCGACGAGCGCTTCTCCGGCGAGGACGTGCCGCGCCCCGGGCACTGGGGCGGCTTCCGCATCCTCCCGGACGAGTTCGAGTTCTGGCAGGGCCGGCCGAGCCGCCTCCACGATCGGCTGCGCTACCGCCGCTCGGGCGATGCGTGGGCGATCGCGCGGCTCGCCCCGTGAGCGTGAGCGCCTGGGGCCGGGCGCCGCGGGTGCGGCGCCCGGCCCCGGAGCCGGCTCAGATCTTGCCGAGGTTGAGCACGTCGCCCGTGCCGGCGCTCGTGCCG
>CAZYYP010000248.1:0-5114 GCA_964651695.1 uncultured Gaiellales bacterium | reverse complement strand
CTGCCCTACACGAGCCGATGCTGTGTCGCCCAGCGGGTGAGCTCGTGGCGGGTCGACAGCTGCAGCTTGCGCAGGACGCTCGAGACGTGACTCTCCACGGTCTTGACCGACAGGTGCAGACGCGCGGCGATCTCCTTGTACATGTACCCGCGCGCGATCAGCTGGAGCACCTCGCGCTCGCGCGGCGTCAGCTCGTCCAGCTCGGCGCTGCTGGTGAGCTTGTCGCCGGCCCGGAACGCGTCGAGGACGAAGCCCGCGAGCCGCGGTGAGAACACCGCATCGCCCTGCGCCACGCGACCGATCGCCGCCGTCAGCTCGTCGGCGCCGATCGTCTTCGTCACATAGCCGCGGGCGCCGGCGCGGATCACGGCAATGACGTCCTCGGCCGCGTCCGAGACCGACAGCGCGAGGAACTTGACACCCGGGCGCTCGGGGGCGACGGCGTTGATGATCGCGTCGCCGCTCCCGTCGGGGAGGTGCACGTCGAGCAGGACGACATCCGGGTCGAGCTGCTTGATGAGCGGCACCGCGTCGGCGACGGTCCCGGCCTCGCCGACGACCTCGACGGTGTCGCCGAGCTCCGATCGGACGCCCGCGAGGAAGAGCGCGTGATCGTCGACGAGGACGACGCGCCACTTCATCGCGGCAGCCTCAGCTCGACCTCGGTGCCCGCGCCCGGCGCACTCGTGATGACCGCGGTGCCGCCGGCGCGCTCGAGCCGGCCCTTGATCGAGTCGCGGATGCCCTGCCGGTCGTCCGGCACTGCCGCCGGATCGAAGCCGGCGCCGCGATCGCGCACGAAGACGGCGATCTCGTCGGGCAGCACATCGGCATAGACGTCGATCTCCTCGACGCCCGCGAACTTGGCCGCGTTCGTCATCGCCTCGCGCGCCGCGAGCACGAGCGCGGTCTCCGGCGGCGCATCGCCCGCACTCGCGAGCTCGATGCGAACCCCGTGGAGCTCCTCGACGTCCGCGGCCGCGGCCGAGAGCGCCGCGACCAGGGAGGTGCCGTCGTCGCCGAGTGGCTGCGCGGCGTAGAGCCAGCCGCGCAGCTCCCGCTCCTGGCGCCGCGCGAGCGACGCGACGCGACGCGGCTCGCCCGCGTGACGCTGGATGAGCGCCAGCGTCTGCAGCACCGAGTCGTGGACGCGGGCAGCCACGTCGGCGCGCTCGTCCGTGCGGATGCGCGCGGAGCGCTCCTCGTCGCGCTCGAGCGCGAGCCGCCACAGCCACGGGCCGCCGACGAGGACGAGCGCGCCCGCGACCGCGCCCGGGGCGAGCAGCCGCGTCGGCGCGTTTCCGCCCTGCAACAGCAGGATCGCGCCGAGAGCCGCAAGCGCGATGCCGCCGTAGGAGAGCGGCGCGTCGGGGCGGAAGCTTCCACCCTGGCGCAGCGCGAGCGCGAGACCGGCCGCGACGAGCACGATTCCCGCCACGCCCCGTCCGGAGACGCCCAGGGCGCCCAGCAGGAGCGAGCCGGCGACCAGGAGCAGGAGGATCGCCCAGCGAGGGCGATCCCCCGCCGACCAGGCCCAGAGCGCGAGGTAGAGCACGATGCCGGCGCCGCCTGCGAGCGCCAGGAGCGCGAAGACGAGCCGGACGAGCGTGACGTCGACGCCGAGGGTCTGCGCGATTCCCGCGCAGACCCCGGCGAGGGCACGCCCTTCAGCACTCGTCGTGAAGGAGCGCAGCGGCATCCGTGATCATCCTACGGCGCGCAAGACACGCACCTGTCCGGCCCCGACGTGCGTGTCGAGGATGAGCACGCGCGCGCCCGGCTGGTCGATCGCAGCCTTGGCATTGTGCCCGTCGGCCGACTTGCCGAGGATCTCGACCTGGCCGAACTGGGCATCTCCCCGCACGCGCAGGGCGACGTTCTGCGGAACGATGACGCGGAGGTTGCCGATGTCGACGCGAGCGCTGACGTGCGTCTGCCCGCTCGCGAACCGCACGTTGCGCAGGTCGACGGTCATGTCGCCGATCCCGAGCTTGTACGCCCCGCGCAGGTCGCCGGTACCCGCGACGACGTAGCTGCGCTGGCCGATGCCGTTGCCGAGGCGGACGTCGAGCGTGGCCGCGACGATCGCAGCGCCGACGAGCACGAGCGCGAGCAGCGTCCCGAACCCGATCGCGACGCCCTTTACGAGCCGTCGGATGCGACGCGAGTCCTCGCTCGCGAGCGCCGCCGCGTCCGCCGTCGCCCCCTTGCTGTGGCGGGTGATCCAGAGGATCGCCGCACCCGAGATCAGGAGTAGGAGCCACGCGTCGCCGTGTGGCCAGAGCGTCGCCCGCGAGAGCAGTGACACGAGTGCAACGGCGATGAGCCCCAGCCCGATCAGCGGCCACGGCCGATCGCGACGGTTGCGCAGCGCCGCGGTGGCGAAGGAATCCTCGTGCCCCTCCTCGGGCATGACGAGCGCCGCCGCCAGGTAGATGATGACCCCCGCGCCGCCGAGCAGCGCGAGAACCACAAAGCCGACGCGGTACACGGCCGGGTGAATGTCGAAGTAGCGCGCGAGCCCGCCGCAGACGCCGGCGAGCTTGCGATCTGAGCGGCTGCGCTCGAGGCGCTTGTCCGCTGCATGATGGAGGGGAAGAGTGGTTTCAGTCATGCCTCTACCTTGACCTGCCGGCACCGATCCGGCTATCGGGAATGACCCTGATCTGACCCTGAGTGGGCCCTGGCTGCCCCTGCTTGAACAAGCGCATTCCCCGCATGGTGTAGCACCGGCTTCCTAGGCCGTAGGGTGGAGGTTCGAGTCCTCCCGGTGGCATGGCCATTCGCCTCGATCGCGATCGCCTCAGGGATGCCTGCTCACGTCGCGGGTGCGCGCCGCACGAAGCCACGGATCGTCGAGGGCTTCCGTCCTTCAGGTGGCCCTGTTGGGGTCGGCGACGAACCCTCGAAGCCATTCGTAGCTTCGTTTCGGGTATCGCCTCTGGGTTGCGAAGTCGACGAACACGAGCCCAAAGCGCGGCGCGTACCCGAGATTCCACTCGAGGTTGTCGAGCAGCCCCCAAACGTAGAAGCCACGCGCATCGACGCCAGCGGAGATGGCATCCGCCACAGCCTGGAAATGCGTCTGCAGAAAGCGCTCGCGCACCTCGTCGTTGACGCGCCCCTCGGGATCCACGTAGTCCGCAAGCGCCACCCCGCACTCGGTCACGTAGAGCGGCACGGACCCGTAACGATCGCGAATCTGAGAGAGCGCCTCGGTCAGCCCGACAGGCTCGATCGCCTGCCCCATCGAGCTCAGCTCGAATCCGGCCGGCACGTTCTCGGAGATGCCGAGTTCGGTCAGATACCGGAGCGCGTAGCCGTCCGGAACGGCCTGCACCGCATCCTCCGGCCGGTCGAGGTTCACGACGTGGCGCCGCTGGTAGTAGTTGACCCCGAGGAAGTCGGTCGGCGTTGCGATGATGCCGAGATCGCCGCCGCGGACGGCGCCGAAGGTTCCGCGCTCGGTGTGGTACGCCACGACCTCCTCGGGGTAGCGGCCCAGGAAGAGCGGGTCGAGCACGAAGCGCGTGGTGTGGGCATCCGCCCGCGCCGCGGCGTCGATGTCGGCCTGGCGCTCGGTCGCGGGCACGTTCGGGCTGTAGCTGTTGACGATTCCGACATCGATGGCACCGGGCGCGGCGGCGCGTGCTGCGGTGACGGCCAGTCCATGGCCGAGCAGCAGGTGGTGAAGCGCCGCCACCGCTTCGCCAAGGTTACGGCCGCCTGGCGGCCAGGCGCCGTCGTAGTGCGAGAGCCAGGCCTCGAAGTACGGCTCGTTGACCGTCGCCCACAGCTTCACGCGATCACCGAGACGACCCACGACATGGCCGGCGTACTCCGCGAAGGCGTAGCTGGTGTCCCGGTTCGACCACCCGCCCACGGGGGCCAATTCGGCCGGCAGATCCATGTGGTACAGCGTGGCCATCGGCGTGATGCCGCGGGCGAGGAGTCCGTCGACGAGACGCTCGTAGAAGTCGAGGCCTTGTGGCGACGGCGTCCTCGCGTCTGGCATCACGCGCGCCCAGGAGATCGAGAAGCGATACGAGTTCACGCCGAGCTGCGCCAGCAGGTCGAGGTCGCCCTCGAGGTTGCGGATGTGGTCGGCCGCGATCAGCCCTGTGTCGCCGCGGAAGCCGTGGCCGGCGGCGAGGAAGTCGTCCCACGCCACTCGGCCACGTTCGTCCGGGCCGCTCGAACCCTCGACCTGGTAGGCGGCACTCGCCGCGCCCCAGAGGAAGCCTGGCGGGAAGAGATCTCTCGAGATCACGGCGTCAGCCGAGCGAGGTCTCGACGAAGTGTTTCGCCCGGGCGATCTGGACGTCCGGGTCGGGGCAGTCGTCGACCTCGAGGATCGTCCAGCCCTGATAGCCGATCCGGTCGAGCATCTTGCTCCACGCCTTCCAGTCGACCGCGCCATCGCCGACGGGCAGGAACTGCTCGCCCACGACCTCGTAGCGGTGCTCGTTGTCGGGGATCTCGACGGTGAGCGGGCCGGCCGCGTCCTTCCAATGCGTCAGCACGACGCGCTCGCGATGGCCTTCGACGATCGCGACCGGGTCGCCGTTGGCGAGCAGGAGATGCGCGGTATCGGGACAGAACGAGACGACATCGGGATCGGTGAGCGCGAGCAGCAGGTCGATCTCGCGCCGCCGGCAGAAGACCGAGCCCGCCTCCGGGTGGATGGCGTAGGTCAGGCCGATGTCGCGCACCCGTGCGCCGATCCGATTGACGAGATCGGCGATCCCCTCGAGGTAGTCGAAGTCGAGGAACCCGCTCGCCCCGCGCGAGACCGAGGCGCCGGTGGCCGGGAGGCCGGAGACGACCGTCGAGCCGCCTGCCGCGCGGAGCTTCTGGCTGTAGGCGGCCACAGCCTCGAGGGCCGAGTCCTGGGCTGCCGGGTCGAGCGGCGCCTTGAGGCCATCGATGACGCCAAAGTAGCCACTGATGATCTCCAGACCGCGTGCCGCAACGGCTTCCCGGAGACCATCGGGACTGCCGTAGGCCTTGAACCCGGTGTCGAGATCGCCCGGAACGAAGGTGACCTCGATGCCCGTCGCGCCGGTCGCGGCCACGGTGTCGAGCATCCGGTCCCAGAACGCCGTCGGGTCGGC
>CAZYYP010000247.1:0-5171 GCA_964651695.1 uncultured Gaiellales bacterium | reverse complement strand
GAGACCATCGCGTCGAAGGCGTCGCAGACCGAGATGATGCGCGCGCCGAGCGGGATCTGCTCGCCCGCGAGCCCATCGGGGTAGCCGCTGCCGTCCCAGCACTCGTGGGAGAAGCGCACGAGCGGCGCGAGCTGGCGCAGGCGCTCGACGGGCTCGAGGATGCGCGCCCCGATCTCGGGGTGCTCGCGCATGTGCTCGCGCTCGCCCGAATCGAGCGGGCCGCGTTTGCGGAGGAGCTCCGACGGGATGCCGATCTTGCCGATGTCGTGCAGCACGGCGGCGTGCTCGACGTCGCGCAGGGCGGCGGCGTCGAGCCCCAGCACCCGCCCCACGCGGCGGGCGAGCTCGGCGATCGAGAGCGCATGGCCCGACGTGTACATGTCCTGAGCCTCGAGTGCCCGCACGAGCGCGTCGATGGTGGCGAGGAAGCTCGTCTCGAGCTCGCTCGCAATGCGCTGGCCGTCGAGCGCGAGCGCCGCCTGCAGCGCCATGCCCTCGAGCAGCGCGAGCTCGGCGGACCCGAAGGGGCTTCCCGTCGACCGCAGCAGGCTGAGCTTGCCGACGAGCGCGCCGTGGAGCTGCACCGGCACGTCGGCCGCGAGCGCAGCCGGCGGAGCGTGCGAGCCGGGCAGGACGACGGCGGCGCTCGCGGCAGAGACGACCGTCTCGCCGCGCAGCAGCCGGAGCTCGGATTCGAGCGAGCGGTCGCGCTCGTAGCGATCGGGGCCGCCCTCGTGGGCGGCGGGGCCTGCGACGCCACAGCGGACGGCCTCACCCTCCTCGTAGACCCAGAGCGAGCAGCGGTCGCACGGGACGCGCTCGACGACGGCACGGGTGAGCGCCTCGCCGATCGCATCGGGCGTGGCGCTGTGCGCGAGCTCGCGCGCGAGGTCGAGCAGCACCTGCGTGCGGGCGCGCTCCTCGGCGGCCTGCTCGTGCAGCACGGCGTTCTGGAAGGCGAGCCCGGCCACGTGCGCCATGACCTCGAGCAGGCGCACGTCGTCGCGGTCGAAGCGCCCCTCGCCGTCGCTCGCGAGCACGACGGCGCCCACCGTCGTCTCCTCGCCGACGAGCGGCGCCGCCAGCATCGTGTCGCCCGTGCCGTCGACGAGCAGCGCCTGGCCTCCCTGCATGACCTCGAGCGCCCGTGGCCGCAGTTCGGCGAGCGCCTGACGCCGGCGTGTCCCCGAGGATGCGATCGGCATCTCCCCCACCTCGTCGAACTCGCGCGCCCACACCGCGGCGCGGTCGTGCGGCAGTGTCTCCCGCAGCACCCGGAGGAGCGCGCGTGCCACCTCCGGCGGGCGCTGCGCGGCCGAGAGCGTGCGCGAGAGCGTCTGCAGGTGGCGCATCTGCTCGAACGACCGCCGCGTGCGCGCCGACATGGTTGGCGAGCGCCGGGCGATCAGGCGCTCATCGGCGAACGTGATGCGGTCCTTGCCGAGGCGCTTGGCCTCGTAGAGCGCCGCGTCCGCGGCCTGCAGGAGGTCGCGGAGGTCGCTGCCGTCGCCGGGCCAGCTCGCGACGCCGAACGACAGCGTCAGCCTCCAGCCGCCGAGATCGATCGAGGCCAGGCTGCGCTGCAGACGCCGGCAGACCGTGCGGGCGTTGGCCTTGGTCGTCTCGGGGAGCAGCAGCGCGAACTCCTCGCCGCCGATGCGGAACACGCTGTCGGCCGGGCGCATGCCACGGAGCAGCAAGGTGCCGACCTCGCGCAGGGCGTCGTCGCCCGCAACGTGCCCGCGCGTGTCGTTCAACTCCTTGAAATCGTCGATGTCGGCCAGTACGAGCGCGAACCCGGCAGGCCGCGCGGCCACGAGGCCCCGCATCGTCTCGTGGAAGCTGCGGTGGTTGGCGAGGCCGGTGAGCGCGTCCGTCGCCGCCTCCGCCTCCTTGCGCTCGAACGCGCGCAGGCTCTCCAGCGCGACGGCTGCGTGGGCGACGAGCAGCGCCGAGTCGTCGACGACGTCGGTCGGCAGCGGCGCCCGGCCGCCGCCGATACCGACGAGGTAGCCGTGGATGCCGGTGGAGGTGCGCAGCGGCAGGCCGAGCCGGCAGCCGTCGAGATCGATACGGCGCTCGTAGCCGCCGCGCCCGGCGAGCGCGCTCAGCGCCGCACTGTCGAGCGCGTGCTCGCGCGCCCGCTCGTCCCGCAGCCAGGTCTGGGCCAGCACGAGCTCGCCCTCGACGATCTCGCCCACCTGCACGCACGCGAGCCCGAGCGCGCTGCCGATCGCACGGGCGACCACGCTCAGCACCGCTCCGTGCTCGCGGGCCTCGGCGAGACGCGCGAACGCCTGCCAGAGCCAGCGACCGCCGGCCGGCTGCCCCGTCTCGGGTGGCTCCCCGCCGAGCGCATCGCCGAGCATCGCGGCCGCGCGCCGCAGCGACGCGGCGTACGGCTCGGCTCCCGGCGCCGCGACCAGGATGGCGTCGGATCCCTCGGCTCCGAGCGGAACGACGAGCGCCGAGGCCTCGACACGGGCGCGGCGCTCGATGATCCAGTCCTGCCCGCGCTGGGCGCAGAGCGCGAGCCCGCCGTCGCGCTCGACCCACACCGCGACCGGCACCGCCAGCCGGCGGTAGAGGAGCGCGCACGTGATGTCGCACAGCTCCGCAGGCGTCAGGTGACGCGCAAGCGCTGCTGCAAGCGCATCATCATGGCTCTCGGACGACGCGCCGGCAGGATGCACAGGTCCCAGTCTAGTCACCCGCCCTCGTATACTCTTGCATGCAAGTGAATGATCATGCAGTAGCCCTGCCGGAGCCTCCGGCGTCGCTCGCCGGCCGCGACTTCCTGCGTGCCCGTGATCTCACGCGGGCCGAGCTCGACGGCCTGCTCGAGCTCGGCATCGCGCTCAAGGCGGCGCAGAAGGCCCGGGTGCCGCACGCGCTCTGCAGCGGTCGCTCGCTCGGGATGATCTTCCACAAGGCCTCGACGCGGACGCGGACGTCCTTCGAGGTGGGCATGCACCAGCTCGGCGGGAACGCCCTCAACATGGCGCAGGGCGAGCTCCAGCTCGGGCGTGGCGAGACGGTGCGGGACACGGCGATGGTGCTCTCGCGCTACCTCGACGCGATCATGATCCGGACGTTCTCTCAGGCCGACATCGACGAGCTGGCCGAGTTCGCCCGGGTGCCCGTCATCAACGGCCTGTCTGACGATCATCACCCGTGTCAGGCGCTGGCCGACCTGCTCACGCTGCGCGAGCGCTTCGGCCGCGATCTCCGCGGCGTGCGCCTGGCCTATGTGGGCGACGCCAACAACGTCTGCCGCTCGCTCGTCTGCGCCGCGGTCATCGCCGGCGTGAACGTCGTCGTCGCCGCGCCCGAGGCCTACCAGCTCGATGCCTCGACGGTGCACTTCGCCGCGGACGTCGCGGTCGCCGGCGGCGGGTCGCTGACACTGACCGAGGACGCCGACGAGGCCGCCCGCGGGGCCCAGGCCCTCGCAACCGATGCATTCGTCTCGATGGGCCAGGAGGTCGAGACCGCCGAGCGCCTCGACGCGCTCATGCCCGGGTATCGCGTCGACGAGCGCCGCGTCGCGCTGCTCGCCGACGAGGGCATCGTGCTGCACTGCCTCCCGGCGCACTACGGCCAGGAGATCGACGAGTCCGTGCTCTACGGCCCCCGCTCGGCCGTCTGGGATCAGGCCGAGAACCGGCTGCACGCCCAGAAGGCGCTGCTCGCGACGCTGCTCGCCGGCTCGGCCTGAGCCGGCGCCCGCACCCTCAGTCCGAGAGCTCGACGCCGCCCTCGGGACTCCAGCGCCCCGGGCGGTCGGTGGAGGCTGGGCGGGCGTCGGCAGCCGCGCGCGCCACGCTGGCGGTACGCGCGACGAGGTCGAGCGCGACGACGAACGCGCGCCGCTCGTCGCCGAACAGAAACGAGACCACGACTCTCCGGGGAAGGTCGATGCCGGAGACGCCGAGCGAGACCTTGGGGCGCCCCTGGCGCGCGGCCAGCTCATGCACCCGCTCGGCGTGAGGCGAGCGGTTGAAGGCGCGCGCCGCGATGCTCAGCAGCTCGCCCTCGTCGCCCTCGCGCTGACGGGCCCGCAGCACGCGATCGAGCTCGCTCCCCGCGTCGGCGGACGCCGGCGCCCCTCCACCGCTCTGCATCGTGCTCAGCTCGGCCTTCAACTGCATGCGCTCCTCGGCGTCGGCCGCGCGGGCGGCGATCGTCGCCTCGAGCTCGTTGCGCGTCGAGGTCAGCCGCGTCGTCAGGCGGTCGATCTCGCCGTGCGCGGCGGCGAGGGCGAGCTGCGCGGCCTCGGCCGCCTCGCGCACGCCGCGCGCCTCCTCGAGCTCCTCCTCGAGCGTGGCGAGCTGCCCCGTGAGCCTGTCGACGAGCGCGTCACGCCGCTCGGCCAGCTCCAGCCGCGCCGGATCGGCCGGCATGCGCAGTCGCCTGCCCGACAGCTCCGCAGGCTGCCAGCCACGCGCCTCGGCGGTCGCCGGGCACAGCTCGCAGACCTTCACCGCAGCGCGGCTCGGGTGATCGCGAAACAGCCGCACGGTCTCACCGGCGAGAAAGCTCCGCCGGCAGATGGCGCACTCGTGGGCTCGTGCTGTCGACGGCATCCGGAGGTCGGATGGTAGCGGTTTGCAGGCAAACGGCGCGAGGACCGGAGGGCGCGCCCGTGCCCGGGATGGGCCAAGTGGCACTGCGTGCGAGTGTCACTTGGCCCATCGCCGCGCGGGCGGGATCGACTACCCTGAGCGGCGAGAGGGGCCGTAGCTCAGCTGGGAGAGCATCTGGTTTGCAACCAGAAGGTCAGGGGTTCGAGACCCCTCGGCTCCATCACTATCCAAGCCATTTGTTCGCGCGCTGTCGAGTCGAAAACAGCCGACTGGTACCGCATTTTGGTACCGCTTTGGTTCCGGAATGCTGCGACGCGGGCGGCTGCAGCGCCGTGCGCGAGGTGGTCGGCGGCATCACAGCGACGCTACGGCCGGCCCGCAGAGGTCGTGCTTGCTCGGCGGCGGGATTGCCGCGGCGCGAAGGTGTGGGGGTCCGGCTGCGAGTGTCGTGCCCTCCTCGCTGTAGAAGAGGTCTCCGCTCGTCGTCCCGAACGCCGGCGGCCGGTTCGTCGATGACAGTCTTCACCCGTGTGGCATTTGCGAACACTTCCGTCGCAGACGCCACATACCCGGGGAGTAGCCTCG
>CAZYYP010000246.1:0-5188 GCA_964651695.1 uncultured Gaiellales bacterium | reverse complement strand
TCAACCAGATGCAGGGCGGCGGCTCGAAGGTCATGAGCTTCGGCAAGAGCCGCGCCAAGCGGATGGCCGTCGATTCTCCCAAGATCACGTTCAAGGACGTGGCGGGCGCGGACGAGGCCGTCGAGGAGTTGCACGAGATCAAGGAGTTCCTCGAGAACCCCAAGAAGTTCCAGGCGCTCGGCGCGCGCATCCCGAAGGGCGTGTTGCTCTACGGGCCGCCCGGCACCGGCAAGACGCTGCTCGCCCGCGCCGTCGCCGGCGAGGCCGGCGTGCCGTTCTTCTCGATCTCGGGCTCCGACTTCGTCGAGATGTTCGTCGGTGTGGGCGCCTCGCGTGTCCGCGACCTCTTCGAGCAGGCCAAGCAGAACGCGCCGTGCATCATCTTCATGGACGAGATCGACGCCGTCGGCCGCCACCGCGGTGCCGGCATGGGCGGCGGTCACGACGAGCGCGAGCAGACCCTCAACCAGTTGCTGGTCGAGATGGACGGCTTCGAGCTCAAGGACAACATCATCCTGATCGCGGCCACCAACCGGCCCGACATCCTCGATCCGGCACTGCTGCGCCCGGGCCGCTTCGACCGCCAGATCATGGTCGACCGCCCCGATCGCGACGGGCGCAAGAAGATCCTCGAGGTCCACACCAAGGGCAAGCCGATCGCCCGCGAGATCGATCTCGGCGCGCTGGCCGGCCAGACCCCCGGGTTCACCGGCGCCGACCTCGCGAACCTCGTCAACGAGGCGGCGCTCCTCGCCGCCCGCCACGGCCGCAAGGTCGTCGGGCAGGACGAGCTCGAGGAGGGCATCATGCGCGTGATCGCCGGGCCCGAGAAGAAGACGCGCATGCTCTCCGAGAAGGAGCGCCTGATCACTGCGTACCACGAGATGGGGCACGCGATCGTCGCGCACTACCTCGAGGGCTGCGACCCGGTGCACAAGATCTCCGTGATCTCGCGCGGCCAGGCGCTCGGCTACACGATCTCGATGCCGAGCGAGGACACCTACCTGACCACGCGCACGCAGCTACGGGACACGCTCGCGATGTCGCTCGGTGGCCGCGCCGCCGAGGAGCTCGTCTACGACGAGCGCACCACGGGCGCCGCGAACGACCTCGAGAAGGTCACGGCGACGGCGAAGGCCATGATCATGCGCTTCGGCATGAGCGAGACGCTCGGCCCGCGCGCCTTCGGCCGCAACCACGACCAGCCGTTCCTCGGTCGCGAGTTCTCGCAGGAGCCCGACTACTCCGAGGAGACCTCGCGCACGATCGACGCCGAGATCCTGCGGATCGTCGAGGAGGCCGACCAGCGCGCCAAGACCGTGCTGGCGGCGCACTCCGACACGCTCCACCGCCTCTCCAAGATCCTGCTCGAGCGCGAGACGATCGACCGCCCGCAGTTCCTGCGCCTGCTCGACGGCGCCACGCAGGACGAGGTCTTCCCGCCTGTCGTGGAGACGCCCGCCGAGCCCGCGGTCGAGCCCAAGAAGGAGAAGCGCAGCATCCTCCCGGGCCTTCCGAGTCTCCCGAGCGAGCCCGACGCGCAGCCCGGCGGCGCGTAGCCTCCTCCGGGTGGCGCCGCTCACCGAGCGCTATGCGCGCGGCGCCCTGCTGGGCGTCGTCAACGTGACGCCCGATTCGTTCTCCGATGGAGGCGCATTCGTCGAGGCCGGCGTCGCGCTGGCCCATGGCCGGCGGCTGTCGGACGAGGGCGCCGCGATCGTCGACGTCGGCGGTGAGTCGACCCGGCCCGGCGCCGATCCCGTGGCCGCCGAGCACGAGCTGGCTCGCGTGCTCCCGGTCATCGAGGGCCTCGTCGCCGCCGGCATCGCGGTCTCGATCGATACGAGCAAGGCCGTGGTCGCGGAGGCCGCGCTCGCGGCGGGCGCCGTGCTCGTCAACGACGTGACCGCCCTGCGCGGCGACCCGGAGATGGCGGGCGTCGTCGCGGCGGCGGGCGCCGACCTGTGCCTCATGCACATGCTCGGCGAGCCGCGCACGATGCAGGACGATCCGCGCTACGAGGACGTCGTGGGCGAGGTCGAGGCATTTCTCGCCGAGCGCGCCGAGGCCGCGGTCGCGGCCGGCATCCCCCGCGATCGCATCGTGCTCGACCCGGGCATCGGCTTCGGCAAGACGCGGGCGCACAATCTCGCGCTGCTGCGCGCGCTCCCACGGCTCGCCGCACTCGGCCCGCTGCTGCTCGGTGTCTCGCGCAAGCGCTTCCTGGGCGCCATCACCGGGCGCGATGCCGCCGCCGATCGGGTGGCCGCATCGATCGCCGCGGCGCTCTACTGCTACCGCGGCGGCGCCCATCTCCTGCGCGTGCACGACGTGCGCGCGACTGCCGATGCGCTCGCCGTCGAGCGCGCGCTGGAGGGGGCTGCATGCTGACACCACCGCTCACGATCGACGTGCGCGGGCTCGCGATCCACGCCCACCACGGCGTGCACGATCACGAGCGCGAGCACGGCCAGCGTTTCCTGCTGGACCTCGCGCTCGTCCCGCGCTCCGGCCTGGCGTGCGAGACCGACCGGCTCGCGGATGCCGTCTCCTACGGCGATGCGGCGCGCATCGCGGTCGACGTCGCGACGAACTCGCGCTTCGACCTGATCGAGCGCCTGGCCGCATACGTCGCGGACGCGCTCCTGGCGCGCCTGCCCCTGGAGCGCGCCACCGTGACCATCCACAAGCCGGACGCGCCGCTCGGGCTGGAGTTCGACGACGTCTCCGTGACCGTCACGCGCGTCCGCGTGCTCTCGTCACGCATCTAATGTTACGTGTGATGTGCGAAACCACAGGACAATCCGTCTCGTTCCCTATCGGGGGGATGGACCGGCCACGACCAAGGGCTAGTTGGCGGTTGCGGGCCACCCTCTGAGGGGTGAAACTCGCTGGTATGGACTCGGGGAGGAGCGCGTTGGACGACGCGACGAAGCGCATTTCGATTTTGGTCGCTGAAGACAACGACCTCTATCGGCGTGGACTCGTGTCCGTGCTGGCGGATCGGGCGTTCGCGGTGCTGGGTAGCGCGGCGCTCGGCTCGGACGCGGTGCGCATGACCGCGGAGCTCCAGCCGGACGTCGTGCTGCTCGATCTCGTGCTCGCCGACGGCGACAGCATCCCGCGCATCTCCGAGATGATCGAGGCCCATCCGGCCGTCAAGGTCGTCGTGCTGAGCTCCAGCTCGGATCGCGACTCCTTCCTGCGCTCGCTGCGCGCCGGCGCGGCCGGCTTCCTCTCCAAGGATCAGTCCCCATCGGGGCTCGAGCGCGCGCTGCACGGCCTGTTGCGGGGCGAGGCACCGATCTCGCGGCTGCTCACGATGCATCTCGTCGACGAGGTGCGCCGCGAGGACCGCCGGCGGGAGATCGCGGCCCTCGTGCCCGATCGCGACCACCTCACGCCGCGCCAGTTGGAGATCCTGCGGATGCTCGCGGGCGGCGCGACGACGGTCGGCATCGCCACCGAGCTCTACCTCTCGGTCGAGACCGTGCGCTGGCACATCAAGTCGATCCTGCGCAAGCTCGGCGTCCGCTCCCGCGCCGACGCCATCGCCTGCCTCGAAGAGCTCCAGGCGGTCTAGCCGCCGGGTAGGCTGGGCCGCGTGCGCGCGGTCTACATCGGTCTGGGTGGCAACCTCGGCGATCCCGTCGCGACGTTGCGGGAGGCGCTTGCCGGGGTGGCGAAGCTGCCGGACGTCGAGCTCGACGCCGTCTCGTCGGCCTACGAGAGCGCCCCGGTGGGGCTCGAGGCGCAACCGCCGTTCGTGAATGCGGCCGCCCGCGTCCTGACCCTTGCACCACTGGGCGGATTGCTCGAGGGCCTGCTCGCGATCGAGCGGAGTCTCGGCCGGGTGCGCACCGTCCGCTACGGGCCGCGCACGTGCGATCTCGACATCCTGCTCGCGGGCGACGAGGTGGTCGACGAGCCCGGTCTCGCCGTGCCGCATCCGCGGCTCGCCGAGCGGCGCTTCGCACTCGAGCCCCTCGTCGAGCTCGATCCCGCGCTGCGCCTGCCCGGCGGACCGCTCCTGAGCTCCTTGCTCGCCTGCGTCGGTGATCAGGCCGTGCGGCGGCTCGACGGCGTTGCACTACGATGACGTGCACGCGAGGGGAAGGCCAGACGTGTCGAATATCGACGAGCTCGAGGAATACGACGCCGAGCTGGAGCTCCGGCTCAAGAAGGAGTACGCGGACGTCTACGGGCTGTTCCGCTACTGCGTGCTCACGCAAGAGGCGACCTACCTCTGCAACCAGCTCGATCTGCGCATCGAGCACCAGCCGTCGTACCCGATGATCCACGTTGCGATGGAGGATGTCTGGGTGTGGGACAAGAACCGCCCCACGCGCATCATCCCGCGCACCGACATCCACACCACGCAGGATGTCACGATCGAGGAGCTGCGGCCGCCCGAGAGCAGCCCGCCACTCGAGCCGCCGGCGACGTAGCGGCCGATGCTGCTCGCGGTCGACGTCGGCAACACGCAGACGCACCTGGGACTCTGGCGCGGCGACGAGCTCGCGCACACCTGGCGCATCGCGACGCGCCCGCTGCGCACCACCGACGACCTGGCGGTGCAGCTCGACGGCCTGCTGGCCCTGCGCGATCTGGACACCGACGAGGTGAGCGCCCTCGTCGTCTCCTCGACCGTCCCGGTGCTCGCCGCGGAGTGGACCGGCGTGGGCGAGAGTGCGCTCGGGGTCGACACCCTGCTGATCGGCCCGGGCGTCCGCAGCGGCCTGCCGATCCTCATGGACAATCCGCGCGAGGTCGGCCCGGACCGCATCGTCAACGCGGTCGCGGCCCTCGCGCGCTGCGGCGGGCCGTGCATCGTCGTCGACTTCGGGACGTCGACGAACTTCGACGCCGTCTCCGCCAACGGGGAGTACGTGGGCGGCGTGCTCGCGCCCGGCGTCGCGATCTCGATGGAGGCGCTCTTCGACCGCGCCGCCCGGCTCTCGCGCGTCGAGTTCGTCGCACCCCCGACGGTGATCGGGCGCAACACGGTCCACGCGCTCCAGAGCGGCGTCGTCTACGGCTTCGCGGGCCAGGTGGACGGCATCGTGCGTCGCATGGCCGCGGAGCTCGGGAGCGAACCGCGCGTGCTCGCGACCGGCGGGCTGGCCGGCCTGATCGCCCCGCATGCCGAGACCGTGCACGAGCACGTGCCCGACCTGACCCTCGAAGG
>CAZYYP010000245.1:0-5191 GCA_964651695.1 uncultured Gaiellales bacterium | reverse complement strand
GGTCGCGCAGGTCGAGCCGCGCGAGCGCCGCGTTGCCGAGGTGCACGAGCCGCAGTCCGAGCTGCCAGCGCTGCGTCCCCGGCTCGCGCTCGGCGAAGCCCGCCTCGAGCAGCGTCGCGAGCACGCGCGAGACGGTGCTCGCGTTGATCTGCGTGCGCCGTGCGAGCTCGTTGGTGCCGAGCGGCCCGCCCGCCGCGGCCAGCGTCTCGAGCAGGGCGACCGCGCGCTCGACCGAGCCGAGCTGCCGGCTCACGACCCCCTGCCCGGCGGCAGGTCGACGTTGTCGACGCCGCCGTCGATGACGACCGTCGTGCCCGTCACGAAATCGCCCGCGGGCGAGGCCAGGAAGGCGATCATCTGCGCGATCTCCCCGACCGTGCCGAGCCGGCCGATCGGGATCGTCGCCGCGACGTCCTCGACGGTGTCGCCGTAGCCGCGCCAGCCCTCGGTGTCGACCGTCCCCGGCGCCACGCACGTCAGCCGCACGCCGCTGCGACCCCACTCCGTGGCGAGCGTGCGCGTCATCGACTCGACGGCCGCGCGCGCGGCCGAGGAGTGGAACATCCCCGGGATGCCGCGGCGCGGCGAGAGCACGACGCTGATCACCTTGCCGTAGCCGTTCGGGAGCATGCTGCCCACGGCCGCGAGGCGCGTCAGCTCCCACACGGCATCCAGGTTGAGGCGCATGACGGCGCGGAAGCCGTTGTGGCTGATCTCCTCGGCGGGCTTCACGAACTGCCCGCCGGCGTTGTTGACGAGCACGTCGAGCGAGCCGTACGCCGCGATCACCGCGTCGACGAGCGCCTTCGCCGCCTCGGGATCGCGCACGTCGCACGCGAGTGGCAGACACTCACCCCCGGTGGCGCGGATCGCGCCCGCGGTCTCCTCGAGCAATTCGACCCGCCGCCCGGCGATTGCCACGCGCGCGCCGAGCGCGGCCATCAACTCGGCGGTCGCCCGGCCGATGCCCGTGCCGCCGCCGGTGACGAGCGCCGAGCGGCCGGCCAGGATGCCTTCTCGCAGGACGCTTTCCACGCCGCCGATGATACGGGGGCAGCGCTCGCTTACGTGGTGAGCGGCAGCGTCGCG
The DNA here is from genome assembly GCA_964651695.1 of uncultured Gaiellales bacterium. GTDB lineage: Bacteria > Actinomycetota > Thermoleophilia > Gaiellales > JALYLC01 > JALYLC01. Next base: position 4,102 of record CAZYYP010000245.1, on the reverse strand, counting down.
CGCTGACCGCGCGGCACCGGGAGCACGGTGTGCGGAGGCTTCGCGCGCGGGATCGGCACGACGACCGGCGTCGTGGACCCGGAACCGCCGGTCGAGCCGGTCGTCGTCGTCGAGCCGCTCCCGCTGGAGCCCGTCGTCCCGGTGGTGCCCGTCGTCCCGGTCGAGCCACCTGTCCCCGTCGAACCGCCCGTCCCGGTCGAGCCGGGCGAGCCGCTGTTGATCACGTGCGCAACGCCGCCGCGCACGGCCGTGTCGCTGCCGCTGAACGGGTTGCCGGCGACCTGGCTGTAGGCCAGCGGAGCACCGATCGCGACGATGGCCACGGCCGCCGCCCATGCTGCGCGGCTCCCGCCGGGCAGGCTGATGCTCGGCATGCTGACGGAGGGCATGCTGACCGTGGGCATGCCGATCGCACGGCTGCCGACGCCGCCGGGCGTGCCCCAGCCGAGCGCGAAGCCGGCCGTGCGGCACGACTCGCACCAGCCGATGTGGTGCAGCGTCTCGGGCGACCACTCGTCGGTCGCGAGCGAGCGCAGTGTCGGCTCGCAGTCCGGACGGCGGCGCAGCTCGAGCCCCGCGAGGCGGTCGATGCGGGCGCGGACGGTCGGCTTCGAGAGCAGCGGGAACACCCACTCGCGTGTGCCCGGGTCACGGATGACCCGGCTGGCCCCGGCTTCTGCTGCGAATGTCTTCACGTTGCTACCCCGCACTCGGTACATCGTTGGCGGCGGACACCGCGGGTTCGACGACCGCACTGCCCCCGCGCGCGTTCTGCGGAGGCGTGAGGTGCGGATCGTCCCTGAGTGCGCTGAGCGCAAACGGTGCTGCGATCGCGGCGAGGAGCACGATCACGACGAGGATGAAGAGCCTGCGGCGGCCGACGGCCGCCGGCTCGTAGTTCTCGCGCAGCGCGGTGGCCGCGCGGCGACAGCTGGCGCAGTGCACCAGGTGCGCGCGCGTGCTGAGCGTCTGGCGGTCGAGCGCGAGCGCGCGCAGCACCGGTTCGCACCCGGGACTGCGCCTGCGGGCGGCGCTGCGGAGCACCGCTGCGTTGTCCGCGAACTTCCGCGCTTGCGCGTTGAAAATTGTATTTGGGTTCATTCGCTCGGCCTCTTGGCCATCATCCACCCGTTTTTGCGGGTTGACAACCCGTGTACGGCAGAATGCAGGGGACGTACACCACCTGAGGAGAAGGCATGCCGTACTCCGTTCCGCCGCTGCCCTACGACTACGCGGCCCTCGCGCCGCACATCGACGAGCAGACGATGCGGATTCATCACGACAAGCACCACCAGGCCTACGTGGACAAGGTGAATGCCGCTCTCGAGGGCACCGAGTGGGCCGACACGCCGATCGAGGACGTCGTCCGCGACCTCCAGAAGATCCCCGAGGACAAGCGCGGCGCCGTGCGCAACAACGGCGGCGGGCACCTCAACCACACGCTCTTCTGGAACTTCATGAGCCCGCAGGGCGGCGGCGAGCCGACCGGCGACCTCGCTGCTGCGATCGACGCCAAGTTCGGCTCGTTCGACGCCTTCAAGGCCGACTTCAAGGCCGCCGGCGTCAACCAGTTCGGCTCGGGCTGGGCCTGGCTCGTCAAGGACGCCGAGGGCCTCAAGGTCGTCTCCACGGCCAACCAGGACAACCCGGTCACGAACGGCATGGCGCCGCTGCTGGGCGTCGACGTGTGGGAGCACGCGTACTACCTCAACTACCAGAACCGCCGTCCCGACTACCTGGACGCCTGGTGGAACGTGGTCGACTGGGCCGGCGTCGCGCAGCGCTTCGCGGCCTAGAGCACCAGCACACCTACCAGTAACACCTGCACGACCGTCCGACGCCTGCGCGGGAGCGAGCCGCCGCTCCCGCGCGCGCGCGTTGACAAGCACTTGACGGATGCGGAAGGATTGCGCCTCATTCCACCGTCTTTCTGTGGGAGGTTCGATGTCCGATCCCGCGAAGTACCCGATCGAGGTCGAGCACACGACCGCGATGGCGCTCGAGGAGAAGTCCAAGCTCCAGAAGAGCATGCGGCGCTTCGACATGCTCTTTTTCACCGTCTGCGCGCTCGTCGGTCTCGACACGCTGGGGCAGGTCTCCGGCTTCGGCGCGCAGACCTTCACCTGGCTGATCGTCCTGGCGATCGTCTTCGTGCTGCCCTATGCGCTCGTGATGGCCGAGCTGGGCAGCGCGTTCACCCAGGAGGGCGGCCCGTACGAGTGGATGAAGCTCTCCTGGGGCCGCTTCTGGGCCGGCATCGGCGCGGTGCTGTACTGGGTCACCAACCCGCTCTGGGTCGGCGGCTCGCTCGCCTTCATCTCGACCGCCGCCTGGAGCGACAACATCTCCAAGATCGGCAGCGGCACGTTCGGCGACTACTTCTTCAAGCTCGTCTTCATCTGGATCTCGATCGGCGTCGCGATCGTCTCGATGCAGCGCGGCAAGTGGATCCCGAACATCGGCGCGATCATCCGCGTCGGCGTCCTGGCCTTCTTCTCGGTCACCGTGCTGATCTACGCGATCGAGCACGGCCTCCACGGCTACTCCTTCCACCAGTTCGGCCCGAGCACCGCGGTCTTCCTGGGCCTCGTGCCGCTGCTGCTCTTCAACTACGTCGGCTTCGAGCTGCAGAACGGCGCCGCCGAGGAGATGATCGATCCGCAGAAGGACGTGCCGAAGTCGGTCGGAGTGGCCGGGATCATCACGGTGCTGGCCTACGGGCTGCCGATCTTCGGGATCCTCGAGGTGCTCCCGGCGAGCAAGATCTCGGGCATCGGCGGGTTCCTGGACGCGGTCCACACGACCTTCAGCGTGTACGGCGGCGCCCAGAACTTCATGGTCGACCTGATGGCGCTGGGCTTCATCTTCGCGCTCGTGACCTCGGGCGCGGTGTGGATGATGGGCTCCGACCGCATCCAGGCCGTGGCCGCCTACGACGGCGCATTCATCCCCTGGTTCGGCGGCTTCAACCGCTTCTTCGGCACGCCCGTGCGCGTGAACGTGATGTCCGGCGTCGTCTCGACGCTCTTCATGATCGCCGCCGAGCACTTCTCGACCGGCTCCAACGCGAGCACGTTCACGGTCGTGCTCTACCTGGCGACCTCGACGACGCTGCTCTCCTACCTCCTGCTCTTCCCCACGATCATCAAGCTGCGCTACAGCCATCCGCACATCAAGCGGCCCTACACGCTGCCGTTCGGCATGGCGGGCGTCTGGATCGCGGGCGTGCTGTGCACGGCGTGGATGCTGCTCGGATCCTGGGTCGCGATCTTCCCGGGCACGATCGACGAGTGGGTCTTCGGCCTCAAGTACAGCGTCCACGACAGCTACGGGGTGTCGCGCGCGCGCTTCGAGGCCTTCACCCTCGGGACGCTGGCGGTCGTGGTCGGGCTCGCGGTGGTGGGCTACATCCTCGGCAAGCCGGTGCGCGAGCGCGAGGTGGACATCCCGCTCGGCGACATGGAGACCGTCGCCGGCGACTGAGCGGAGCATGTGCGTGGGTGCGCCGCTCTGGCGGTCGCCCCCACGCCCGTGCATCCCGGGTCGTCCCTCGACGCGATCCCGCCGGATTCGTATCCCGCGCGCGCGAGGGCGGCTCGCCCGCGCGCGTTGACACCACTTGGCGCGTGCGAAAGGATGGCCCCCTCATTTCCTGCAGAGGGGGCCCGCATGGCGACGACAGGGGCATCGGCCGAGTTCCAGACCGCCGCGGCGGCTGAGGAGAAGGCCAAGCTACAGAAGCACTTCAGCCGCTTCGACATCTACTTCTTCCTGATCTGCACCATCGTGGGCGTCGACACGCTCGGGCAGGTGGCCTCGAACGGCGCCCAGGGGCTCACCTGGCTGCTCGTCCTCGCCGTCCTGTTCTTCGTCCCCTACGCGTTCCTGACGGCCGAGCTCGGCGCGGCCTTCACCGAGGAGGGCGGCTGTTACGTCTGGACGCGGCTGGCCTTCGGGCGCTTCGTCGCGTGCATCAACGCCGTCTTCTACTGGTTCTCGAACCCCGTCTGGATCGGCGGCTCGCTCGTGCTGCTGACGCTCGCGGCGGTCAACACCTACTTCTTCGACATCTCGACGGGCGGCCTGCTCTGGTACATCGTCG
>CAZYYP010000244.1:0-5195 GCA_964651695.1 uncultured Gaiellales bacterium | reverse complement strand
GCCCTGGCAGGCGCACACGAGCTCGATCGCGACGACGTGGGCCGCGCAATCGACGATCTGGCGTGCCTTGAGCGCCGCCCAGGCGCCCATCGAGTTGAAGTCCTCCATGCCGGCCGACGTCGGCACGGAGCCCGCGCCCGCCGGGTGCGCGAGCGTCTGGCACTCGTTGACGAGGGCCGCCTGCGTGTACTGGGCGATCATCAGGCCCGACGAGAGCCCGGGGTGCGGCGTGAGGAAGCGCGGCAGACCGGCGTAGCTCGGCGAGAGCAGCGCGTAGGTGCGCCGCTCGGCGAACGACGCGAGCTCGCAGAGCGCGAGTCCGAGGTGGTCGAGCGCGAGTGACAGGGGCTGGCCGTGGAAGTTGCCGCCGGAGCAGGCCTCGCCGTCGTCGGGGAAGAGCAGCGGATTGTCGGTCACCGCGTCGAGCTCGCGCTCGAGGACGTCCTCGGCGTAGCCCAGCGCATCGGCGATCGCGCCGAGCACCTGCGGCACGCAGCGCAGCGTGTAGGGATCCTGCACGCGGCCGCAGTCGGCGTGGCTCTCGACGATCGGGCTGCCCGCGAGCAGGTCGCGCAGCCGCGCCGCGACCGCGTTCTGCCCGGGATGCCGGCGGAGCTCGTGGATGCGGGCGTCGAACGGCGTCGTCGAGCCCATGAACGCCTCCAGCGAGAGTGCCGCGGTGACGACCGCGGCGTCGAGCACCCGGCGCGCGTCGCGCAGCGCGAGCGCACCGCAGGAGGCCATGAGGTGCGTCCCGTTGATCAGCGCGAGGCCCTCCTTGGCCGCGAGCTCGATCGGCTCGAGCCCGGCGCGCCGCAGCGCCTCGCCGCCATCGAGCTCCTCGCCGCCGCACGTCGCCCGGCCCTCGCCGCAGAGCAGGATCGCGACGTGGGCCAGGGGCGCGAGATCGCCCGAGGCGCCGACCGAGCCACGGCTCGGCACGACCGGCAGGACGTCCCGCTCGAGCAGACCGAGCAGGAGCGCGACGAGCTCGGGACGCACGCCCGAATGACCCTTGGACAGGCTGTTGGCGAGCAGCAGGAGCATGCCGCGCACGACCTCTGCGGGAAGCGGATCGCCGACGCCGATCGCGTGCGAGCGCACCAGGTTGAGCTGCAGTTGCGCCGCGTCCGCCGCGTCGATGCGGACCGACGAGAGATCACCGAAGCCCGTCGTGACGCCGTAGACGACGGCGCCCTCGGCGACCATCGCATCCACGGTCTCGCGGCCCCGCACGAGACGCGCGCGGGCTCCGGAGGACAACGGCTCCGGCGCGCCGCCGCGGGCGACGCGCTCGAGTTCGGCGAGTGTGAGCTGGCCCACGGCGTCTCATGGTACGGCTGCCTGGTAGCGTCACGCGCCGTGACCGATGCTCCCGTCATCCGCGCGCCGCGCGGCACCGAGCTCAGCTGCAAGGGCTGGCTCCAGGAAGCCGCACTGCGCATGCTCATGAACAACCTCGATCCCGAGGTCGCCGAGGATCCCGCGAACCTCGTCGTCTACGGCGGCACGGGGCGCGCCGCGCGCTCGTGGGAGGCCTACCACGCGATCGTCGCGACCCTGCGCCGCCTCGAGAACGACGAGACGCTGCTCGTCCAGAGCGGCAAGCCCGTCGGCGTGTTCCGCACGCACGAGATGGCCCCGCGCGTCCTCATCGCCAACAGCCTGCTCGTGCCCGACTGGGCCGATTGGGACACCTTCCGGCGACTCGAGGCCGAGGGGCTGACGATGTACGGCCAGATGACCGCGGGGTCGTGGATCTACATCGGCACGCAGGGCATCCTGCAGGGCACGTTCGAGACCTTCGCGGCGGTCGCGCGCAAGCGCTTCGGCGGAACGCTGCGCGGGCGTACCGTCCTGACGGCCGGCTGCGGCGGCATGGGCGGCGCACAGCCGCTCGCCGTGACGATGCTCGACGGCGTGTGCCTGGTCGTCGACGTCGACCCGCACCGTCTCGAGCGGCGCGTCGAGTCGCGCTACCTCGATCTCGTCGCGCCCGACCTCGACGCCGCGCTGCGCGAGGCCGACGAGGCCCGGGCCGCAGGTGACGGGCGCTCGATCGGGATCGTCGGCTCGGCCGGCGAGGTCTTCCGCGCGCTGCTCGAGCGCGGGGTGGTGCCCGACATCGTGACCGACCAGACGAGTGCGCACGATCCGCTCGGCGGCTACGTCCCCGATGGCCTCTCGCTCGAGGCTGCGGCGTCGCTGCGCGAGAGCGATCCGCAGCGCTACATCGCGCTCTCGCGCGCCTCGATGGCCGGGCACTGCGCCGCGATGGTCGAATTCCAGCGGCGCGGGTCGGAGGTCTTCGACTACGGCAACAGCCTGCGCGCCGAGGCGCGAACGGGCGGCTTCGAGCACGCATTCGACTACCCCGGGTTCGTCGAGGCGTACGTCCGCCCGCTCTTCTGCACGGGTACGGGGCCGTTCCGCTGGGCCGCGCTCTCGGGCGACCCCGACGACATCGCGGCGACGGACTCGGCGATCGGGGAGCTCTTCCCCGAGAACGAGCATCTGCAGCGCTGGCTCGAGCTGGCGCGCACGCGCATCGCCTACCAGGGCCTGCCCGCGCGCATCTGCTGGCTCGGCTACGGCGAGCGTCACCGCGCCGGACTGCGCATCAACGAGCTCGTGCGCTCGGGCGAGGTCAGCGCGCCGATCGTGATCGGGCGCGACCACCTCGACTCGGGCTCCGTCGCCTCGCCCTACCGCGAGACCGAGGGCATGATGGACGGGTCGGACGCGATCGCCGACTGGCCGATCCTGAACGCGCTGCTCGGCGTCTCCTCGGGAGCCGCGTGGGTCGCCGTGCACCACGGCGGCGGCGTCGGCATCGGGCGCTCCATCCACTCGGGCGTGCAGGTCGTCGCGGACGGCACGGACGAGGGCGCGTTCCGGCTCGAGCGCGTGCTCACGAACGATCCCGGCACCGGTGTCATGCGCCATGCCGACGCGGGCTATCCGCTGGCACGCGAGACGGCGCGCGAGCGCGGCCTCGACCTGCCGATGCTGCCGTGAGCCGGACGCTGCTCGTCCCCGACCTCGTGCTCGAGCCGGGCGGCCACGTGCGTGCCGGTGTCGCAGTGGAGCTCGCTGGCGGGAAGATCGCGGCGCTCGTGGATGCGGCGGGCGCGGGCGAGCGCGGCGATGTCGTTCGCCTGCCCGGCCGGATGCTCGTACCGGGGCTGGTGAACGGCCACTCGCACGCATTCCAGCGCCACCTGCGCGGCCGCGTCGAGGTGCGCGAGCCGGCTGCGCCCGATGACGACTTCTGGTCGTGGCGCGAGTCGATGTACGCAGCCGCCGAGGCGCTCGATCCGCGCGGGATGCGCGAGGTCGCCGAGGAATGCTTCGACGCCGGTCGCCGGGCCGGCTACACGGCAGTCGGTGAGTTCCACTACGTCCACCACCGGCCCGACGGGACGCCCTACGAGGAGCCCAACGAGCTCGCGCTCGCGGTCGTCGACGCGGCCCGCGCGGTGGGCGTGCGCATCGTGCTGCTGATGGCCGCGTACGCGCGCGGCGGCGCCGGCAGGGGGCCGTCGCCCGGGCAGCGGCGCTTCTGAGATCCGAGTGTCGTCGCCTACCTCGACCGCGTCGACCGGCTCGCCGACGCCGTCGCCGGCGATCCGCTCGTGACCGTCGGCTACGCGCCCCATTCGCTGCGCGCGGTGCCGCGCGAGTGGCTCGTCGCGATCGCGGCGCACGCCGGGGACACGGGCTTCCCCGTCCACATCCACGCGGGCGAGCAGCCGCGCGAGGTGGCCGAATCGCTCGAGGAGTTCGGCCTGCGACCGATCGAGCACCTCGCCGACTGTGGCCTGCTCGGTGCGGAGACCACCGTCGTGCATGCCACGCACGTCTCGGAGCGTGAGCTCGATCTGCTGGCCGAGACGGAGTCGACGGTGTGCGCGTGTCCCACGACCGAGGCCAACCTCGGCGACGGCTTCCTCCCGGCCGCCGGCCTCTGGGAGCGGGATGTCCGCGTGTCGTTCGGCGCCGACTCCAACGTGCGCCTCGACCCGTTCGAGGAGGCGCGCGAGAGCGAGGGCTGCGCGCGCCGCCTGAGCGGCCGCCGCAACGTGCTGGTGGCCGACGGCGATCGCGGCCCCGCGCCGTCGCTCTGGCGCTGCCTGACCGTCAACGGAGCCCACAGCCTGATGCTCGCCGCGACGGGGATCGTCGCGGGTGGCCCCGCCGACGTCGTGGCGCTCGACCTCGCCCACCCGGAGATCCGCGCCGTCGAGCCCGAGCACCTGGCGGCGGCCGTCCTCTTCAGCGGCACCGCGGCGCTCGTCCGCGAGACCTGGGTCGCCGGAGTGCCCTGAGGCGGCCCGCCCCGCGGGGGTCTAGTGCTTCGCGCGCGGGCGCTTGGGCCGTGCGAGCGGCCGGATGCCGTCGCCGGCGGTCCTGCGCAGCGCCAGCGTCACGCTGCGGTCGGGGGTCGTGAAGCCGCCCGCCGCGAGCCACGCCGCCGCGATGCTCGCACGCACGTAGGCGCCCGGCGCCCCGGCCTGGCCGCACGCGCCGCCGAAGCTCGTGAATCCGATCACCACGTCGTCCGCTGCCACCAGCGGGCCGCCGGAGTCGCCCTGGCAGGTATCGCGGCCACCCTGCGGGACGCCGGCACAGAGCATCGTCGCCGGGTCGTAGCCGTCGCCGTAGGCGTCCGTGCAGTTGGCGTCGGGCTCGACATCGAGCGACGTCTGGCGCATGGCGTCGGGAAAGTCCCCGGCGACCGAGTTGTTCGTCGAGCCCCATCCGACGGCGGTGGCAGTGCCGCCGGGGACGCTCTGCGAGCCGTCGTCGAGGACAGCGGCGCCCGTGACGGGGCGCGCGAGCTCGAGCAGCGCGAGGTCGTTGGTGAGCGATTGCGGATCGAACGCGGGGTCGACGCGCACGCTCAGCACGTGGATGCGGGCAGCGGACGCGCCCCGCAGGCGCAGCTTGCCCGCAACGATGTCGAGCGCCCGCCGGCGCGGGCGGGCCGAGCCGTCCGGGACGACGCAGTGCGCGGCGGTCAGGACCTCGCGCGGCGAGACGATGACGGCGCCGCAGATCTGCCCCGCGAGCGTGTCGCTGATCGAAGCGTCGATGAGCGCGGCGGCGAATGGCCACGCACCGGGAGCAGCCTGCTGCCCGCCGATGACGGCGCCCGCCTGAGGAGCGAAGAGCGCGAGCCCTAAGCACCCAAT
>CAZYYP010000243.1:0-5221 GCA_964651695.1 uncultured Gaiellales bacterium | reverse complement strand
TCCCGCAGCTCGAGGAGGCGCGCGAGCTCGCGAGCGGCGTGCTCAAGGACGTCGCACGCCGGATCGCCGGCGAGGACACGCGCAAGGTGCGCGAGCTCGTGCGCTCGGCGGCCGTGCGCGAGGACCGGCAGCTGTCGGCCCGCGAGCTCGATGCCGTCGCCGCCTGGGCGAAGGTCGCTCTCGAGTCCGACGAGAAGGCCGTCGCCGACGCCCGCGAGGGCAAGGGCACGGCCAAGTCGAACGGCAAGAAGGCCATCGAGCGCCTGGCGCTCTACCTGGCCGGCGACGCCGAGGCACTCGACGCCAAGAAGGACGACGGCCTGATCGCCCGCATGCTCGAGGCCAAGGGCGAGACGCAGAAGGAGCTCGACCGCGCGCGCGGTCTCGGCGGCGGCCTGCTGGCCGACGTCGTCCGCAACGCGGTCGACCTGCCGGAGGAGGAGCGCGGCGAGCTGCGCGACCTCGCCAACGACCTCTGCCTCAAGACCGACGGCCGGATGTCCAAGGACGACGTCAAGGTGCTCGAGGCCTGGGCGCTCAAGGTGCGCGAGGCGTACCTGGACGCGCAGGCGCGCCGCAAGGACGCCGACGAGGCGACCGAGGAGCGGGTCGACACCCTGCGCCAGGCGTTCGAGCTCTTCAAGGAGATCAAGCCCAAGGACGTCGTCGGCGACGAGCGGCTCTTCCGCGAGCTGCACGACCGCTTCGGCTCCGAGTGGGGCTTCGGCGTCTACTTCGGCGGCGGCATGGGCGCCGAGGCGATCCGCGAGCTCCTGCGGCGCGAGGACCTGGACAATCTCGAGCTCGACCTGCGCGAGACGATCAAGACCTCGAAGGGCCAGCGCCAGCAGCGCGCGATCAAGCGCCTCAAGGTCGTGTCGGCGTTCCGCGAGTCCGACAACAAGCCGGACTGGATGGTGCTCGACGCCATCCCGGTGATCCCGCCGGAGCTGCGCCCGATGGTGCAGCTGGACGGCGGCCGCTTCGCGACGAGCGACCTCAACGACCTCTACCGGCGCGTGATCAACCGCAACAACCGCCTCAAGCGGCTGCTCGATCTCGGCGCGCCCGAGATCATCGTCAACAACGAGAAGCGGATGCTGCAGGAGGCCGTCGACGCGCTCTTCGACAACGGCCGCCGCGGCCGCGCCGTCACCGGCCCGGGCAACCGGCCGCTGAAGTCGCTCTCCGACATGCTCAAGGGCAAGCAGGGCCGCTTCCGCCAGAACCTGCTCGGCAAGCGCGTCGACTACTCGGGCCGCTCCGTGATCGTCTCGGGCCCGACGCTCAAGCTGCATCAGTGCGGCCTGCCCAAGCTCATGGCGCTCGAGCTCTTCAAGCCGTTCATCATGAGCCGGCTCGTCGAGCGCAAGGCCGTGCAGAACATCAAGGCGGCCAAGAAGATGGTCGACTCGATGGTGCCCGAGGTCTGGGACGTGCTCGAGGAGGTCATCGCCGAGCATCCGGTGCTGCTCAACCGCGCACCGACGCTGCACCGCCTGGGCATCCAGGCCTTCGAGCCGATCCTGGTCGAGGGCAAGGCCATCCAGGTGCACCCGCTCGTCTGCCACGCGTTCAACGCCGACTTCGACGGCGACCAGATGGCGGTGCACCTGCCGCTCTCCGTCGAGGCCCAGGCCGAGGCGCGCATCCTCATGCTGTCGAGCAACAACATCCTCTCGCCGGCCCACGGCAAGCCGCTGGCGACGCCGACCCAGGACCTGGTGATCGGTCTCTACTACCTGACCTCCACGCTCGACGAGGATCTCGAGTCGATCGTGCCCGGCAAGGACGTCCCGCTGCGCCTCTTCGGCTCGGCCGACGACGTCCAGATCGCCGTGCACGAGGGCGAGCTCGGTCTCCAGGAGACGATCTGGTTCCGGCGCCCCGCAACGCTCGAGAAGGTCGTCACGACGCCGGGTCGCGTGTTCTTCAACAACGCGATCGAAGAGGCGCTCGTCGAGGCCATGGGCGACGAGTTCGACGCCGTCAACCACGAGTGGGTCAACACCACGATGCGCAAGAGCGAGATCAGCGACTACGTGTCGCGGCTCGTCGACGTCTACGGCGCGAGCCAGGTGGCTCCGGTGCTCGACGCCGTCAAGGATCTCGGCTTCCTCTACGCCACGCAGGCCGGTGTGTCGATCTCCAAGAACGACATCGTCACGCCGGACGCCAAGGGCGGGATCCTCGAGCGCATCGAGAAGGAGGTCGCCGAGGTCGGCGATCAGTACCAGTACGGCCTGATCACGGACTCCGAGCGCCACGAGAAGGTCGTCGTCCTGTGGGGCCGCGCGACCGACGAGGTCGAGGTCGCCATGCGCGACAGCATGTGGAAGCTCAACCCGATCTACATGATGGCCCACTCGGGAGCACGCGGATCGTTCAAGCAGATCCGCCAGCTGGCCGGCATGCGCGGTCTGATGGCGAATCCGAAGGGCGAGATCATCGAGCGCCCGATCAAGGCCAACTTCATGGAAGGCCTCTCGGTCCTCGAGTACTTCATCTCGACCCACGGAGCGCGCAAGGGCCTCGCGGACACCGCGCTGCGCACCGCCGACTCCGGCTACCTCACCCGCCGGCTCGTCGACGTCTCGCAGGACGTGATCATCCGCGAGGACGACTGCGGCACCGATCAGTCGATCGAGGCCCTGCTCTACCGCAGCGGGCGCCCGAACCGGGCGCTCGTCGGCCGCGTGCTGGCCGAGGAGATCGAGCTCGGCGGCGTCAAGGTGCCCGCCAACACCCCGCTCGACGGCGAGGTCTACGCGAGCATGCTCGCCGAGCACGACGAGAAGTCCGACCTGCGCCTGCGGGTGCGCTCGGTCCTCAAGTGCGAGTCCGAGGTCGGCGTGTGCCGGAGCTGCTACGGCTTCAGCCTCGCCACGGGCGAGATGAGCGAGATCGGCGATGCCGTCGGCATCATCGCGGCACAGTCGATCGGCGAGCCGGGCACCCAGCTCACGATGCGGACGTTCCATGAGGGCGGCGTCGCCGGCTCGGACATCACGCACGGCCTGCCGCGCGTCGTCGAGCTGTTCGAGGCGCGCAACCCGAAGGGCGCCGCGGTGCTCTCGCAGGTCTCGGGCATCGTCTCGCGCGAGGACACCGAGCGCGGCGCCAAGATCACGGTCACGCCCGACAACGTCGCGAACGGCGACGAGGACGGCCCCGTCGAGGAGCTCTACCAGCTTCCGCGGCGGACGATCGTGCTCGTGCGCACGGGCGACCGCGTCGAGCGCGGCCAGCCGCTCATGGAGGGCCCGCTGAACCCGGCGGAGCTGCTCTTCCTGCGACTCGACGACCCGACGGTCACGGAGCTCTACATCGTGAGCGAGGTCATGCGCGTGTACGAGTCCCAGGGCGTGGAGATCAACGACAAGCACATCGAGCTGATCGTCCGCCAGATGCTCAAGAAGGCCCGCGTCGACGACGCCGGCGACACGCGCTTCCTGCCCGGCCAGCTGGTCGATCGCGCACGCATCCTGCGCGAGAACCGGCGCGTCGAGGACGAGAAGAGCGGGGAGACGGCGCAGTGGGAGCCGGTCATCCTGGGCATCACCAAGGCATCGCTCGCGACCGAGAGCTTCCTCTCGGCGGCCTCCTTCCAGGAGACCACGAAGGTGCTCACGGACGCCGCCATCGAGGGCAAGATCGACCGCCTCAACGGCCTCAAGGAGAACGTGATCATCGGCAAGCTGATCCCGGCCTCCACGGGTCTCCGCGCCTACCGGCGCATCGAGATCACGCCGGGCGAGGGCGCCGAGCTCTACGACCGCGATCGGCTGCTCGCCGATGTCGCGGCGCAGATCACGGTCGACTCCGAGTCCGAGGCGCTGATCTTCGGCCCCGACGCCGACTTCGGCTTCGGGGACGGCGCGCCGGCCGAAGAGGAGTAGGTCCTGCGAGACCATCCCCGGGGCCTCGTCCGGCCCGGTTGAGAGCACGACGGAAGGGCCGCCCATCGGGCGGCCCTTCTGCGTTGGCGGCCGTCGTCCGGGAGGCCGGGCCCACGGCCGCCGAAGGACTTCCGCCGATTGCTGAAGAAAGCTGCCGGAAGCTACGGGACCCCCGCGGCTGGGGCTTGTCGACGGAACGCGCCGAGTGCCCGTCCATGCGGTCTGCGGGCATCCCCGCAGGGCGCATCGTTTTTCCCGGATTTGCGGCAGATATCTCATCGGTGTTGGTGCCCCATCACGCTTCCGGAATGACATGTTCGGAGGAGGTTCGGACTGCTTGCAGCATGGGTCTCCATGCGGTACAAACGGCGTGTCGATGGTCCGAGGAACGTCTCCCGGGCGACCTCGGATGCAGTCCCGGGAACCGGAAGGAGCGTCTATGGACGCACACGGATGGGCCCATGGCTGGGCCCACGGTTGGGCCCACGGCTGGGCCCACGGCTGGTAATCAGCCGCTAGAGCCGCACGACCGCGACGGCCGGTGCTTCCCGCACCGGCCGTCGCGCAGTTCGCAGGGGTTGGCGACGATGCGTCGTAGACGGTACGGGCGTCCGCGCGACCTCTCGCGCCGCGACGCCCTCTCGAGCAACGTGTGAGCCGATTCCTCCGTACCCCATGGCGCAGCCGCACCGCGGCCCGCGCAGTCGACAGCGCGTCGCTCGCGACCGGGGTGGCCCTCGCGCGCGCGCTCGCGGCATTCGACTCCGAGACCGCCGAGCACTCCGCGGCGGTGGCCCTCTACGCCCGTGACGTGGCGCTGCAGCTCGGAGCCGACGCGGACTCTGCGGCCGCGATCCAGCTCGGCGCGCTCGTCCACGACGTGGGCAAGCTCTCGCTGCCGGTGGAGCTGCTGCTCAAGGCCGATCCGCTCGACGAGGACGAATGGGCCCTCGTGCGCGGGCACCCCGAAGCCGGCGCGCGCATCGTGGGCGGTCTCCCCTCGAGCCACACGCTGCTGACGATCGTCCGCCACCACCACGAGCGGGTGGACGGCCGCGGGTACCCGGCCGGCCTGCGCGGCAGCGAGATCCCCGCCGCCGCGCGCATCGTGGGCGCCTGCGACGCCTACGCCGCGATGACGCAGACCCGTCCCTACCGCGCATCGCTCTCCCCCGACGACGCGATCGCAGAGCTGCGCCGCAACGCCGACGCCCAGTTCGACGCCGAGGTCGTGGCCGCACTGGTGTGGCTGCTCGACGCCGGCGGCGAGGAATACCGCATGGCCCGCGCGGACGGCTTCTCGGCCGAGCAGCAGTACGCCG
>CAZYYP010000242.1:0-5224 GCA_964651695.1 uncultured Gaiellales bacterium | reverse complement strand
AGGCGGTCATGAAGCGCAGCGCGCGCTCGATCTCGCTCGCGACCTGCTCGTAGCGGCGGCCCTCGGCCGAGCTTGCGACGAACTCCTGGTTCCACTCGTGCACGCGCGTGATGTCGGCGAAGCCGCCCTTCGAGAACGCGCGCAGCAGATTGAGGGTGCGCGCCGACTGGTCGTAGGCGCGCAGCATGCGCTGCGGATCGTGCACGCGCGCCTCGGCCGTCGGCGCGTCGTCGTTGATCAGGTGGCCGTAGAACGACGGCAGGTCGATGTCGCCGATGCGCTCGGTGGGCGCCGAGCGCGGCTTCGCGAACTGCCCGGCGATGCGCCCGACCTTGACGACGGGCAGCGCCGCGGCGTAGGTCAGGACGACCGACATCTGCAGCAGGATCCGCAGCTTCTCGCGGATCGTGACCGCCGAGGTGTCGTGGAACGACTCGGCGCAGTCACCGGCCTGGAGCAGGAACGCCCGGCCCGCGGCGACCTCGGCGAGCGAGTCGCGCAGCGCCCGGGCCTCGCCGGCGAAGACGAGCGGCGGCATGGAGCGCAGCTGGCTGCGCGCGCTCTCGGCGCGGCCGGCGTCCGGCCAGAGCGGCTGCTGCAGCGCCTCGTGATCGCGCCACGACGCGGGTGTCCAGGGGGTTTCCGTAACGGCCATCGGGGCTGCAGTCTAGTCGGGCGAGGGGTCTTGGCCCCCCTCACGCTCGCGCGCGTTGGCGCGCTGGGCGGCCCGGGCGAGGCCGCGGGCGGCGTCGAGCTCGCCTGCGTCGAGCGGCCGGAAGCCGCCGTCTCCGGGGTGCGCACCGCCGAGGCGGCCCGGGTCGTAGCCGAGCGCGCGGAGACGGCGCGCGAGACGCTCGTCGCTGATCAGCGCCCCCAGGCGCCCGTCGGGCGACGTGCCTGCGAGGTGCAGCGTGCTCGGATGGGCCAGCTCGGGCACCTCGCCGTCGACGAGCGCGACGAGCACGCCGGCCGGACCGTCCGTGACGACCGGTGCGCCGTCGAGCGTGACGGAGGCACCGGGCTCGACTGCGATCGACGGCTCCTCGGCGACGACCCCGTCGACCGCCACCCGCCCGGCGCGCACGAGCCCCTCGACGCTGCGGCGCGTGCCGAGCCCGGCGAGCGCCAGGTAGCGGTTGAGCCGCGTCGCGGCCACCTAGCCGCTCCCGGCCGCGGTGCGCAGCAGCTCGACCTCCGAGGCCTCCAGCTCGCGCGAGGCTCCCGGCGCGAGCGTCCCGAGGCGCAGACCGGCGTAGGCGGAGCGATGCAGCCCGAGGACGTGATGACCGACGGCCTCGCACATCCGCCGCACCTGGCGCTTGCGGCCCTCGTGCAGCACGATCTCGACGACGCTCTGGCGTCCGGAGGCGCGCAGGACGCGCACGCGCGCCGGCGCCGTGCGGCGCCCGTCCAGCTCCACGCCCCCGGCCAGCTTGCGCGCGGTCTCCTCCGTGACGGCGCCCACGACCGTGGCCTCGTAGGTCTTCTCGACGCCGTGGCGCGGGTGCATCAGGCGCGCGGCGAGGTCGCCGTCGTTCGTGAGCAGCAGCAGGCCCGTCGTGCCGGCGTCGAGCCGGCCGATCGGGAACAGCCTGCGGCCGGCGCCGACCAGGCCGATCACGGTCGGCCGTCCGTGCGTATCGCGCACGGTCGTGACAACCCCGGCCGGCTTGTGCAGCAGCACGTAGCTGTGCGCCTCCGGTGCCACGGCCTGCCCGTCGACGGTCACCAGTGCGCCCTCGGGCACGCGCACCCCCGGCGTGTCGGCGACGACGCCGTCGACCGTCACGCGCCGCTCCGCGACGAGCGTCTCGACCCCGCGCCGCGAGCCGAGGCCGCAGGCCGCGAGGAACCGGTTGAGGCGCGGGGCCTCCGCGGACAGCGGTTACCCCCGTTCGGCTGCGACGGCGTGCAGGCGCCGGCGCAGATCGTCGCCGTCGGCCGCTTCCTCGAGATCGAGGCCCGGCAGGCCGGCGATGCCCTCGTCGAGGCCGAAGATGCGGTCGAACGTCGACGTCGTGCGGTAGAGCACGGGTGCGCCGAGCCCCTCGCCGCGCCCGGCCTCCTCGATCAGCTGCCGTTCCAGGAGCCCCGCGACGACGGCATCCGAGGAGACGCCGCGGATGCGCGCGATCTCGGGGCGACCGACCGGCTGCAGATAGGCGACGACCGCGAGCGCCTCCATCGCTGCCGGGCTGAGTCCGCGCTCCGGGGCACGCTCCTGAAGGCGGCTCGCAGCCTCGGCCGGGCCCCCCGGTGCCGCGCGCAGGCCGTAGCGTCCGCCGCTGCGGTCGAGCACGACGCCGGCGCCGCGCTCGGCGAGGCGCCGTTCGAGCTCGTCCAGGGCGCGCTCGACGTCCTGCTCGCCTGCCTCCGCGGCGAGCGCCAGGTCGCTCAGCGCCAGCGGCTCGGCGGCGACGAAGAGCAGTGCCTCGCAGGCGGCTGCGAGCGCGTCGCTCACGCGACGGCCTCGACCGCGTCGACGACCTGCGCGGCGACGCGGATCGTCGTCCCCGTACGGGCGACGCGGATGGGCTCGAAGAGCCCGGACTGCGCGGCGACCGCCTCACCGCGCTTGATCAGCTCGAGCAGGGCCACGAACGCGGCCGCCTGGGCGCCGCGCTCGAGGCTCGCGACCTCCTCGTCGAAGACGAATCCGCCGCGGGCCCGCACGAGCATGCGGAAGCGCTCGACGAACGGGCGCATCGCGACCGCGCGACGGCGAACGACGGTCGTGTCGAGCTGCACGGGCGGCTCGAGCAGGTGCAGCAGGGCCTCGGCCAGCAGCGCGGGCTGCTCGTCGACGAGCGGGGCGAGCGGACGCGGGGGCGCATACGGTGCGGGCGTCGTGCGGAAGACGCGCAGCCCCGCGGCGGCGCGCCGCCGCGCAAGCCAGTCGGCGGCGAGCTTGAAGCGCTGGTACTCGGCCAGGCGCTGCGCGAGCTCCTCCGCCGCGCCTTCGGCGTCGATCTCCTCGTCCTCGTCGTCGTCGGCATCGACGAGCAGGCGCGACTTGAGCTCGCAGAGCGCGGCGACGAGCACGAGGAACTCCGAGAGCGACTCGAGGTCGATCGCCTCGGCGCCCTCGAGCTGCGCGAGATACGCGAGCACGACCTCGACGATCGGCACCTCGACGAGCTCGAGCTCATCGCGCAGGACGAGCGCGAGCAAGAGGTCGAACGGCCCCGAGAAGGCGTCGAAGTCGAGGTCGAGCGTGAGAACGGATCCGTTCACGCAGGCATTGTGGCAACGACCCCGGACGCGCGCAGGACCGCGCGGGGGATCCGCCGCGGGCCTCAGACGAGCTGGGCCTCGCCGCCGAGCACGCGAACCTCGCTGAAGAAGTCCGACGCGGGGCGCACCTTGTAGCCCGGCCCGAGCCGCAGCACGCGCTCGCCCTCGTCGGTTGCGACCTCCATCACGACACTCGCCTCGCCCGGGAACTCCTTGATGATGCGCGCGAGCTCGTCGACGAAGGCGGGGCCGGCGATGCGGCCGTCGACGCGGAGGCGCACCTCGCCGCGCGCCGGAACCGCCTCGAAGGGCGCGATCTCGATCGCGCGCAGCTTCGTCTCGCCCTCGTCCCGGCGATCCACGCGTCCCTTGATGATCACGATCCCGTCCTCGACGAGATGCTCGCGGCAGGCGCCGTAGACCTTGCCGAAGACGACGACCTCGATCTGCGTCATGCCGTCGTCGAGGCGGATGAACGCCATCGGGTCGCCGCTGCGCGAGCTCGTCACGCGCAGCGAGGCGATCAGCCCGCCGACCGAGACCGTCTCGTGCTCGCGGCGGTTCGGCAGATCGCGCAGCGGCAGGTCGACGCGGCGGCGCAACTGGTCGGCGACATCCGCGAGCGGGTGGTCGGTCAGGTAGAGGCCCAGCGTCTCCTTCTCGAACGCGAGCAGATCGCGCTTCTCGAGCTCGGGGCCGATCACCGGCGGGTGGTGGCGCTGCGGCTCGTCGCCCGCATCGTCGCCGCCGAGGTCGAAGATCGAGGCCTGGCCGGCGAGCGCGTCGGCCTGCGACTTCTGCCCGGCCGCAGCGGCGGACTCGAGCGCCGTCAGCATCGCGCCGCGGGTCGCACCGGTGGAATCGAGGCCGCCGCACTTGACGAGGCTCTCGAGCACGCGCTTGTTGATCTGCGTCGCGTCGACGCGCTCGCAGAAGTCCCACAGCGTCGTGAACGGGCCGCCCTCGCTGCGCGCGAGGACGATGGCGCGCACCGCGCCCTCCCCCACGCCCTTGACCGCCGTCAGCCCGAAGCGGATGCGGCCGTCGACGACGGTGAAGTCCTGACCCGAGCTGTTGACGTCCGGCGGCAGCACCTCGATGCCCATCTCGCCGCACGCGTTGACGTAGAACGGCACCTTGTCCTTGGTCTGCATGACCGAGGAGATGAGCGCCGCCATGTACGGCTCGGGATGGTTCGCCTTGAGGTACGCCGTGCGGTAGGCGATCATCGCGTAGCAGGCGGCGTGGGCCTTGTTGAACGAGTAGTCGGCGCTGCGCTCGTTCTCCTCCCACAGCGACACGGCGGTCGAGTGGGCCACGCCGTTGGCCTCGCAGCCGGCGAGGAACTGCTCGCGCAGCGACGCCATCAGCGCGTGCACCTTCTTCGAGATCGCCTTGCGCAGGTCGTCGGCCTCGGCGGGCGTGAATCCGGCCAGGTCCTTGGCGATCTGCATCGCCTGCTCCTGGTAGATGTAGACGCCCTGGGTCGTCGTCAGGATCGGCTCGAGGCGCGGATCGAGGTAGGTCACGGCCTCGAGGCCGTTCTTGCGCTTCGCGAACACCGGGATGTTGGCCATCGGCCCCGGGCGGTAGAGCGCGACGAGCGCGATCAGATCCTCGAACTCGGTCGGCTTGACCTGGCGCAGCGCGTCGCGCATGCCGCTCGACTCGAACTGGAAGACGCCGAGGGTGTCGCCGCGCGCGAGCATGTCGTAGGTGCGCTGGTCGTCCAGCGGCAGACCCGAGAGGTCGCCGAGATCGACGCCGGCCGACTCGCGGATGATGCGGATCGCCTCGTCGATGACGTCGAGGTTGCGCAGGCCGAGGAAGTCCATCTTGAGCAGCCCGAGCGCCTCGACGTCGCCCATCGGGTACTGCGTCACGAGCTCGGAGTCGGCGCCCTTCTGCTGCAGTGGGAGGTACTCGAGCAGCGGCCGGTCGCCGATCACGACGCCGGCGGCGTGGATCGAGTCGGCGCGCACGAGCCCCT
>CAZYYP010000241.1:0-5240 GCA_964651695.1 uncultured Gaiellales bacterium | reverse complement strand
GGTAGACGCGATCCTCGCGCTCGAGGCGGATGTCGATCGAGTCGCGCGTCGTGCCCGGGATCTCGCTGACAATCGTGCGCTCCTCGTTGATGAGCGCGTTCAGGAGCGACGACTTGCCGACGTTCGGACGCCCGAGGATGACGACGCCGATCTCGTCCGCCGTGCGCTCGACGCGCGCGACGTCGAGCGCGCGCAGGCGGTCGACGATCTCATCGAGCAGATCGCCGGTCGCGATGCCGTGCAGCGCCGACAGCGCAAACGGGTCGCCGAGGCCGAGCGCGTGGTAGTCGAGCGCGTCGTTGTGACGCTCGGGGTTGTCGAGCTTGTTCGCCACGAGCATCACGGGCACGCGCGAGCGTCGTAGCCGATCCGCAAGCTCGAGATCGGCCGGCCCGGGCGCCGTCGTGGCATCGACGAGCAGCAGCACGAGGTCGGCCTCGGAGATCGCGAGCTCGACCTGGCGCACGATCTCGCTCTGGAACCTGCCCTCGGAACCGGCATCCACGCCGCCGGTGTCGATGATCGCGAACTGGTCCCCGCCCCACTCCACGACCATCTCCTTGCGGTCGCGCGTGACGCCGGGCTCGGAGTGCACGACCGTCTCGCGCGTCGCGGTGAGGCGGTTGACGAGCGTCGACTTGCCCGCGTTCGGCTCGCCGACGATCGCGACCGTGCCGAGCAGCGTGCGCTCGCCGGAACCGACCTCCTCCTCGGTCGGCTGCCGGGAGCTGCGGGAGCGAGGTGCCTCGTCGGTCACGACGTACCCGCTGCGTCGACGGCCGCGAGGTCGCGCGGCCGCCCGGCGGCGATCGCGGCCTGCGCGCGGCGCTGGAGGCGCTCGAGCTCGCGCTGCAGCTCGGCGGTCGTCTCGACCACCGCAGCGCGGTACGCACGGCCGCGCCGCGCCGTCTCGGCGACGACGATCGGAGGTCCGAACATCACCGTCACGGGGTGGCGGAGCGACTTCTTGATGTGGATCGTGCCCTGGATCACTACCGGCACTATGGGGGCTCCTTCGGCCAGAGCGATGAGGGCCGCCCCCGGCTGCACCTTTCCGATGGCCTCCGAGGGCTGTCGCGTGCCCTCGCAGAAGACCCCCAGGGGGTGCCCGGCGCGCAGCACGCGGCGCGCCAGCCGGAGCGCCTCGAGGTCGGATTCGCCACGTCGCACGGCGAACGCGCCCGCGTGCCGCACGAGCCAGGTGAGCACGCGGTTGTAGGTGAACAGCTCGGCCTTCGCCATGTAGCGCAGCGTGCGCGGCGAGGCCGCGCCGAGCACGACGACGTCGATGCCCGCGATGTGGTTGCAGGCGATCACGGCCGGTCCCGTACGCGGCACGTGCTCGGAGCCGTAGACGCGCATGCGGAAGAACCACGTGAACGGGCGCAGCAGCAGCCCCTTCCAGAAGCCCCAGAAGCGGTCGGGCGTGATCACGCGGTTGTCGTCGCCGGGCACGTCGCTCACGACGCCCCCGCCCGCGCGAGCGCGACGATGTGGGCGACGACGGCCTCGGGCGCGAGCTCCGTCGAGTCGATCACGACGGCATCCGGCGCGCGGACGGTCTGGGCCGAGTCGCGCTGGTCGCGCTCGGCCAGCGCTGCCGCGGCCGATGCAGCGCCCTGCTCGCGCACGCGGCGCCGCGCGCGCACCTGCGGCGCGGCGTCGAGCCAGACCTTGAGCTCGGCCTCGGGCCACACGACGGCGCCCACGTCACGTCCCTCCGCGACGGCATCGCCCTCGGCCAGGAACGCACGCTGCGCTTGGTGCAGGGCCTCACGCACGGCCGGGTGCGCGGCGACGAGCGAGACCCGCCCCTCGACCTGGGGGCTGCGCAGCTCGGGATCGCCCGACATCGTCGCGGCGAGGCCCGCGAGGCCGGCGAGCGCCTCGCCGTCGTCGCCGGCGACGCCCGTGCGCAGCGCGGCCAGAGCGACGGCGCGGTACATCGCACCGGTATCGAGGTAGCGGTAGCCGAGCGCATCGGCGACCGCGCGCGCGACGGTCGACTTGCCGGCGCCCGCCGGCCCGTCGATGGCGATCACCACGGGCGCACGGCCAGGCGCTCGAGCTCGGCGGCGAAGCTGGGATACGAGACGCCGATCGACGAGGCGCCCTCCACACGGACGCCGTTCCGCGACACGAGCCCCGCGACCGCGCCGAGCATGCCGATGCGATGGTCGCCGTGGGCGTCCACGCGACCGCCCTCGGGGCGCGCGGGCACGCCCTGGATCTCCCACCCGTCGTCGGTCGCGCGCACGTGGCCGCCGATCGCGCGCAGGAGCTCCGCGACCGTCTCGAGCCGGTTCGACTCCTTGACGCGCAGCTCGCCGGCCCCGCGCACGACCGTGCGGCCGCGCGCCATGGTGGCCGCGAGCGCGAGCAGCGGGAGCTCGTCGATCAGCGCCGGCACGATCTCGGCCTCGATCTCGGTCGCGACCAGCTCGGCCGGGTGCACCTCGACGTCGGCGATCGGCTCGCCGCCCGAGGTCGTGCGGCGGTTGAAGAGGTTGATGCGCGCGCCCATGCGCTCGAGCACCGTGAGCAGGCCCGTGCGCGTCGGGTTCGTGGACATCCCGCGCACGAACAGGCGCGATTCGGCCAGCAGCGTGGCGGCGACCAGGAACGGCGCAGCCGATGAGATATCGCCCGGAACGTCGACCGCACCGAGCTCGAGGCGCTCGACGGGCCAGACCGAGACGGTGCGCGGACCCTTGGCGATGCGGGCGCCGGCGGCCCGCAGCAGGCGCTCGGTGTGGTCGCGCGTCGGCACGGGCTCGATCACGGTCGTCGGCCCGGTCGCGGCGTACAGCCCCGCGAGCAGGATGCACGACTTGACCTGCGCCGAGGCGACCGGGAGCTCGTAGCCGATCGGCTGCAGCTCGTTGCCGCCGTCGATGTGCAGCGGGGGGCGCCCATCGCTGTCGCCCAGCACGGCGCCCATCAGCTTGAGCGGCATCGCGATGCGGTCGACCGGGCGGCGGCGGATCGAGTCGTCGCCGTCGAGCGTGAACGAGCCGCTCTGGCCGACGAGCAGCCCAGGCAGGAGGCGCATCAGGGTGCCCGCGTTCTGGACGTCGATGACGCCCTCGGGGGCTTGCAGTCCGCGCAGACCGCAGCCGTGGATGCGCAGGTGCGTCGCGCCGGCGTCGAGGCGCTCCACGCGCGCGCCCAGCGACTCGACCGCGGCCAGCGTGGCGAGCGTGTCGGCGTTCGCGCCGAAGCCGGTGACCTCGGTCGCCCCGTCGCACACCGCGCCGATCAGCAGCGAGCGGTGCGAGATCGACTTGTCACCCGGGACGGCGATCTCGCCCACGAGCGCTGCGGCCGGGGCGATCTCGAGGCGGTCGGCGCCCGTCGCGGCGCTCACGTCCCCTCCGCCAGGACGGGAGCGGCCAGCGCGCCATAGCCCTGCGCGTCGAGCAGCTCGACGGCCCGCTCGGCGGCGTCGCGCCCGGCGACCAGCAGCTCGATCGTGCCGCCGCGCTCGGGCGTGAAGTGATGGAGCTCGAAATCCTCGATGTTGATGCGCGCCGCGCCCAGCGCCTGCGTGATGCCGGCGAACACGCCGGGGCGGTCGGCCACGTGCACCTGCACACGGTAGAGCTCCTCGGGCCGCTGGTCGAACTGGGCCTCGAGCGCCCGCCGCCGGTGCCCGGACGCCTGGCCGATCCAGCGCGCGAGGTGGCCGGCGTCGCCGGCCTCGAGTGCGACCAGCACCTCGCCGAGCGCGCGCTGGTGCTCGCGCAGGACGCCCGCCAGGGCCTGCCGGTTGTCGAGGAAGATGTCGACCCAGATGCGCGGATTCGCCCCGGCGACGCGCGTCATGTCACGGAACGAGCCGCCGATCGCGGTGAGCGGGTCGTGGCCGTCGATACGCGACTCGCCGGCCTGCACCACGAGCAGGTTCGCGAGCACGTGCGGGAAGTGGCTCGTGACAGCGAGCAGGCGGTCGTGCACGCCCGCGTCGATCGCGACCGGCGTCGCGCCGAGCGCGGCCAGCAGGCGGTGCAGGTCGCGCAGGCGCGCGGGCTCGGTCTCGGCGAGCGGTGTGAGGTACCAGGTCGCGCCGGCAAAGAGCTCGGCGCGGGAGTTCTGCGCCCCGCGCGTCTCCATGCCGCAGAGCGGATGCCCGCCGATGAAGCGCGAGCGCAGCACCGTCGGCACGGCTGCCACGACGCCGGCCTTGGTCGAGCCGATGTCGGTGATCGTCGCCCCGGGTGCCAGCTCGGCCAGCTCGGCGAGCACCGCCGGGAGCTCCGAGACGGGGGCGCACAGCGCGACGACGTCGGCATCCGCGACCGCGGTCGCGAGATCGCCGGTGGCCTCGCTCACGCATCCACGCGTCAGCGCCGCGGCGCGCGCGGCCCCGTCAGGATCGCAGCCGACGACGTGCGGCACGCCCGCGCGCTCGCGGGCGGCCAGCCCCAGCGACCCGCCCATGAGGCCGAGCCCGACGATCGCGAGCCGCTGGATCACGCCGGTCGCGCATCGCCGCGCAGCAGCTCGGCCAGGCGGAACGCCAGGTCGAGCGACTGACGCGCATTCAGCCGCGGGTCGCAGAGCGTCATGTAGCGCGTCTCGAGCTGGTCCTCGAGCACGGCCTCGGCGCCGCCGAGGCACTCCGTGACGTCCTCGCCCGTGAACTCGAGGTGCACGCCGCCGGGCCACGTGCCCTCGCTGCGGCAGGTCGCGACGAAGCCCTCGAGCTCGTCCATGATCGCATCGAAGCGGCGCGTCTTGAGCCCGCTCGCCGTGCGGATGCCGTTGGCGTGCATCGGATCGCACGACCACACGACGGGATGGCCCGCGTCCTTGACGGCCTGCAGCAGGGGCGGCAGTGCCTCGCGCACCCTGGCGGCGCCCATCCGCGCGATCAGCGTCAGGCGCCCGGGCGTGCGCAGCGGGTCGAGCCGGGCGCACAGCTCGACGAGCTCCTGCGGGCTCGCCGTCGGGCCGACCTTGACGCCGAGCGGGTTGTGCACGCCGGCGAAGAACTCGGCATGCGCCCCGTGCGGCTGGCGGGTGCGCTCGCCGACCCAGAGCATGTGCGCCGAGCAGTCGTACCAGTCGCCCGTCAGCGAGTCGCGCCGGGTGAGGCCTTCCTCGTAGTCGAGCACGAGGCCCTCGTGAGACGTCCAGACGTCGACCTGATGCAGCTGCGCCTCGCGCGCGAGGTCGATGCCGCAGGCGGTCATGAAGCGCAGCGCGCGCTCGATCTCGCTCGCGACCTGCTCGTAGCG
>CAZYYP010000240.1:0-5253 GCA_964651695.1 uncultured Gaiellales bacterium | reverse complement strand
TCGTGCGCGGCATCATCCCGGCGACGCTCAACCTCGTCGAGCCCGACGACGGCTGCGGGCTCGATCACGTGATGGGCGCCGCGCGTCGCGGCGTGGATGTGCGCGCCTCGCTCTCGAACAGCTTCGGCTTCGGCGGCCACAACGCCGCGCTCGTCTTCCTCAAACCCTGACCGTCAGCGCGCGCGAGCGGGCGAGCCCGCCATCGGAGCGGTGCGTCTGGCAGGCCACCGAGTGCCCGGAGTCGGCCGGGCGCACGCGGTAGGTGCGGGCATGGCGTGCCTTCATGGCCGTGCCGTCGCGCAGCCAGTCGATGCGGGTCGTGGCGCCGCAGCGCAGGAGCGCACCCACGCGGGCCGTTCCCGTGATCGGCGCCGCGATCGGTGGAAGCGCCTGCGGCTCGGAGGTGACGGTGGACGAGCCGAAATCGGTGCGCGCCGTCGCGGTGCAGGCGATCGAGTGGCCCGCGTCACCCGGGCCAGGGGCGTAGCTCGCGCTGGTCGCGCCCGCCAGCGGCACGCCGTCCCGCTGCCATCCGTAGCCCGTCGTCTCGGCATCCGCAAGGCTCCACGGCACGACGCAGGTCAGGCCGGCGGCTCCTCCGCGCAGCACCGGCGCGCCCACGGCGGGATGCGCGAGGTCGATGATGCCGCGATCGCCGTACTGCCGGGGCGTGCCGACGAACGCATGGGTGGAGTCGAGCAGCGCGTACACCGCGACATCGCTCCCGGCCACGCGCAGGCGCCACCAGCGGCCGGCTCCGCGCCGCACCCAGGTCGTGTCCGTCGTCGTGTCCCAGGCGGTGAACGTCGTGCCGGCGGTCGCCGGCCATGCGTTGTCGGCGTCGGCGCCCGCCGGCGTGGGGCCGAATCCCCCCGTCTGGGTGAGCAGCGAGCTCCAGCTCCAGTCCGGGCGGATGTCGCCGAGCAGCGCCTGGTGGTCGGTCCGCGCTGCGCGGTTCGAGCGGGCGAGGACGTACACGCCGGGCAGATCGGGCGCGGCGACGAGGCCGGGCGCGTAGAGCACGGGCGAGGGCAGGGGACGGAGGGGATCGGAGACGATCCACCAGCCGTTGCAGCGCAGGCGCTCACCGGTCGGGCTCGTCGGGTCGGGATTGACCTGGAAGACGCACCAGTCCGCCTGCGGCGACGCGATCCAGGTCGCGCCGCCGTCCACCGACTCTGCGACGGCGTTGCCGAGCGCGAAGACGTGGAGCGGCTGGCCGGGCGCGATCCAGCTCACGGCGCCCACGCCGGAGGGCGCGATCGGCTGCCACGTGACGCCGCCGTCGAGCGTGCGCAGCGTCCCGGCGTACGCGACCCGCGGGTCGTCGCGGGAGACGATGATGCCGCCGGGGGTCACGCCGCTCGGCAGCTCCGCTCGCCCCCACGTGGCGCCGCCGTCGTGCGAGAACCAGATCGAGTTGTACGCGCCGGCGTAGAGGTACGAGCCCGAGCCGGCGAGACCCTTGCTGCTGTCGAGCGGCGACGCGCCGAAGAGCGGGCTGGCGATGTCGCGCCAGGTCAGGCCGCCGTCCTCGGACAGTCGTGTCTCGTCCGGCCCGACGAGGAAGACGCGGTTCGGATCGGTCGGGTCCGCGAGCAGCGACCCGCTGAACGGCGCGTTGAGGCTGCGGGTCGTGAGCACGCCCTCGTCGACCGACGTCAGCGACGCCGGACCCACCGGGACCGACCCGCCGGCCATGAGCGCGGGGTGCGATCCGACGATCAGCGGCCCCGGGGGCACGGCCTGCGTTCCGAACCAGCTGAGGCCCGCGTCGTGCGAGAAGGCGAGCTGGACGCCGGCACTGCTGCCGACGAACGTGTAGAGCGTGCGCGGGCCAGGGCCGGCGAACATCGCTGCGCAGCACGACGACTCCGCTCCCTGCGCCCACGTCGCGCCGCCGTCGGTGCTCAGCTCGATGGCGGTGCCCGTCGAGCTCGTGCTGGTGCGGTTGAAGGCCACCAGGACGCCGGCCGCGTAGGGGTCGACGATCACCGGGTTCACGGACTGCGAGGTCGTAAAGGCCGGGAGCGGGACCTTGTCGCAGGCATCGGCGCGCACCCGGCAGCGGACGAGGTACCCGGGGGAGGCGGTCCCCTGGAAGCCGTACGCCGTCCCGGCGGCGTCGACGCCGAGATAGGTCCCGAGCGAGAGGCTCACTACCTGCCCGGTGCGCAGGTCGATGCGCCGGAGGTCGCCCCGGCTGCCCTGCCAGGGGCCCGTGACCGATACGAAGACCGTCGTGGATGCGGCGGGGGCAACCGCGAGAGGCTCGATGTGCCAGCCGTAGGGCAGTCGGTAGGCGGCCTGCCAGGTGCGCCCGTGATCGGTGCTGCGCCAGAGGACGGCGGGAATCCTCACCGCCGTGGTGTACGAGCTCCCCGCCGTGCCGTAGATCGTCCCGTCCGCCGCGAAGACGATGTGGTTGAGCGTCCCCGGCGGGCCGACCGGGGTGTAGCCGGGCGCATCGGCCCGGCTCGCTGCGGGCAGCGCCAGACACGCTGCCACACACGCCACCGCCGCCATCCGCCTCATCGGCGGCGAGCCTACCAGGGTGCGCTAGGCCACTACGAAAAGCGTCGCAAGGGTGGTGTCGGACACACCCGCCATGCGGGTTCCGGCGGCCGCCTCGCCCTGCAGCGCCGCCACGAGATCGGCGCTCACGACCTCGCCGGGGGCGAGCGCCGGGATGCCCGGCGGATAGGGCGCGACGAACTCGGCGCTGACGCGCCCGACCGCGCCCGCGAACGGCACGCGCTCGCGGGGCGCGAAGAACGCCTGGCGCGGCGTCATGACCTGCTCGTGCAGCGTCCGCCACGAGGTGGCGATGCGCGGCGCCTCGCCGAGGCCGCCGCGGTGGCGGTCGATGGCCTCGCGCAGCGCCGAGGCGAGGCGGCGGACGCGGGCCTCGTCGTCACCGATCGTCAGCAGGGGGACCAGCGTGCGCCGGTCGGCGCCCTCGAGCCGGATGCCGAGCTCCATCAGCGCGCGATCCACCGCGATCCCGTCGGCCAGCGTGGCGCTCACGTCGACGATCAGCTTGAGCGGGTCGCGCGCGCCGACGGAGGGGTGGCCGAGCACGCCGTCATCCAGCAGGTGCACGCCGTCGATGGCACCGATCAGGTCGCGCGCGAGCGCCGCGAGGCCGAGCGCCGTGCCGAGAAGCTCCTCGCCGCGCCCCTCGAGCAGCGCCCGCGAGCGGTCGATCGACGCGAACAGGCTTGCGGAGGGGCTCGTCGTCTCGAGCACGTCGAAGGCGGCGTCGAGGCGGCCGAGATCGAGGTAGCCGGTGTCGCGTGCGAGCAGCACCGCGCCCGGCGTGAACGATGTCAGCGCCTTGTGGGTCGAGATCGCGATGGCGTCGGCGCCGAGCGCCAGGGCGGAGGCGGGGATGTCGGGGTGAAAGCCGAAGTGGCCGGCCCACGCCTGGTCGCAGATGAGCGGGATCCCGCGCGCGTGTGCCAGTTCGGCGATGGCCGCGACGTGGGAGACGACGCCGAGCCACGACGGCTCGACGAGCAGGATCGCGCGCGCCTCCGGCTCGGCCTCGAGCGCCGCCTCGATCGCCTCGACCGGATGCCCGAGCGCGACGCCGCGATCCTCGTCGACCGCCGGGGCGATCCAGACGGGGCGCGCGCCCGAGAGCACGAGGCCGGCAGCTACCGACTTGTGCGAGCAGCGCGAGACGATCACGGGCTCGCCCTCGCCGGCGACCGCCAGGCAGAGCGCCTGGTTGGGGTGGGTCGAGCCGTTGCCCGAGAAGCGGCAGAGGTCGGCGCCGAAGGCCGTCGCGGCGAGCCGCTCCGCGTGCGCCCGGATGCCCATGCCGCCGCGCAGATCGTCGGCGCCGCCGTGCAGCGGCGCGTCGTTCGCGAGCAACGGGTCGTCGCCGATCAGCGCGGGATTGCGCTTGTGGCCGGGCGTCGAGAAGGCCGTCGGCGCCTCGCGCAGGAAGGCGTCGACCGCGTCGGCGAACGGAGTCTCGGGAGCCGTCACGCAGCGGGACGCTAGGGCACCCGGCCGGCGACGCGCGGCAGCGACGTCAGTCCGCGGCCTGCGCCAGGCGCAGGAGCAGGACGGTCTTGCCGTCCACGATCTCGCCGCGCGCGACCATCGCGAGCGCCTCCGCGAACGTGACCTCGACGAGCTCGATGTCCTCGCCCTCGCTCTCGAGTCCGCCGCCGCCGGAGATCCTGCCGTCGGCACGGTAGCTGCCCGTGAAGAACGCCACGCGCTCGGTGACCGAGCCGGGGCTCATGAAGTACTCGCCGATGCGCGTGACGGACTCGACGCGGTGGCCGGTCTCCTCCTCGGCCTCGCGGCGGATGGCGGTCTCGGGATCGTCGCCGTCGAGCAGGCCGGCCGGGGCCTCGATGAGCATCCCGTCGGGGTGCCCGTTGAGATATGCGGGCAGGCGGAACTGGCGCGTCAGGAGCACCGTGTCGCGCGTCTCGTCGCGCAGGAGGATGGTCGCGCCGTTGCCGCGGTCGTAGACCTCGCGCCGCTGCTCCGACCATGAACCATCCGAGCCGCGGTAGTCGAACGTGAAGCTGCGCAGCAGGTACCACGCGTCGGAGAGCAGCTTCTCCGCGCGCAGTCGCACGCGCGGATTGGTCTGGGGATCGCCGGGCAGCGTCATGCGGGCGAGCGTCAGACCGCCACGCGGCTCGGCAGCGCGCTCGCGCCCTGCAGCGCGAGATCGACGCTGCGCGCCACCTCGCGGCCGTCGGCGATCGCCTGCACGATCAGATCGGCACCGCGCACGCAGTCGCCGGCGGCGTACAGCCCGTCCGAGGCCGTGGCGAACGAGCCGTCGACCGGCACCGTCGAGCGCGGGCCGAGGTCGAATCCGAGCTGGCCGTAGAGCGCGTCGTCCGCCTCGACGCCGGTGAAGCCGATCGCCACCAGCACAAGGTCGACGTCGAGCACGACCTCGTCGGCCTCGACGGGTCGCCGGATCCCCGTCTCGGCGAAGCCCGGGAACTCGACGCGGCGCGCGCGCAGGCGCTGCACGCGGCCGGCGTCGCCCTCGAGCGCGTGCGTCGCGAGCTGCCACACGCGCTCGCCGCCCTCCTCGTGCGCCGGGTAGGTGCGCATCAGGAAGGGCCAGTCGGGCCAGGTCTTCTGCGGGCTGCGCTGCGTCGGGGGCGTCGGCCCGTGCGCGATCTCGACGACTGCCGCGCACCCCTCGCGCAGCACGTTGCCGAGGCAGTCGGCGCTCGTGTCGCCGCCGCCGAGGATCGCGACGCGGAG
>CAZYYP010000239.1:0-5257 GCA_964651695.1 uncultured Gaiellales bacterium | reverse complement strand
ACTCGCGCGATCACGAAGAACAAGGAGAACCCGACCTTGTCCGCGAGGACGAATCCAACCTCCTCGGTGGCAAATCTCTCGATCTCCGAGTCATCGAGGCGGAGCGACGAGACGTTCTCGGGCGAGGTGTCCGGAATTCGGGCGAGACCAACGGCCTCCCGCAACTCGTTGAGTCCATCTTGGCCTTCTTGAGATCCCTCGCACATGAGGTAGATCCCGCCGGGACGCAGCACCCGCGCGGCCTCGCGAATGACCTCCCGCTGCAGCTCTCGCGTGGGGAGATTCTGGATGAAGCGTTCGGTCAAGAGATAGTCGATCGATGCATCGGCCTGTCCGCGGAGATACGGGACTGCGTCGGCACATTCGAACTCGGGTACGAGGTGCAGTCGGGCACCTCGCTCCTGTACGAGTTCGCGGGCGCCACGGACCAGTGGCTCGGTGAAGTCGACACCATGGAGATGCCACCCGTCCCCAGAGATCCGCTCGGCCAGCGATACGAGCGTGTAGCCGTTGCCGCAGCCGAGATCGAGAATGGTGCCTGGCTCTCTCAGCGCATCGTGGATCGCATCAATTTCCAGCTCGCGAGCGTTGTAGTCGCGTGAGGTCGCATAGGGATCTGTCGCACTGCGCGTCTCGTATTCGCGGCGGAGAAAGTCTTGCTTCTCCGCATCGCTCATCGCCCGGTATTGCTGGTGCTCGGATTCGGTGTGCACCGTGAACCGACCTTGATCGGGCGCAGATTGGTCTGCCATGTCGGCAATCTCCTGGAGCGTCTTGAATGTTGCACCACGCGCCGCTGCAGCTTCGAGCAGCTCCGTGACGAACGTCCGCGTGCCGGCACCCTGGTACCGAAACGCCAGGCACTCCCCGGCTGTCGCTGTAGTCGCGTGGTGTTTCTCACGAGCATAGAAGGTGTCATCGGGTACATTCGCGGCGAACGAGAATGGATGCACATTGAGTATCTTCAGCCCTGGAGTGAAGAACTCTTCGAGATAGCGTTCCAGCCGCCAGTCGGCCGAGGTGAGGTCCCAATGGCAGTCGTCCTCCCAGAAGACCGGAAGGCGCGTCGTTCCCGCGCCGTGCTGAAGCGGCACCAAGCCGCGTTGCATGAACAAGCAGAGGTTGCTGTCGTAGAGAATGCCGCGCGCGCGCATGGCGCGGACGATCAACGTGCTGTCGGCAAACGCATGGGAACGGAACGAGCGGGCCTGTGGGAAGAGCTTGAGCACATGGTCGATCACTTCATCGACAGTGCCTCCATGCGTGGAACCCGGGAGAAAGTTGGGGTGAACCCCGATTTGGGCCCGGCCACTCGCTTCGAGTTCGTCGAGCACGAGGCTGCGGTGCGTTGCGAAGAACGTCGGGACGACGCCGATGCTCTCGGCGAACGACGCAAGGTCCAGAATGCAGGCGTCGGAGGCCCAGTCGACGTCGCTCGTCAAGCAGAGCACCGGGTGGCTGGCGTCGAGCACGGGCTGCCGAGGTTACATCACGCCATCGGCGACGATCGAGGCATGGCGGACTCGCGATCGGCTGCCTTGACGGCCCGAAACACTGTTGGCACGGTCGCAGCTGCTGATCCCGCGCGTCAGCCGCGCAGACGCACGAGGCGGGCGTAGGCGTTCAGGAGCGGCGCGCTGACGCGGGCGACGCCCTCGCCGAACTCGGGCCCCAGGCGTCGCTCCAGGCGGCGCGTGAGACCGCTGTCGGGGATCTGGCGTAGGCGCGCGACCGCTGCGCGCTGCTCGCGCACCGCGGGCAGCGCCCGCGCGGCCGAGGAGACCGCCCGCAGCTTCTGCGGCAGCCAGCCGCCCTTCGCCGCGACGACGAGCAGCGCCAGCTCGGTGCCGAGCAGGGCGGGCGCGAGGCGCGCGAGCGTCAGCGCCTCGTAGTTGGCGGCGACCATGAGCATGCGGTTGCGCTCGAGGTGGAACATCTTCGACGGATTGCGGCCGAACTCGTAGTCGTGCCGCACGCGCGAGCCGGGGACGACGACGATGCGCAGGCCGGCGAGACGCAGGCGCCAGCAGATGTCCGTGTCCTCGCAGTAGAGGAACATCGCCTCCCAGAAGCCGCCGACCTCGCGGAAGCGCTGGGCCGGCACGAGCAGGCAGGCCCCCGAGCCGACGGTGATCTCGGCCGGCGGGCCCTGCGGCGCGGGCCCGCCGTTGGGCGCCCACGAGAAGCCGAGGTAGTGCAGCCGGTTTCCGGCGGTGTTGACCGTCCCGTCGGGGTGCAGCACGACGGCCTGCGCCGCGCCCACGCCCGGGTCGTCGTCGGCGCAGTGCACGAGCGCGTCGAGCCAGCCGGTCTCGGGCTCGCAGTCGTAGTTGAGGAAGACGAGGTGGCGACCCGCGGCGAGGCCGGCGGCCTGATTGCAAGCGCGCCCGAAACCGACGTTGGCGGGGTTCCGGACGAGCCGCACGCCCTCCCGGCCTCCGGCCTCGTCCCAGGATCCGTCGTCGGACGCGTTGTCGATCACGATGATCTCGCTGCTGCACCCGGGGGGTGAGGCGCGCAGGGCGTCGAGACAGCGTCCGAGGCGTCCGCGCCCCCGGTAGTTGACGATCACCACGCTCGCTGCGAGGGCTCCCTCCACGGCCTCTGATGGTAGTCTCGCTGCGGCGTGGAGGCCCCTGCCATCAGCGAAGGCGCCGCCCCGTCGGCGTTCCCCCGCTGCCTCGCGATCGTGCCCGCCTTCCAGGAGCGCGACGCGATCGCGCAGGTGATCGCCGACATCCGGGCGCAGGCTCCGGTCGAGATCGTCGTCATCGACGACGGCTCCGGCGACGGCACGGCTGCGGAGGCGGTGCGCGCCGGCGCTCGCGTGATCACGCTCCCGTTCAACCTCGGCATCGGGAGTGCCGTCCAGACGGGCTACATGGCCGCGCAGGAGGGCGACTTCGACGTTGCGATCCAGGTCGACGGCGACGGGCAGCATCCCGCCGCCGAGATCACGCGGCTCGTGGGCGCGCTCGCTGCAAACGGCGCCGACCTCGCGATCGGCTCGCGCTTCCTGGGCGAGCGACTCTACCGGCCGCCGCTCGGGCGCCGGCTCGGCATCGCCGTGTTCGCGCGCGTCGTCTCCGCCATCTGCGGCGTCAGGCTGACAGACACGACATCGGGGTTCCGAGCGGGCAACCGCCGCGCGATCGCGCTCTTCGCCGCCGCGTACCCGCACGACTATCCCGAGGTCGAGGCGGTCATCATCGCCCACCGGGCGGGCCTGCGGATCGTCGAGGTCCCGGTGGAGATGCGGGTACGGCAGGGCGGCCGGACGTCGATCACTCCGCTGCGCTCGGCGTACTACATGGTCAAGGTGCTCATGGCAGTCGCGATGCAGATGCTGCGGCGGCCCGTCAAGCTCCCGGACGGGCCGTGACCCGCGTCAGCCTCGTCTCGCTGATCGTCGCGGCTGCGCTGCTCCTGTTCGTGCTCGAGCTCGTGCGCCGGCGGCGGTTGCAGGAGCGCTATTCAGTGCTCTGGCTGGCGACCGGGCTGACCCTGATCATCCTCGCCGCCTGGCCGGCCCTGCTCGCGCGCATCGCGAGCGCCATCGGCATCGCCTCGCCCCCGAACGCCCTCTTCGTCGTCGCCCTCGGATTCTTCCTCGCCGTCATGCTGCACTTCTCGCTCGTCATCTCCCGGCTCAGCGAGCACACGAGCCGGCTCGCCCAGCGGCTCGCGATGCTCGAGGAGCGGGTCGGTCCCCTCGCGCGCGATTCCGATCGCGAGCAGCACGGCCAGGACGGCGGCTGAGGTCGAGGCCCAGAGCCCCGCGATCAGGACGGTGGGACCGAGACCGGGGGGCAGCGAGACGCCGACGCGATCGATCGCCGTGCGCATGCGCCCGAAGACCCCGGTCGGATTGCGAAAGACGAGGTCGCCGGCGACGTTCTCGTGGCCGATCACGGCGAGCTTGGCGGCGCCCCGGTGCGTGACGACGAGACGCCGCGCCCGCGCGAGGCTCGGCACGTCGCAGACGAGTTGCGAGTTGTCCTGGTAGGCGGTCGGCGGGTAGATGCAGCGCGCCTGCGCGCGGCCGGACGCATCCTCGATCTCGAGGCGCACGGTGGCAGTCGGCTTCTGCAGGTACGTCGCGATGTGCACCTGCACCTCGCCACTCGTGCTCACGGGCAGGCGCGGGAGCTCGAACGTGCGCCTGGGCGTGCCCGTGATCTCGATGGCGGCCGTCGGGTCGAGTGGCGCCGCGCCGATCGTGTAGGTGATATCGGCCCGGCGGGAGTCGCGCCAGACGATGAACAGCGTCACGAGCAGCCCGACGGCGACCGCGATCAGGAGCTCGCGCGAGCGCCGGCGGCTGCTTCGCGGCGAGAGGGGTCGCTCAGCCAAAGAACACCAGCACGTCGTTCATCGCCTCGACCGAGAGCACGGCCACGACGAGCAGGACGCCGCCCGCCGCGAACGTCCCGAGGCGGCCGATGCGCGCGTACGGCTGGAACAGCGCGGCGACGAAGAGCGGGATGACGGCGATCAGGTAGCGGCCCTGCAGCAGCAACTCGGGCGATCCCTGAATCAGCGCGAGCAGCTCGGCGAGATGCAGCAGCAGCACGTTCGCGAGCCCGGCAATGAGCAGCGCGAGCGCGGCGCCGGTGCCGCGGTCGGGCCGCCGGATCGCAGCCGCGATCGCCACGGCGGCCGCAGCGACGAGCGCCCAGAACGAGAGGTCGTAGGCCCACGACGGCATCGGCGTCGTCAGCCAGCCGAAGAAGCCGGTGCCGGTCTCGACCCAGACGCGCCAGGACGGCAGCGATCCGAACGCGTGGTAGGCGGCGTGCTTGCTGTCCATGAACGAGAGCGGCGGGAGATAGAACTGCCACAGGTAGGACATGCCGTAGCGCGCCGAGCTCACCGGGCCGTTGATGCCGAAGAGCTGCCAGGTCGCGGCGACGGCCATCGCGACGTAGCAGACGGCGAGTGCCGCCACGACCGCGCCGATGGCGCCGAGGCGCCGGGGGAGCGCGCGGGTGCCGGGGGTGAAGGCGAGCAGCGGCACGATGATCATGAGCGCGGCAGGCCCGCCGATCGGCTTCGTGAGCAGCGCGAGCAGCGCCCACAGGGCGACCGGGAGCGCCCGGCCCCACGTCCAGCCGCGGCGCAGCTTGAGCAGGCCGTAGGCGAGGCCCGCGAGGGAGGCCATCAGGAGGACATCGGGGTTCGCGATCGCGCTCGCCTGGCTGACCATCGGCAGCAGTGAGTAGGCGAGCGCGCCGAGCACGGCGATCAGGAAGGTCGC
>CAZYYP010000238.1:0-5275 GCA_964651695.1 uncultured Gaiellales bacterium | reverse complement strand
GTCGCCGCGGGCGCGGTCGTCGTCGACAACTCCTCGGCGTTCCGGATGGACGACGGCGTGCCCCTCGTCGTCGCCGACGTGAACCCCCATGCCGCCCACGCCCATGCGGGCGTGATCGCGAACCCGAACTGCTCGACCATGCAGCTCATGCCCGTGCTCGCCGTCCTGCACCGGCGCTCGCCGCTCGAGCACGTCACGGTCGCGACCTACCAGTCGGTCTCGGGCACCGGGCAGACGGCGATCGACGCGCTCCGCGCGCAGTCGGCCGCGGTGCTGGCGGGCCAGGAACCGCCCGCCGGCGTCTACGCGCATCAGATCGCGTTCAACGTCCTGCCCTTCGCCGGGGCGCTCTCCGGCGACGACGGCTACACCGACGAGGAGCTCAAGCTCGTCAACGAGTCGCGCAAGATCCTCGAGTTGCCCGACCTGCGCGTCAGCGCGACCTGCGTGCGCGTGCCGGTCGTCACGTCGCACTCCGAGGCTGTCTGGGTGCGTACCCGCGAGCCCATCGCGCCCGACGAGGCGCGCGCGCTGCTGGCTGCCGAGCCCGGCATCACCGTGGTCGACGACCCGGCCGCCCACGCCTACCCGATGGCGATCGACGCCGAGGGGCGCGACGACGTACTCGTCGGCCGCATCCGCCGCGATCTCGGCGACCCGAACGCGCTCGCGCTCTGGGTCGTGGCCGACAACCTGCGCAAGGGGGCCGCCACGAACGCCGTCGAGATCGCCGAGTTGCTGGTGCGCGAGAAGCTCGTCCGCTCGGCCGCCTGACGATGCGGGTCGCGGTGGTCGGCGCCGGCCTCGCCGGCCTCGCCTGCGCCACCGACCTTGTCGCCGCAGGCACCGATGTGACCGTCATCGAGGCGCGCTCGCGCGCGGGCGGCCGCGTGTGGTCGGATGCCATGCCCGACGGCGCGCGCTTCGAGCGCGGCGGCGAGTTCATCGAGGCCGGCTACGACCACCTGCGGCGGCGCGCCGCCGAGCATGGTCTGGCACTGGCTGCGCAGGGCTTCGCGTTCGCGGAGCGCGAGGTGCGCTCGGACGGGCGCTCGCTGCCCACGCTGCTGCAGGAGGCCGAACAGGTCGTCGCGGCCGTACTGGAGCACCTGGGACCGGCCGCCGCGGGAGTCTCGGCAGCGGAGGCGATCACGCAGGCGCCGCTCGGCGCGCTCGCGCGGAACGCGCTCACACGCCGCCTCGAGGGCACCTACACGGTGGAGCTCGATCGCGTCTCCGCCCGGTGGCTCGCGAGCGCCGAGCTGCGTGCCGGCGAGCAGGGTGAGGAGGCTCCCTCGGCCCGCCTCGCTGCCGGCAACGACGCGCTCGCGGCCGCAATGGCCGAACGGCTCGCCGGCCGCCTGCGGCTCGGGTGCCCGATCGGCGCGCTCCGCGACGACGGCACGCACGTCGCCGTGCACCTGCTCGAAGGCGGCGACGAGCGCTACGACCGCGTGGTCGTGACACTCCCCCACCCGCTTGCGCTCGAGCTCCTGCCCGCCTTGCGCGCGCGCGCGAGCTACGCGCGGCTCGTGTTCGGCGTGGCGAGCAAGCTGCACGTGCCCCTCGCAACGCCTGCGGCGCCCGCGGCCGTGCAAGCGCTCGATGCCGCGTTCTGGACGTGGACGGCGAGCGGCGCCGCCGGCGGTCCGGCGACGTTCGCCTCGTCCTTCGCCGGCGGCTCCCGTGCGGAGCAGGCACTCGAGATCGCTCTCGGCGCCGAGAGCTGGCGCACGCGCATCCAGGCACTGCGACCCGAGCTCGCGCTGACCGGCGAGTCCGTGCTCACGAACTGGGGCGCCGATCCGCTCAGCACCGGCTCCTACGCGTGCCATCCACCCGGGTGGTCGCGGCGCGACGACGAGGAGCTTGCCGCACCGGCCGGCCGTGTCCACCTCGCGGGCGAGCACACGGCTGCGGAGTGGTGCGGGACGATGGAGGGTGCGCTGCGCAGCGGCGCCCGCGCGGCCTCCGAGATCCTCGCCCTGGAGTTCGTGCGAAAAACCTCATGAATTCCCATTGACCGATGTCCGATATGCGATCTACACTGTTGCTGGCTGATGGGAGCCGGGAAGCTCGATCGACGGTGCGT
Organism: uncultured Gaiellales bacterium; assembly: GCA_964651695.1. Classification (GTDB taxonomy): domain Bacteria; phylum Actinomycetota; class Thermoleophilia; order Gaiellales; family JALYLC01; genus JALYLC01. The sequence goes on along the minus strand of CAZYYP010000238.1, from coordinate 3,183 downwards.
CCCATTCGGGCGCGCGGCCGGTTGAGCCAGCGGGACAGGAAGCCAGCTCCTCGGAGCTGTGGTGGTGCCGTTCAGGCGCGACATCACCCTCGGCAGAGGCGGCGAGCCGGACCGGCACGCCGCCTCGGCCCATTTTCGGGGCCGATCAGACAGGCTCGGCGAGGCCCGGTGGCCCCGTGATGATCTCTGCGGCGCGGCGCACGGCCTGCACCACGCGGCCATCCTCGGGCGCCGCCAGGAGGCCTCCGAGCTCGAGTCGCATGAGCTCGACCGGGCCGGCGCTGCGCAGCGTCCTGAAGCCGTAGTCGGCGAGGAAGTCGCGCGGGAAGACCGTGCGGTGGTGCAGGAACCGCTCGGCGAACTCCGCCTCTGCGGCATGCACGACGCCGAACGCCTCGATCGCGGGCACGTGCCGCTCGTGGCAGGCACCGATGCAGGCCAGGAAGAGGCTCTGTAGCGACCACGGGCTCGACGGGTCGGACAGGTAGGCGCAGGTCACGAGCACGGCGTCGCCCGAGGCCGGGCCCGCCGGCAGCGTGCGGGCGCGCGGAAAGGCCGCCGCGGGCCCGTACTGCAGCGAGGCCACGTGCCGGTCGCCGTCGAGGTAGATCTCCCCCCAGGCGCCGAAGTCGTCCTCGACGTCCTGGATCCAGCGCCGCTTCTCGAGCGAGCGGTCGTCCCTCGTCTGCCACCACACGCAGCTCTTGCAGACGTCCGGCCTGCGAACCTGCGTCGCGCCGGTGAGATGCTGCATCGCCACGCCGGCCAGCTTAGAGGTTCCAGGGCACCCGGCTGATGCGTCAGGCGGTGCGCAGGCGCAGCAGCGTGACCTCGGGCCGCGCGAACAGCCGGAGCGGGACGAACGTCGTGCCGAGCCCCGGCGAGACGTGCATGACGGTGCCGTCGCAGGCCTCGATCGACGCCACCGGGCCCGATGCCGGATGGGCGAGGCCGATGCGGCCGCCCGGCCAGGGGAGGCAGATCTGCCCGCCGTGCAAGTGCCCCGAGAGCACGAGGTTCGCCCAGCCGGGCGCGAGCCGGGGCAGGAGATCCGGGAAGTGGCAGAGCAGGATGCGCAGATCGGCGCTGACGTCGAGGTGCATCGCCGGGTCGTAGTCGGCCGCGCCCATCAGGCGCTTCGCCGAGGCGCCTGCGATCGAGATTCGCTGCCCGTGCAGGGTGAGCTCCTCCGCGGCGCCGTCGAGCAGCGTCATCCCTCCCAGGTCGTCCGCGTCCCAGCCCTGCGCGAACGGGTCGTGGCCGCGGGCGAGGTCGTGATTGCCGAGGACGGCGAACGCTCCGTGCTTCGCCGCCGCGACGAGCTCCTCCGACGCGGCGGCGAAGCCCGGGGCGGCGCGCCGGCGCGCGACGAGATCGCCCGTCACGGCGATAAGGTCGGGTTCGAGCTCGCGCGCCCAGGCCGCGCAGCGACGGAGCAGCCAGAGGCCGGGACCGTACCCCGCGTGCACGTCGGAGACGTGCAGGATCGTGAGTCCTTCCAGCTCGCGCGGGAGGCCGGGCAGCGGAAGCTCGCGCACGCGCCGGCGAAGGGTCAGCGACTCCGCTCCGGAAGCCGCGAGGCCGGCCGCACTCGCGGCCGCAACGGCTTTTTGCCAGCGCATCATCGGTGGTATAGTCGCAGCCGGAACGCTGCAGGGTCGGCCACCGGGAACCGGCAGGCGCTGGAGTTGCGGAATTGGCAGCTCAGGCTGTCAAACCCGGCCGGGCGCGGGCGGCCCTTCCGTCGCAGGCCGCCCCCCGGCCGGCGTATTCCTCCTCAGCGACAGGCCCCCCAGAGTCCCCGCCGCGCGTGCCGGGCAGCGCGCTCGAGGCGGTCGTAGAGCACGGCGCGATCGATGTTCGGCGCGATCGCGAGCGTGCGCGCCGCCCCGCGGGCGAGCAGCGCCCGCTCGAGGTCGGCCGGCCCGCCCACCACCTGCACGTAGGCGAGCAGCCGTCCGTAGCGGTCGTGGCGCTCCCTCCCCACCTCGAGCACGACCTGCCGCCCGAGCGCGAGGCGCCGCGTGATTGTCGAGGCGCGCATGCCGTAGCACTCCCCCGGCTTCCCGTAGTGCGCGATCTCGGGCGTGTTGATGCCGATCAGCCGCACGTGCACCGAGCCGCTCCCGCCGGCCTGGACGACGATCGTGTCGCCGTCGATGACGTACGACACCGGCCCCGAGAGCGTTCCCCCGGGCGCTCGCGACCGGAGGAACGCGTAGCCCGCGACGGCGAGCAGGGCGACGGCACTGGCGATGAGGAGAATCTTCACCGGCCGAGCATAGGGCCGGGAAGTGTGCCTCGATCGCACACACTCGAACGGTCAGGCGCGTCCCGTGCCGGTGGCGGTGAACTCGTAGTAGCGCAGTGCCGTGCGGCCCGTGTGCCGCATCGCGCGGAAGTTCGCTCCGGCGCCGATGGCGACGCCGACGCCGAACGGGATCTCGCGCCCGAGCAGCGTCCGGGCACGGCGGCGCGCAGTGCGCTTGACGACCATCGCCCCGAGCTCGCGGTTGAGATCCTCGGAGAGCGACTTGTCGCGGGGATCGAGCGGCTGCCCGTCGTCGAGCTCGACGCCGCGCTTGCCGAACTTCGCCACGCCCGCCTCGAGCGCGAGCACGACGCGGACATCGGCGGCGCGGTCGTCGTGCGCGGCGAGGTCGTGGTCGAACGACGCGGCCACCGCGAGCACGAGCGCCACCTGCGTGTAGACGAGCGTGACCATGTCCGCCAGGCCCGCGCCGATCTCGGTCGCGGTGCCGACGCCCGGAAAGGCACCGGGCAATGCGGAGACGGCCCCACCGATCGCCGAGACCTTGCTGCGCTGGTAGACGAGGATCCGCGCGATGTCGCTGGGCGTGGCGCCGGGATGCAGCAGCCGCTCGGCCTCGACCGCGCGGCCGATGGCATCGCTGCGGCGGCGCACGATCTCCTCGATCGCGTGCTCGGTGGCGCCGGAGAGGCGCACGGCGAGCTCGTCGACCACGCGCCCGGAGACCGCACGGGTGACTAGGCCCACGGCGGGCTCCCGATCAGCGGTAGCGGTAGACGATGCGCCCGCGCGTGAGGTCGTACGGAGACAACTCGACTTTCACGCGATCGCCCGGCAGGATGCGGATGTAATGCCGGCGCATCTTGCCCGAGATGTGGGTCAGCACCTCGTGGTCGTTGTCGAGTCGCACG
>CAZYYP010000237.1:0-5390 GCA_964651695.1 uncultured Gaiellales bacterium | reverse complement strand
CGAACGTGTGCGACTCGCGCGACTTCTTGCCGAGCTGGACGGTGTAGGGCGGATGCCCGGCGAGCTCGCGCAGGCGCAGGTGCGCCCTGCGAAGCCCGTCGTAGGCGCGCGAGGTGAACAGGTTCTGCGGCAGCGGCACCGTCTCCACGGCCCCGGTGCGCTTCTCGGTCACCTTGAGCAGCAGCGACGGATCATCGACGGCGTCGTGCCGGGCGATGACCTCGACGGAATCGGGCTCGTCCTCGGGCACGCCGGTGCGGAAGTAGCTCTCGAGCTCGTCGAGCGTCGATGCCGGCTCTTCGATCAGCCGGTGATCCTTGACGTAGTCGACCGCCGGCCCGCCGAACTCGGCCCGCAGGCGCCCGGCCCAGCCCTCGTACTCGCGCAGCGCCGAGAGGAAGCGCTGGTAGCGCACCTCGGTGAAGCGCGGCGACTCGCCGTAGCGATCGGCGACCTCGATGTCGGCGAGCCGCTCGCGCAGCAGGATGCGCTCCAACTCGGCGTCGTTCTGCAGGTACAGCGCCTCGCGCCGGCCGAACTTGAGCCGGTAGAGCGGCGGCTGGGCGATGTAGACGTGCCCGGCCTCGATCATCGGCAGCATGTGCCGGAAGAAGAACGTCAGGATCAGCGTGCGGATGTGCGCGCCGTCGACGTCGGCATCCGTCATCGCCACGATCTTGTGGTAGCGCAGGCCCTCGAGGTTGAACTCCTCGCCGATCCCGGTGTTGATCGTCGTGATCATGGCCTGGATCTCGACGTTCGAGAGGATCTTGTTGATCCGTGCCTTCTCGACATTGAGAATCTTGCCGCGCAGCGGCAGGATCGCCTGGAACTCGCGGTCGCGGGCGTCGCCGGCCGTGCCGCCGGCGCTGTTGCCCTCGACCAGGAACAGCTCACACTGGGCGGGATCGTTGTTCGAGCAATCCTTCAGCTTCCCCGGCAGTCGCGAGTTCTCGAGCGCGGTCTTGCGCCGCACGAGATCGCGCGCCTTGCGGGCTGCCTGACGGGCGCGGGCGGCCTGGATCGCCTTGTTGATGATCGCGCGGGCCTCGGCCGGGTGCTCCTCGAACCACTCGGCGAGCGCGGCGTTCGTCGTCGTCTCGACGAGGCTGCGCATCGGCGAGTTGCCGAGCTTCGTCTTCGTCTGGCCCTCGAACTGCGGGTCCTGGAGCTTGACCGAGATGATCGCGACGAGCCCCTCGTGGGCGTCGTCCTGGGAGAGCGGGTCGTCCTTCTCCTTGATCAGACCCGTCGAGCGCGCGTAGGCGTTCACGGTGCGCGTGAGCGCCGAGCGGAAACCGGTGAGGTGCGTGCCGCCCTCGTGCGTGTTGATGTTGTTCGCGAACGAGTGCACCGATGCCTGGTAGGTGTCGTTCCACTGCATGGCGACCTCGACCTGGCCGTCGTCGGTCTCGCGCTCGAATGCGATCTGCGTCTTGTGCGTGGGCGTGCGGTTCTTGTTGATGTAGCGCACGTAGTCGGCGAGGCCGTTCTCGGCGAAGAACTCGACGACGCGGTCCTCGGTGCGCTGATCGATCAGCGTCAGCCGGAGCCCGCGTGTCAGGAAGGCCATCTCGCGCTCGCGCGTCTCGAGCACCTCGAAGTCGACCTCCGTCGTCTCGAAGATGTCGGCATCCGGCTTGAACGTCACGGTCGTACCGAGCTCGGTCGTCGGCTCGCCCCGGACGAGCTCGGTCGTCGGCTCGCCGCGCGCGAAGCTCTGCGTCCAGGTGTAGCCCTCGCGGCGCACGTCGACCGTCAGCCACTCGGAGAGGGCGTTCACGACCGAGACGCCGACGCCGTGCAGGCCGCCTGAGACCTTGTAGCCGCCACCGCCGAACTTGCCGCCGGCGTGCAGCATCGTGAGCACGACTTGCACCGAGCTCATGTCGTACTGCTCGTTGCGCTCGACCGGGATGCCGCGCCCGTTGTCCGTGACGCTGATCGAGCCGTCGGGCAGGAGCGTCGTCGTGATCTGGTCGCAGTACCCCGCGAGCGCCTCGTCGACGCTGTTGTCGAGCACCTCGTAGACGAGGTGGTGGAGGCCGCGCTGGCTGGTCGCGCCGATGTACATACCAGGGCGTTTCCGCACCGCCTCGAGGCCCTCGAGGACGGTGATCTCGTCTGCGCCGTATGCGTGCTCGGGATCCGTCAAGCTGCCGTCCGATAATTGCGGTTGATGCGGGGAGAACCCGGATGAATACTAGCAATCGGGGCGGTCGTCAGCCCCCAGCGGCACCCGGCACGGGGCCCACGCGGAAGCGCAGCGCGGGGAGCTCGCAGGCCTGCTCGCGCAGCCGTGCCAGGAGGTCCGGCGCGCGCATGCTGAGGTCGCCCGCCAGCACCGCGCTCGTGCAGTTCAGGATCAGGCCGCCGTCGCGTGCGAAGCGCGCGGGCCAGACCTCGTCGGCGAGGGGCCCGGCGGCTGCGCGCCAGGCGCTGCAGACCGCAGCGAGGCGGGCATCCGGGGCCGATCCGCCGAGCGCGCGGCCGAGGATCGCGCCGATGTCCTCGAGACCGCTCACCCCGGCATCATTCCGGATGCGCCGTGCCGCCGTCGACGTGGATGACACGATCGCACGCATCTCCGAGCTGATGCGTGTCGGTCGCCGTCACGAGCACCTGACCACGGTCGCGCAGGAGGCCGAGCAGGCTCTGAGCCCGGTTGCGGTCGAGCTCACTCGCGACGTCGTCGAGCAGGAGAACCGGCCTCAGGCCGCGCACCTCGCGCACGAGATCGGCCTCTGCCGTGAGCAGCGCGAGCACGGCGGAGCGCTGCTCCCCTTGCGAGCCGTAGTTGCGGAGGTCGCGTTCCCCCTGGGCGAACGCCAGCTCGTCGTGGTGGGGTCCGACCGACGTGCTGCCGCGCTCGATGTCGCCGCCGCGGCGTTCCTCGAGCTCGGCCAGCTGACCGGCCTCGTCCTCGGGCCCGCGCGCCTCGTAGCGCAACTCCACGGGCTCCTCGAGCTCCCCGATCGCCGCCAGGTGCTCGGCGAAGGGCGCTCGGAGTGCCGCGACGAAGCGGGAGCGTGCACGGCGCATCTCCGAGCCCAGCTGAGCGAGCTGCGCCTCCCAGGGCGGCAATGCGTCGTGCGCCCGCGCCCCGGCGCGCAGCCGGCGCAGGAGCTGGTTGCGCTGCTGGAGCGCCCCGGCGTAGGCCCCGGCGACGCTCGCGTAGCGCGGCCACGAGCGCGCCACGGCGCGATCCAGGTAGCGCCGGCGCAGCGCCGGCGCGCCCTTCATGACGGCCAGGCGCTCCGGCGTGAACACGAGGATCGCGGCGTGCTCGGCGAGCGCGTCGAGTGTCGCGTACGGCGCACCGTCGACGGTCGCGCGCTTGGGCGACCCCGGCTGGAACCCCACCGCCCAGGTCGTCTCGGCGCCCCGGATCGACCCGCGCAGCTCGACGCGGGTGACGGCAGCGCCGATGCGGACGACGCGCGCGTCGTCCGAGGTGCGCGGTGACCAGCCCAGCGCCGCGAAGTGCACGGCCTCGAGCAGACTCGTCTTGCCCGCCCCGTTGCGGCCGACGATTGCGAGCACCTCACCGCCGAGCGCGCAATCGAGGCGGTCGTAGCAGCGGAAGTCCGTGGCACGGACGTGCTCGACACGCACGAGCGTCCGGTCAGGACGCCAGGCGGATCGGCATGATCAGGTACCAGTAGTCGTCGGTGCCGCCGGTCAGCAGTCCCGGGCGCAGCGGCGTGATCAGCTTGAGCAGGACGGTGTCGCCGGGGATGCTCTCGACTCCCTCGCGCAGGAACGCCGGATTGAAGCCGATCTCGAGCGGCTCGCCGCGGAAGTCGCAGGGGAGCGATTCGCGCCCCTCTCCGACCTCCTGGGTCTGCGCCGAGACGGTGAGCTCACCGGGCGCGAACGCCAGGCGCAGCGGCGAGCGGCCGGCCAGCACCTCCACGCGGGCGATGACGTCGGCGAACTCGGCGCGCGGCAGCGAGACCTCGTGCTCGAACGTCTCCGGCAGCAGGCGGCGGAACTCGGGGAACTGGCCCTCGATGCGCCGCGCCCCGAGCCACGTGTCGCCGGCGCCGAAGAGCACCTGATTCTCCTCCACGACGATCTCGAGCCCCTCGCCCCCGACGGCGGCGGAGATCCGCAGCAGGTCGGACAGCGCACGGGCCGGGACGATCGCCGTGAGCTGCTCGGGCGGCCCGCCTTCGAGCTTCGTCGTCCGCACCGCCATGCGGTAGGAGTCGGTGGCGGCCATCGTCAGCACGCCGTCGGCGAACTCGACGAGGACGCCGGTCAGCACCGGGCGCGAGTCGTCGCGCGACGCGGCGCGCAGGACGCGATCGGCGGCCTGGAGAAAGGTGTCGCGGTCGACGCCGAAGGTGCGGCCGTGATCGATCTCCGGCAGCCGCGGGAAATCGTCGGCGTCGTAGGTGAAGAGGGAGTAGCGGCTGGCGCCGCACTCGAGCGTCAGCTGCCCGGGGCCCTCCCCCGAGGCCAGGGTGACCTGCTGGGCCGGCAGGTGACGCACGATGTCGAGCAGGAGACGACCCGGCACGACGACCCGGCCCGGCTCGTGGACATCGGCCAGCAACCGTGCGCGTACGGAGAGCTCCATGTCCGTCGCCGCCAGGAGCACCGGCTCCTCGGCCGAGGGCGCCTCGATCAGAACGCCGGACAGGATCTGCACGCTCGAGCGCTGCGACACGCCGCGGCCGACAACCTGGAGTTGCTTGAGAAGGTCGTCCTTGGGGCAGGAGATGCGCATGGCGGAGGGAGTCTAGATGGTTCGGCGGCGCACGCAGCGACGGGTGCGAAGGGCCGTGGGTGGTGTTCTTCGCTGTTGCTCCTCAACGAGCCAGTAGTACCTAGTAGGGGTTGTGGACGGTGTGGGACCACCAACGATATTCCTGCAAAACAACATATTCTTGGCATGTATGGACCGGGGATGCGCGTCCCCGGTCCCCCCGCCGAGGCGGGAGTGCGCGCCGCCGGCCAGGCGGATGTGGAACAACGGTGCCGCGATCCCCGGTCCATACAGACCCTCTCCCGGCTGAGGGATGCGTGAATCAACAGGGCAACGAGGGGAGGCGGGTGGCGATTCGCGATGCCGAGAGCCCGCCGGCGACGCGCGAGCGGCACCGGCGAGGTGGGTGGCGATGCAGGCTGGTGAGGGTCCGGCCGCTACCTGGCGACGCGCGGCCGGCATCAGCGAGGTGGGTGGCCATTCAGGCTGTTGAGGGTCCGACGGATACCTGGCGACGCGCGCACGGCACCGGCGAGGTGGGTGGCGATTCAGGGTGTTGAGGGTCCGACCGCTACCCGGCGACGCGCGTGCACCCGCACGGCGGCGGTTGGACCACCACAGCGCTCGCAGGTCACGCGGGGGCAGGCGCCCCCGGCGATATGCACTACCCCGCCAC
>CAZYYP010000236.1:0-5412 GCA_964651695.1 uncultured Gaiellales bacterium | reverse complement strand
CCGACGAACTCGAGGAGAGCTGGCAGCTGACGAGCCCGCCGTACACGCAGCGCACCGTCACCGAGTTCCCGGCGGGCGGGAGCGGCGCGCAGGTCGTCGAGTCCTCGCTGGATGCGAACGGGTTCGGACAGGGCTTCGACTGGCGCAGCAACGAGGTCTTGCAGACGACGGGGGTTGGCAGCGACTGGCGTCCGACCGGCGTCTCGCAGGCGACTCGTGACGAGATGGAGGGCCTCCTGCACAACGGCAACTGGAAGGACATCGGTGAGAGTGACGTCGATGGCCATCACGTCGTCGGGTTCGAAGCCTTCGGCGATGCGCGCGTGTACCTCGACTCGACGACGTTCCTGCCGGTCATGGATCAGTCGTTCGGCATCGGCGTGGGTGCCGAGCGCCGGGGCTACGACCGGCACTACACCTGGGAGCTCCTGCCGGCCACGGCAGAGAACCGCGCGCTTCTCGATGTGGCGAAGCAGCATCCGGGGGCGGCGGTCACGACCCTGCCAGGCGACGCCTGGCGAGCGCTCGAGATCGAGCTCGGCGGGCTCTGGCACCCCCCGGTGACACCCGGCGCCTGAGCTCAGAGCGCGTCGTTGACGCGCGCGTCGAGCGCGTTGGCGGCATGCAGCGCGACCGCCTCCGGGCTCGGGAAGCGGCGGCCCTCCGGTGGGCCATGGTGCGAGGCGACGGCGCCGAGCAGCGGCTGCAGCGCCGCCGCCTCGAGGCGCACGCGGGCGGCGGCGCGTTCGATGCGCGCAAGTCCGAGATGCACGTGCCCGAGTAGCGCGCCGCGCTCGCTCGGCAGGATCACCGCGCCGCTCACGAAGGCATCGACGCAGCCGCAATCGTGCAGGAGCGCGGCCGCGGTGAGCAGATCCCCGTTCAGGCGCGGGTGCAACTGCGCCGTCTCGCGGCAGAGCGCGCTCACGGCGACCGTGTGCTCGGCCAGGCCGCCGGCGTAGGAGTGGTGGCCGTTCTCGGTCGCGGGGGCCGTGCGGAAGCGCTGCCGGTAGCCGGGCTCGCCGAGCACGGCCTCGACGAGCGCTCGCAGACCGTCGTGGTAGATCTCGAGCACGAGGAAGTCGATGTAGCCGTCGAGATCCTCGATGTCGCGCCGCGCGCCGGGGACGAACTCCGCCGGGTCGCCCGGCTCCACGCGCTCGACGTCGCGCACCTCGAGCTCGACCTTGCCGGCATACTCGCCCACGCGGCCGAGCACGCGCACGGTGTCGCCGACCTCGAAGCGCTGCTCGAGCACCGGGACGCCGTCCCACACCCGCGCGCGCACGCGCCCCGTGCTGTCGGTCAGCTCGAGATCGAGGAAGGGGCGTCCGTCCCGCCGCGTGCGGCGCTCCTTGCGCGACACCGCGAAGGTCGCGTCGACGAGCGCGCCCGCCGCGAGCTCGCGCACGAGCGTGCCACCGGCCATGACGGCGAGTATACGGCCGATCTCGCCCCTCCGGCCTCCGCGCTCCGGGCGGCATCCGGGCTACCCTCCCAGGGTGTCCGGGCCCGTGCCAGAGCGCGTGGAGATTCGACCGTTCCATGCGCTCCACTACGCGGCCGATCGCGTGCGCCTGGCCGATGTCGTGTCGCCGCCGTACGACGTGATCGACGACGAGCTGCGCGCCCGGCTGCTCGCCCGCAGCCCGTACAACGTCGTGCACCTGATCCTCCCCGCGCCCGGCGCCGAGCGCGAGGCGGGCGACACGCTCGAGGAATGGCGCCGCGAGCAGGTCGTCGTGCGCGAGCCGCGGCCGTGCATGTACTGGCTCGAGCAGCACGCGAACGGCCCCGACGGCGTGCGCCGACGGCGCGCGGGGCTGATCGCGGCGCTGCGGCTCGAGCCGTACTCCCCCGGTCGCGTGCGCCGCCACGAGCGCACGCTCGAGGCGCCCAAGGCGGGCCGCCTCGCGGTGCTGCGGGCCGTGCGGGCCAACCTCTCGCCGATCTTCATGGCCTATGGCGATCCCTCGCGCCGGATCAGCGAGACGTTCGAGCCCATCGCCGCCGCGCGCACGCCGATCTTCGAGACGACCGACGAGGAGGGCACCACGCACCGGCTCTGGCGTATCTGCGAGGCCGAGCCGCTGCGCACGGCGATCGAGGTCGTCGGCAGTCGCGCGCTCACGATCATCGACGGCCACCACCGCTACGAGACCGCCCTCGCCTACCGCGACGAGCGGCGCGCGGCCGACGGCGACCCGCCCGAGCTGCGGGCCTACGACTTCGCACCGGCCTACCTCGCCAACAGGCACGATCCGGGGCTCGTGCTGTTCCCGACCCACCGCGTCGTCAGCGGCCTCGACCGCGAGCTGTGGGAGCGCCTCCCCGAGCTCCTCGCCGAGCGCTGGGAGCTCGAGGAGATGGCCGACGTGGCGACGCTCGAGCGTCGCATTCTCGCGCCGCCGCGCGGCGTGCGCACGTTCGGCCTCGTGCGCGGCGACGGCAGGCCGCCGCTGTACGCGCGCCTGCGCGGCGCGGCGCCGACGGGGCTCGATGTCGTCTCCGTCGGCACGCTCGTGCTCCGCGACCTCCTCGGCCTCGACGCCGCCGCCGTCGCGACGACCGATCGCATCGCGTACCGCCAGCTCGCCGACGCGGCCGCGGCGATGGTGGATGCCGCGCCGCCGCGCACCGCGGTCGCCCTGCTCGTACCCGCTCCCACGGTCGCCGAGGTCGAGGCCGTCGCCGATGCGGGGGAGACGATGCCGCCCAAGTCGACGTTCTTCTTCCCGAAGATCCTCGACGGCATGGTCTTCAACCAGCTCGACCCCTTCGACCCGTGACGCCGGAGCGCTGGCTCGAGGTCTGCCGCGCCATGCGCGACGGCGTGCGCGAGGCCGTACGAGCGGTGCCACGCGCACGGCGCGCCGACGAGCTCGGGCGGGGTGCCGGGGGCGACACGACCGTCGCCGTCGACCGGGCGGCCGAGGATGCCGCCTTCGGCGTCCTCACCGATCTCGCGGGCGATGCGGGCATCGGCTTCACGGTGGTCTCCGAGGAGATCGGCGAGCGCACGCTCGGAGCGGGCGGCGAGTGGCGCATCGTGATCGACCCGGTCGACGGCAGCCTCAACGCGAAGCGGGGTCTGCCCCTGTACGCGTTCTCGGTGGCGATCGCCGACGGGCCGGCGATGGCCGACGTCGTGCTCGGCTACGTCTACGACCTCGGCAACGGCGAGGAGTGGATCGCCCACCGGGGCGCCGGAGCGAGCGTCGACGGCGTCGCGCTCGGCAGCTCGCGCCCGCTCGAGCGCCTCCAGCTCGTCGCGCTCGAGGCCACGCGCCCCGAGCACCTGGCGCCGGCCGCAGCGGCGATGCCGGGCGAGGTCGAGCGGGTGCGCGTGCTCGGCTCGCTCGCGCTCGCGCTCTGCCACCTGGCCGACGGCCGGCTGGATGCCGTCGCGAGCCTGCGCCCGAACGGTGCCCGCTCGATCGACATCGCGGCCGCCCAGCTGATGGTGCGCGAGGCCGGCGCCGCGGTCGCGCTGCCGGACGCCGAGGGGCCGTTCGGCGCTGCGCCGCTCGATCTGATCGGCCGCTCGCGCGTCGTCGCCGCGCGCGATGAGGCGTCGATCGCCCGCGTGGCCGGGATGCTCGGCATCGGCCCGGGCGCTGCGGCGGGCCGGACGCCGCATCCGGGCTAGCATGCCGTTGTGAGCAGTCCCGCACCCGACGCGCTGCAGGCCGCCCTCGCGCTGGTCATCGACCCCGAGATCCGGCGCAACGTCGTCGAGCTCGGCATGGTCGACGGCGTCGACGTCGACGGCACGCACGTGCACGTGACGATCCGGCTGACGATCCCCGGCTGCCCCCTCAAGTCCAACCTCGAGGCACAGGTGCGGATGCACGTGGGCGCGGTCGACGGCGTCGAGACCGTGACCATCGGCTTCACGCACATGGACGAGGCGCAGCGGGCCGCGCTGCGCGCGCAGCTCCAGGGCGGCGGACGGACCGACGGCGAGAGGACGATCGCGGTCGAGGAGCGCACGCGCGTCATCGCCGTCGCCTCGGGCAAGGGCGGCGTCGGCAAGTCGTCGCTGACCGTCAACCTCGCGCTCGCGCTGCAGGCGCGGGGGCTCGAGGTCGGTATCGTCGACGCCGACATCTACGGGTACTCGATCCCCGGCATGCTCGGCGTCCAGCAGCGTCCGGTCGTCGTCGACAAGATGATCGTCCCGCCCGTCGCGCACGACCTCAAGGTGATGTCGATCGGGTTCTTCCTGGACGACGGCGGCTCCGTCGTGTGGCGCGGCCCGATGCTCCACCGCGCGCTCGAGCAGTTCCTCTCGGACGTCTACTGGGGGCCGCTCGACTACCTCCTGATCGACATGCCGCCGGGCACGGGCGATGTCGGTCTGTCGCTCGGACAGCTGCTGCCGCGCTCCGAGGCGGTGCTCGTGACCACGCCGCAGGCCGCGGCGCAGCGCGTGGCGCAGCGGGCGGCGCAGATGGTCGAGAAGCTCGGCCAGCCGCTGCTCGGAGTGATCGAGAACATGTCGAGTCTCGCGTGCCCGTGCTGCGGCGAGGCGACGTACCCGTTCGGCCAGGGAGGCGGCGCCGAGCTGGCGGCGCAGCTCGGCGTCCCGCTGCTCGGCGAGGTGCCGCTCGAGCCGGCGCTCCGGTCGGGGAGCGACAGTGGAGAGCCCGTCTTCGTCGCACACCCGGACGATCCGTCGTCGCGCGCCATCGCCGCGATCGCCCAGCGCATCGCGGCCACGGGCCCGGCGCCCGCCGGGCCTGTGCGCATCTCCTCGCCGCTCGCCGTCCTCAAGGGCTGACGGCCGCCTGCGGTGCTCGCGCGGACGTCCCCCGCGCGGGGGACTCCAGTACCCCCTTCCCCGCGCCGATAGTCCTCTGCGAGGGCCTACGGGCCAAGGGGGGAAGAACCGTTGGACGAGCGACAGCTGATCGACGCGCGCGATGTCGCGCATGCGTTGTGGGATGAGGTTCGCAATGCCATGGTCGAGATCGACCGGCCGGCGTCGCTCGCCCTGTGCTGCCTGCTCGCCGATGGTCACCTGCTCGTCGAGGACGTCCCGGGCGTCGGCAAGACGACACTCGCCAAGGTCATCGCGCGGGCGATCGGCGGCCACGACTCACGTATCCAGTGCACCGAGGATCTCACCGCCGCGGGCGTCATCGGGCAGGAGGTCGAGTCGACCAATCCATCGCTGCGCCCCGACGAGTTCATCCCCGGCCCGCTGTTCGCGAACGCCGTCGTGCTCGACGAGTTCAACCGCGCGACCCCGCGCATGCAGTCGGGCCTGCTGGAGGCGATGGAGGAGCACGCGGTCACGGTCGGCAAGCGGCGCCACGCCCTGCCGAAGCCGTTCTTCTGCATCGGCACGATGAACCCGCACGACAACTCGGGCACGTTCGAGATGGCCCACGCCTCGTGCGACCGCTT
>CAZYYP010000235.1:0-5425 GCA_964651695.1 uncultured Gaiellales bacterium | reverse complement strand
CTGCTCGGCCGATCCTGATCGAGCTCGCAGGCGCGGGTGGCGAGCACGCGGAGGGCGTGCCTGCGTGAGCGGTGGCGGCGCCTCACCCAGGTCGCTAGCGGACGCGCAGCGACAGGCGATCGTGCGCGAGGATGTCCGAGGTCTGACCGGCGAGCGCACGCCAGTCGTCGTTCGAGGCGTGAATGTAGCGGCCCGAGAGCGCGTCGAGTGCGCCGCTGTCGAGGAACTCGATCAGGTCCGCCGAGACCTCGGGCGGCGTCCAGAACGCGGGATCGTCCCATTCGGCCGCGAAGATCGAGGCGGTCATCTCGCTCTTCACGGTGCCGGGCGAGATCGCGAAGACCTGGATCCCATCGGCCCGGGCCTCGGACGCCAGGGCCTCGCTGAAGCGCACGACCGCGGCCTTGCTCGCCATGTAGGCCGACCCGATGCGCTCGACGGGCCCGGCCGCGAGCGACATGAACGCCGCGTTCGAGGCGATGTTGACGATGCGCCCGTGCCCGCGTTCGCGCATGCCGGGCATGACTGCGCGGCTGCACAGGAGCGTCCCGAGCATGTTCACCTCGAAAACCCGCCACCAGCTCTCGGCGCTCTGATCCCACGTGTCGCCGCCCTCGCCGGCGCTGCCGGCGTTGTTGACGAGCAGGGTGATGGGACCCAGGTCGCGCTCGACCGTGGCGATCGCGGCATCGACGGCGGCGCCGTCGGTCACGTCGAGCACGACCGCGAGCCCGCCGATCGCGTCCGCGACCTCCGAGACCCGCTCGGCCGAGCGAGCAGCGGCGGCCACGCGATATCCGGCGGCGGCGAGCCGTGACGCGACGACCTGCCCGATGCCGCGACTCGCGCCCGTGACGAGCGCGACTCTGGGCGGGCCGCTCATGGCTGCAAAGCTAGCAGCGGCCCGAGTGGCGGCCGGCCACGGGGGCCGGGTTCAGCGCGAAGCACTACGACGCCGGGCAGACGCCCCGCTTGTAGGCCGCGTAATCAGCCGCGGGCAGGATCCAGCGCCATTTCCCGCCGACGGGCACGGCGTGCATCGTTGCGGTCGTCGTCCCGTCGTCCGAGGTGACCTGGAGGGACACTGCCGTCGAGCGCGTGGCCTTGCCGCCGACGTCGATCGTGTCCGCGTAGGTCTCGAGCACCTTGAAATTCTGCAGCTGGAAGCCCTCGTTGGTCTGACAGGCCGTGTAGCGCGGCCTGCTCACGACGGCCTGGTCGGCGGGCAGGAGGGTGTCCCAGAGGCGCCCCGCCTGTCCACGCGAGAACTGCGTCGTGACGCTCTTGACGAACGCGGCGGCCGATTTCGAGCCGCTGCTCGTTCCGCTGCCGCCGCTGCTCCCGCAGGCGCTCGCCACGGTGGCGAGGACAGCGACCGCGATGACGGCGACCGCGTGCCGCCGCCGACTCGTGTGTGGGCTCTTCAGTTGCATGCGTGGTGTCCTGACGGCGTGGAGATGACGAACCGCGTGGTGGGGCGCACGTGCGTGAGCGGCAGTCGCCCGAGGGCGATGGCCTCCCCTGTGTCCGGGATCAGCAGCGCGCCGATGCCCGGATGGCGTTCGAGATATGCGCGAGCTTCCTCGGCGTCGGCGATCGCGAGCGCGGTCGCGTGGGCCTCGGCCTCGGTGGTGCTCGGTGCGACGACGGTGACTGCGAGCGGACCGCTCGCGGCCGGCACGCCGGTCCTCGGATCGATGAGGTGATGGAGCCGTCCTGCACGGCCGAAGCGGCGCGTGTCGCGCCCCGAGGTCGCCACCCCTCCGGCGTCCAGTTCGAGCGTGCCCGCAATGCCATCGGCCGTTCGCGGGTCGGCGATGTCGATGCGCCATTTCCCGCCTTCGGGTGGCACGCCCCAGACGGCGATGTCGCCGCCGAGGTCGACGAGCACTCCGGTCGCGCCCGGCCACGTCGCGCGCATCACGTGGAGCGCGCGCATCGCCGAGAACCCCTTGCCGATGCCGCCGAGATCGACTGCTGCGCCCGGCTCGATGCGCGCGCGCGCGCCACCCGGATCGACGTCGATGCGTGCGCCGCGGCGCCAACCGTCGAGCGGCGTCCCCTCCTGCTCGGTGAGCAACTCGAACGAGCGGTCGTAGCCGATCGCCGCGAGTGCGGGAAGGATCGTGGGGTCGTACAGCCCTCCCGTTTCGGAGCGGGCCGACGTGGCGGCGGTCAGGGCGTCGATGAGGCGGAGGTCGGCGATGACCCACTCCCCTCCGGCCCCGTTGAGGCGGGTGAGGTCGCTCTCCGGATCGAAGCGCGAGAGAGCGCGCTCGCAGGCCTCGACCTCGCGCCGGCCCGCGATCAGCGCCTTGCGCCCGAGCGTCAACTCGTCGGGAGCGGCGCTCACGGCGAGCGCGCAGAGCGTGCCCATCGCGCGGAATGGGTCGCGCTGCATCCGGCGCGTCATGCGGGCACCGATTCCCGGATATCGCCCGCGAGCGGCGGCGTCGCGACCGGCGGCACCGGGCGCGCCGGCCCTTGCCGCGGCTTCGCACGCGGCATGAGGATGCGTGCGTAGGCGAGCCACATCACCGGCGCAGCCATGATCCCGACGAAGATCAGACCGCGCGTGCCGGTGAGATCACTGCCGACGTTGAGGGCGTGGTAGAGACCGAGCGTGAACGCGAGGGACGACGCGTAGTGCAGAAGGCGCCAGCGTCGCTGCCCGATCTTCCGGCGCACGTGGAACGAGGCCGCAAGCACGAGCATCAGCCACAGCGTCACGATGCCGGCCGCCACGGGCAGCGGACGCCAGGGTGCGGCGCCCGGCAGCAGCACCGCCACGAATCCGAAGCGCAGGACGGGATCGAGCAGAAGGCCGCCGATGTGCAGCACGACCATGCCGAGTCCCGTCCACATGAGCGTCTGGTGCCAGCCGAGGACGGCCTTGCCACGCCGATTGCCGAGCAGCTTCGTGCTCAGCGCGAGCCCGAGCGTGACGGACACCGTGAGCAGCGCAAATGCAACCAGGCCCGCCGCTCGAGCGACGAGCCAGGCCACCGGGACGCCCGTCGACGCGACAGCGACGATCATCCGGCGCCCACTGGCGAGGTGCGCGTCGTGGCGTGCGACGCCGAGGCGCTGGCCTTGACGACGACGATGCTCGTCTTTCCGTTCTTCCCCTTGACCACGACGGCCTGCGGAATCGGCTGCTGCGTGGCAGCGGGCTGGGGGCGCGTCCAGGCGAGCACCGCAAGGACTGCGAAGAGCGCCCAGGTCGCGAGCACGGTTGCCCAGATGGCGCGCATCTCAGTCTCCTGGCTCGACGCGACGAGGCCCTGCCGTCGCCGGCGTCGCGGGGGTGATTGTCTGTCCGACATGCGGGACGGCGGGTGCGGCGGGAACGTTGCGTGTCAGGCCCGCGATCGCACCGGCTCCCGTGAGAGCCGTCGCCGCGAGCACGGCCGCGAGCGCGAAGAGCTGGCGCCGGCTCGGGGTGGTCGTACTCTTGGGGGTCGATGCGGCGGTGGCCACGCTGGCCCTCCCGTCTTGTGTGTCTGCGTCCCGTTCAGCAGCCGGGCGATGCCCGGTCGCTCCAACGCATCGTCGCGCCCACCGGCACGCCCGGCATCGGGGCGCGACCCGCATCCTGGTTGCGGGTTTCTCGCAGAACGGACGGTGCATCCACCGATGCGGGCGTCTCCGCACTCGGCTCTGCTGGAGGCATGAATCCACGGGTCGTGATCGTCGGCAACGGCGTCTCGGGGTACGCGTGCGCCGCGCGCCTGGCAGACGGCGGCGCAGCCGTGACCTTGATCGGGCCAGGACTCCCGCACGACCGCCCGCCCCTCTCCAAGCGGGCGCTGCTGACCGGCCGTGTCCCTCTGCTCGCAGACGCCGCGAAGCTCGCGGAGCGCGGCATCGAGCACGTCGACGGCGTCGTGACGCATTGCGATCTCGACCGTCGCAAGCTCGCCGTCGCGCGCTCGGGCGGCGGCGAGGCGATCGAGGTCGACGCGCCGACGCTCGTGTGGGCGACCGGGCTGCGCTACCCAAAGCCGCCGGTTCCCGGATTCGAGCGTGCCGAGGAGAACACCACCGGCGCCGGCCTCGAGTCGCTGGTGCGGCTCCTGACGGGCCCTGGACGGCGCGTGGTCGTCGTGGGCGCCGGGCTCATCGGCACGGAGACCGCCGCCACGCTCGCGAGTGCACACGACGTCACGCTGGTCGACATGGTCGACCGTCCGCTCGCGCGTCTGCTGCCCGGCGTCTCCACCGCGGCCGAAGGCGTGCTCGAGAAGCTCGGCGTGCGCTTCCTCGGTTCGTGCTCGATCCTCTCTGCGGAGTTCGACGCCGACGGCGCCATCGTGCGAACGGCGACGCACGGCGACCTTCGCTGTGACGTCGTGGTCTCGGCGGCGGGCGTGCGCACGAGCCTGCCGGCCGAGCTCGCCGGCCCGGACCCGCGAGCGGTCGCGCTGCCCGCCGACGAGCAGCTGCGCGTGATCGGTCGCGAGCGCATGTGGGCGTGCGGCGACTGCGTCTCGTTTCCCCACCCACGCTGGGGGCGCATCGCCATCCCGCACTGGGATCACGCACTCTGGAGCGGGCGCCACGTCGCCGACTCCATCCTCGGCTCGCCGGCGTCCTACGCCCGCGACCCCTACTTCTTCAGCGACATCGGCCCCCTGCGCATCCAGCAGGTCGGCGCCGTCGAGAAAGCCGTCGTGTGGGACGACCGCGACGGTCTCGCCGTCGGCTGCGACGAGACCGGCGCACCCGCCTGCGTCCTCCTGCTCGACGCGCCGACGCGGCTGCTCGAGGCCCGAGCACTGGTTGCGTCGGCCGACGCGCCTGCGATCCACCTGTGACCACGACCGAAGGATTCACCGCCATGAACGTCACCGTCATCGTCGATCCGGACACCTGCATCGGCTCGGGCGAGTGTGTTGCGCTCGATCCGGAAGCCATCGAGCTGGACGAGCAGGGCACCGCCCGGATCCTGCTCGCCGAGATGGACGAGCAGCGCGCCGAGCGGCTCTGCGCCACCTGCCCCGTGGGCGCGCTCTCGGTCGCGGGCCGCTAGGAGCCGCGACATCGGCGCTCTCGGCGGTGCGTCCATCCGGCTGCCATCCGCATCGCGCACCGCTCACCCGGTACGCGCGCGGTTCGAGCGCGCGTCGCCTGAGCTCTCGGCGTAGTGCGACCCGGGAACGTGCTCCAGGAGCCAGCTGTCGTTGAAGACGTTCCCGCCCTCGACCTGGTGCGCAGAGGTCGAGGTGCCCCACAGGAAGCCGTCGGGAAAGCCCATGCGCGGCGAATGTCGCGTGTGAGCACCCTGCCATCCGACGAGGCAGCGTCCAGAGGCAGGAGTACGAGGGCGGCTGATGCGTGGCAGTTGCCCGTCGGAATCGGTCGCGTAATGCCTCTCGTGACGTGCGACACTAGGCAGGTGGGAGCGCAGACGCGGTACGCACGC
>CAZYYP010000234.1:0-5449 GCA_964651695.1 uncultured Gaiellales bacterium | reverse complement strand
GGGCACCGACCTGCGCGTGCGCGTCGGGGGCCGCCGCTGGGTCAGCGCGTCGGGGCGCCACAACCTGCCCGACGGCGAGGTCTTCACGGGTCCGCACGAGGATGCCACCGAGGGCGTCGTGACGTTCGCAATGCCGTCGGCCTGGGGCGGACAGCGGGTCGAGGGCGCGCGCCTGCGCTTCGAGGCCGGGCGCTGCGTCGAGGCCGGCGCTGCGAGTGGCGCGACGTTCCTGCAGGCCGCGCTCGACACCGACGCCGGCGCACGCACCCTCGGCGAGTTCGCCTTCGGGCTCAACGAGGCGATCGCCGAGCCCACGCTCGACACGCTGCTCGACGAGAAGATCGGCGGCACGGTGCACATGGCGCTGGGCTCGTCCTACGCCGTCACCGGCGGCACGAACACGAGCGCGCTGCACTGGGACCTCGTGTGCGACCTGCGCGACGGGGGCGAGGTCTACGCCGACGGCACGCTGATCCAGCGCAACGGGCGCTTTCTCGGCGACTTCGCGTAGGGCAACGCGGCAACTCCGGCACGGGTCGCAGGCGGCGCGCGAGGACCACCGCCAGCCGAACCCGGCGGGCCGGTAACCGTCGAGGGGTACCGGGTGCACACACCGGGGTCTGACCCCGCACCGTGCGGGTCTGACCCTTGATGGTGCGGACCTGGCACCGGAGCGTGCACGGCCGCGATACCACTCGACACGCGGTATCCAACGACGGGCACGCCGGTCGCGAGCGTCGGGACTGCTGCGGTGGATGCCGCCGAATCGCCGGGCGAGCGCTGGCAGACCGCCTGGATAAGCCGCTGCACGCTCCGGTGCCAGGTCCGCACGCTTCGGTGCCAGGTCCGCACCATCAAGGGTCAGACCCCGGTTCGTGCACGGGGGTGTCTCGGCGGCCGCATTGCGCGGATCAGCCTTCCCGCTGTAGGCTCGGCCGCGGATCCTGAGGGGGAAACATGCGCGATAGGCGACGGCGCGCTCTGCGCGCCGCGGTGATCGGTGTGCTCGGCGTGCTGGTGACCGCTCCGGCGGCGCATGCCGCGACGTGCAACCACGCGGGCGGTCCGAACGGCACGACGACGCTGACGTTCGCGGCGGGGGACGGCACGGTCACGCTCTCGCAGGACTCCGGCGGTGCACTCACCTTCGCGGTCGGCGCCGCGGCGCCGGCGGCCTGCACCGGAGCCGGGACGGTCGCGAACACGCTGCAGGTGAACGCGGTCGGCAGTGCCGCCGCCGACACGCTCGTGCTCGATTTCACCAACGGCCTGTTCGTGCGCGCCGACGGCACGCTGAGCGCGATCGACGCCACCCTCGGCGCGGGCGCGGACACCCTCGACGTGCGCCTGCCGAATGACGACAACGTCGTCGTCGCGGGTACCCTCGGCGCCGATCTGAACGCCGACGCGGAGCCCGACCTGATCTGGAGCGCGACCGAGCGCCTCGCGGTTACCGGCGGGTCGGGATCCGACGACCTCGAGCTCGGCGGCGACGGCGCCGATCTGGGCGGCCCGGTCGCCATTCCGGCGACGCTCTCGGGCGGCGCGGGCGACGACACGCTGCGCGGCGGCGCGGCCGCGGACACGTTCGCGGGCGGCCCCGGCGAGGATCTCGTGACCTACGACGACCGCACCGCGTCCGTGAGCGCGACGCTCAACGGCCTCGCCGACGACGGCGCCGCCGGCGAGGGCGACCGCATCGGCACCGACATCGAGGACGTCACCGGCGGAGCGGGCAACGACACGATCACCGGCGACCTGCGCGACAACATCCTCGACGGCGGCGCCGGCAACGACGTCGTCTCGGGCGGCCGCGGGGCGGACACGCTCACGGGCGGGCCCGGCAACGACACGCTCTCGGGCGGCGACGGCGACGACACGCTCGACGAGACGGCGCCGGCCGACGGCAGCGACGTCCTCTCGGGCGGCGACGGCAGCGACACCGTCGACTACTCGGGCCGCACGGCGGCCGTGACCGTGACGTTCGACGGCAAGCCCGACAACGGCGAGGCGGGGGAGGGCGACACCGTCGCGAGCGACATCGAGGGCGCGAGCGGCGGCGCCGGCAATGACACGATCGTCGGCACGGCCGCCGACGACACGATCGATGGCGGCCCCGGCGACGACACCGTCAGCGGCGGTGCGGGTGCGGACACGCTCACCGGCGGCCTCGGCAACGACATCGTCGACGGCGGGCCGGGCGACGACACGATCGACCCGGGCGCGGGCGACGACACCGTGCACGGCGGCCCCGGCGACGACGAGATCGACCAGCCGGGCGCGCCGGCCGGCCTCGATGACGTCGCCGACGGCTCCGACGTCCTCGACGGCGGCGACGGCTCCGACACGATCTCCTACGCCGGGCGCACGCTGCCCGTCGCCGTGTCGTTCGACGGTCAGAGGAACGACGGCCAGGCGGGCGAGAACGATCTCGTGACCGGCTTCGAGACGATGGTCGGCGGCCAGGCCGGCGACGTGCTGGCGGGCGGCCCCGGCGATGACACGATCACGCCCGGACCTGGCGACGACACCGTCAGCGGCGGTGCGGGCGAGGACGCGGTCGACTACTCCGATCGCACGCAGCCCGTCACGATCGCGCTCGGCGCGCCCGGCTCCGGCGGGGTCGCAGGCGAGCACGACACGATCGCGGCGGACATCGAGGACGCGACGGGCGGCGCCGGCAACGACACGATCACCGGTAGCTCGGGCGACAACTACCTCGTCGGCGGTGCGGGCAACGACACCGTGAACGGCGGCGCCGGCGACGACGACATCGACGGCGGCGACGGCTCGGACGTCCTCGACGGCGGCGCCGGCGAGGACACGGCGGACTTCTCCGGCAACACCTTCGGCGTCACCGCGAGCCTTGCCGCGAAGACCGCGACGTCCGTCGACGCGAGCGGTGCCGCGGCGAGCGACGCGCTCGCGGGATTCGAGGACCTGCTCGGCTCCGACGGCGACGACACCCTCACCGGCAACGCCCGGCCCAACTCGATCGACGGCGGCGCCGGGAACGACACGATCGCAGGCGGCGCCGGCAATGACACGCTCACGGGCGGTCTCGGCGACGACACGGTGAGCGGCGCCGCCGGCAACGACACGATCGACGGCGGAGACGGCGCCGACACGCTGAACGGCGGGGCGGGCGCCGACGAGCTCGACGGCGGCGCGGGCGACGACAGCCTGAGCGGCGGGGTGGGGGCCGACCGGCTGGCCGGCGCGAGCGGCGCCGACACCCTCGCGGGCGGTGGCGGCGACGACGCCCTCGCGGGCGGTCCGGGCGACGATCGCGAGACCGGCGGGCTCGGCCGGGATCGCTTCGACCAGGGTCAGGCGGCCGACGGCGCCGACCGGCTCGACGGCGGCCCCGGCACCGACACGGTCGACTACCGAGGCCGGCATGCCGGTCTCGTCGTGACGATCGGCAAGGGCGCGAACGACGGCGAGAAGAGCGAGGGCGACAACGTGCTGAAGACGATCGAGGTCGTCTTCGGCGGCTCGGGCGCCGACCGGCTGATCGCCGGTCTGCGCGGCGCCGTGCTGCACGGCGGAGGCGGCGCGGACGTGCTTACCGGCGGCGCCGGCGCCGACTATCTCGACGGCGGCGGCGGGCCCGACGTCGCCAGGCGCGTGGGTGCGGGCGACCGTGTCCTGTCCTGCACCATCGCGTGACGCAGGTCCGCGTCGTCGTCACGGGTGACACCCACCTCGGGCCGAGGCGCCGAGGGCCGTTGCCGGCTGCCCTGCTCGCCGCCTGCGCGCACGCCGATCGCATCCTGCACACCGGCGACGTGACCGATGCCGAGCTGCTGGACGAGCTCGGGGCGCTCGCGCCCCTCGACGGCGTCGCCGGCAACTGCGACGGCTGGGACGTCGCGGCGCGCCTGCCTGCCGAGCAGACGGTCGCGATCGGCGGTGTCGCGATCGCGCTGACCCACGACTCGGGTCCCGAGCGCGGCCGGCGCGAGCGCCTGCGCGCCCGCTTCCCGGGCGCCCGCGTCGTCTGCTTCGGCCACTCGCACCTGCCCGTGTGCGACGATCGCGACGGCCTCCTGCTGCTCAATCCGGGCTCGCCGACCGAGCGCCGGCGCGCGCCCTGGCACTCCTACGCCGAGCTCGCGATCGGGCCTGGCGGAGCCGTCGAGGCGAACCTCATCCGGCTCTGATCAGGACTCGCGACCCCACCAGCCGGGATCCGTCTCGACGGCGAGCCGGGTCTCCGCCTCGACCGCGTCGACCGCGTCAACCGCATCGAGCGGATCGGGCTTCGCGTGCGCCTCGACCCAGCGCCGTGCGGCCCCGTTCCAGGCGATCGTCATGAGCGAGTCGCCGATGGAGAGGAGCGAGCGCCAGATGAGCATGATGAAGAGCACCGTCGAGAGCTTCTGGGGGATCACGACGAAGGTGTCGCGCGGCGGCGTGTACTCGTCTCCGCCGCGCAGGCGCGAGAGGCCGTAGGGCACGGTCATCAGGAACCCGCCGGTCAGGAAGAGCAGGAGCCAGCCGGAGACGAGCAGCTCGAAGGGCGCGGAGCCGCCGAGCAGCCAGACGACGACGCGCAACCCGACCGCCACGACGGCGAGGCCGATCAGCCAGCAGCCGACGCGCCAGAGCGGGCTCTTCGTGTCCGGTCCATGGCCGATGTGCCACGCGTCCGCGTCGGCGCGGTGTGCGAGGCGTCCAACGGCGCGCCCGAGCGGACTCGCCATGAGGTCAGGGGGTGGTGGACGTGACCGTGCTCGGCGAGTGGAACGTGATTCCCCCGCCGTTCGCGCCGACGCAGCCAACGTTCGAGAGGCAAGCGTCGCCCTTCATCACGCCCGTGGACGCGAGCAGGATCATGACCACTACGAACCCGACGAAAGAGAAGATCGTCTTCATCGGGAATGCGGTTCGCTGGCCGCCGGCGTTCTCCTTCGAGTCCGCCGGCGGCCAGTCCTACCGCGTGGTCAGGCGATCGCCGCGGGCGCCGGCTCGAGCGCGACCGCGAGCGCCTCGTCGACGTGGTCGACGAGATGGAAGCGCACGGCCTCGAGCACGCTCTGAGGGAGCTCGTCGAGATCGCCGCCGTTGCGGGCGGGCAGGATCACGTCGGTGAGCCCGGCGCGATGCGCCGCGAGCACCTTCTGCTTGATGCCGCCGACCGGAAGCACGCGGCCCTGCAGCGTGACCTCGCCGGTCATGCCGACATCGGCCCGCACGGCGCGCCCGGACATGAGCGAGACGAGCGCGACCGTCATCGTGACGCCGGCGGACGGCCCGTCCTTCGGGATCGCGCCGGCCGGCACGTGGACGTGCACCTCGCGCTCGGCGAGCGCCGTGGCATCGATGCCGAGCACCTCGCCGTGCGAGCGCACGTAGGAGAGGGCGATGGTGACCGACTCGCGCATGACGTCGCCCAGCTGACCGGTCAGGGTGAGCCCCTTGCCGGCCATCTCGGTGGCCTCGA
>CAZYYP010000233.1:0-5451 GCA_964651695.1 uncultured Gaiellales bacterium | reverse complement strand
CGCGAAGCCGAGCTCGCGCCCGATCAGGCCGGCGTAGGCCGCGACGCTGCGCGAGTGGCTGGCCGTGAAGGGCGACTTGGCATCGATCACGTCGGCGAACGCCTCGCAGATGTTGTCGAGCCCGGCGTCGTCGAGCACGAGCACGCGGTCGGCCGGCTCGAGCGCGCTCACGAGCGAGGCGACGTCGTCGGACGCGAGATCGCTCCAGAGCCCGTCCTCGGCCCGGATGGCGACGATGACATCCGCGATCGCCGGGTCGAACCAGCGCCCCCGGCGCTCGTGCACCATCTCCTTCGCGGCGGCCAGGCCGTGCGTCGCGAAGAAGACCTCGAAGGTCTGGCTGAGGCAGGCGATGCGCGCGAGCAGCGGAATCTCCTCGCCCGCGAGGCCGTAAGGCTGACCGCGCCCGTCCCAGTACTCGTCGAGGGCGCGCACGGCGTCGGCGGTCACGGCCGGGAAGCCGAGC
Source organism: uncultured Gaiellales bacterium (assembly GCA_964651695.1). Taxonomy (GTDB): domain Bacteria; phylum Actinomycetota; class Thermoleophilia; order Gaiellales; family JALYLC01; genus JALYLC01. The sequence continues at coordinate 4,985 of CAZYYP010000233.1, read as the reverse complement.
CGCGTCACGATCGATGCGCCGCGGTCGCAGCGCGTCTCGACGATCGCCTTGCCTTCCGCCGCGAGCGAGCGCAGCACCGAGAGGGTGCGCTGGGCCCTGGCGATGCGGCCCCCGGCGACCACGTGCCGCGAGGTGTAGCGGGCGACCTGCGCCGGCTTCGTCCAGTCGATCAGCTTGCCGTCGGTCTTGAGCGCGATGTCATCGGTTCCGAAGAGCTCGCACATGCGCGCTGCCGACGACGAACACCCGACGTCCTTGAGCAGCAGCGCGTAGTAGAGGGCGAACCTGTCCTCGGTCCCGAGCTGAAGCTCGCCGGCGATACGCATGCCGATCAGGCACGTGCGCTCGGCCTGGCCGACCGGATGGCCCTCGGTCATGTCGAGGGCGTGCGAGAGCGCCGCGATGACGTGCGACCGCCGTACGGGTCCCGCTCCGCCCTGCACGAGCTCCATCCCATCGGCATCGGCCGCACGGCCCGAACCTGAACCCCCATCCAGGCACGGCGCGTGCCGATCCGACCGCGAAGCGAGCGATCGGGCGTCACGCCCGCGCAGCTTCTACACTCGCGCGATGCGAGCGTGGCGGTGAGGCAGGGCCGGAGGCGGATCGGCCAGACGCCGGCGACCGGCAGGTCGCTGGCGACGTCGCGCCACGGACAGGCCCTGCCGCTGCTGTTGCGCGTCCAGCGCGCCGGCGGCAACCGGGCCGCGGCGGCGCTCGTGCAGCGCGAGGCGGGCGGCGCGCCGCCGCCGCCGGTCGATCCCGGGCCCTCGATCGCCAAGTTCGACGCCGAGAACCCCGGCATCATCGCCGCGATGTCGTACGAGCAGCTCAACGGCTGGCACGACCTGATCGAGGTCTGGACGAACAACAGCAAGGTCGACGACGCCCTCGCGCGCCACGAGAAACGCGAGCGCGAGGCCATGGGCAACCCCGACAGCCGCGACCCGATCATCAGCGACCGCTACCTGGAAGAGGCGGAACGGATCGGGTCGCGCCGCAAGCGCGCCGATCCGGGCAAGTCGCGCGTCACCCTGAGCCCCTCGAACATCCTCGCCCAGGAGGTCGGCGCCGCGCAGCCCTGGAACGTCGATGCGGAACAGCGCTACCGCACCTGGGCCGTCGCCACCTTCTCGGCGCAGTCCGTCGAGGCCGAACTGACGGACAAGCGGGAGATCGTGAGCGCGCTCGAGGAGTCGGAGCATCCGGGCCTCGCGTCGGGAATCCCGCATGTCAACCTGCTCTGGGGCGGCTACCGGATCAAGCACACGAAGGGCATCGTCACCTGGAACGACCTCATGGACATGAAGATGTTCCGCGACAAGTACGACGACGAGGTGACCCACAGCCCCGCGGTGAAGGCGCTCAACACCGGCCTCGACGAGGTCGAGTACCACATCAAGACGATGAAGATCGAGCATCAGTCGCGCAGCGACGAGAACGCCGAGCACGGCGTCGTCCGCCACATCAGCGAGGCGATCGGGGCTCCGAGCCAGATCGAGCTGATGAAGCTGCGACTGGTCGCGATACAGAACCCGAACGACCTCGACGCCAAGGCCGCACTGGCCGAGAAGGAGGCCGAGGCCGGCAACTACCCGAAGCTGAAGGACAACGAGGCGGGCGTCGGGATCTGGCACGAGGCAGACATGCAACTCGCGGCCGCGCTGCGGTTCCGCGAGGAGGGCAAGTTCGAGCTCGCGGTCGCGGCGCTCACCGAGTGCGAGCACAGCACGGCGCTCGCGACCGCCAAGTTCGCGGGCTACGAGCGCCGCGTGATGGGCGGTGCCGGCACCGCGGTGAAGTGGCTCGAGCGCGCCAAGACCGCCGGCAAGATCGCCTCGGCCTTCACCGGCACGGGCGGCGTGGTGCGGGCGGCGTTCATGTCGGCCGGCTACAGCTTCGCGCAGGAGGGCTCCGAGCAGGTCGCGGCCCACTGGATCGACCCGACGAACAAGATCGACCTCAAGGGCCTCACGGAGCAGGCGGCGATCGAGGGCCTCGCCTCGCTCTTCGGCGGCGTCACGCAAGGCGCCTTCGTCGAGGCGCTGACCGCCCGCTTCGGCGCCAAGCTGGTCACGGAGTACGGCCTCAGCCAGGGTGCGGCGAAGGTCGTGCTGAGCGCCGTCGGGGCCACCACGTCGACCTTCTACAACGTGCCCGCCAAGATGGCGCTCGACCGGATCATCTCCGGCAAGGCGTTCCCGAACAGCCTCAGCGACGTGTGCAATCTCGTCACCGAGGAGTCACTCAAAGCGGGAGCGCTGGACGTGGCCGGCGCCTACGTGCACGCCCACGGGACGAAGGCCGATCCGCCGAAGGATCCGGCGGCGGCGCCTGCCGGCACGACCATCGAGGCGCCGCAGGCCGTCGTGGAGGCTCTGGCGGGCGAGGGCGTCGCACCTGCCGGCCCGGAAGGGACGCGGAGCACCGGCGAGATGCCCGCGCCGATGGCTGCAGGCGTACGTGGCGCCGAGCCCAAGACCATCGCCGCCGAATCGCTCCGGATCGCGGAGGGACTGCAGCCGCTGCGCGCAAAGTGGCCGGGCATGTCGCCCAAGGCGCGCGCCGAGGCGCTCGTCGATGCCGTGCATGCGACGCTCGCCGAGACCGGCGTGCCGAAGCCCGAGGGAGTCACCGCGGATGTCGGCGGCGGGCAGTTCCGCAAGGAGTCGTGGACAGTCGAGCTCAACGAGGCGCTCCTCTCGAAGGAGCACCTGACGGTCGACGAGTTCGCCTGGGCCTGCGAGATGACCCGGCACGAACTGGAGCATGCGATGCAGTTCTTCCGCATCGCGCGGCGCGAGCACACGAGGACGGGCGAGGACGCCACCGCGCTCTCCAACCGCCTGCACATCCCGATCGAGCGGGTCACCGATGCGATCGACTCCCAGACGGGCAAGCGCCCTGCAGAGGACATGCCCGCCGGCGGGGACCTGGACACGACGACGGCGGCGATCTACGAGAACATGTACGAGCCCGCCAAGCGGGCGCGCCGCCACGAGATCCTGGCGAAGCTCGATGCCGCGACTGCCGGTGCCAAGGCCGCGCGCGAGAAATACGACGCCAGGATCAAGGCCGAGTCCGATCCGGAGCTCCAGCGGAAGGCCGACGAGGAGTACCGCGCCGAGGACGCCCCGCACCGCAAGGTGATCGAGGAGTACCAGAACTTCCCCGAGGAGGTCCCGGCGTTCAAGGCGGGGGGCGAGATGAACGCGGCCGTCAAGGCGGCTGCGCAGCTCCACGAGGCGAAGCTGCAGGCGCGCGTCAGCGGCGCGCGGGTCGAGCTCGAGCGCGCGAGCGCCGCGGTGGAGCGGGCCGAGCAGGCCGCGAGCGCCGCCACCAAGCCCGGTGAGCGGCTCCCGACCACGGTGCGCGCAGCGGTGAAGCGCGCCCGCAGCCAGTTCGAGACGGCGCTGGACCATGCGAGGGAGGCGGAGAAGGAACTCGCCGCCGCGCTCGACGGCGGCTCGAAGTGAGCGGCGCCGGCGTGGCCGGGGGCAATCCGGCCACGGGTGACCTGGAGGCGCTCCTGCGCACGCTCTGCGCAACTCCGGGACCCGCGTCGATCGAGGCGCTCGGAGAGCTGCGGCCGAGCGAGCGGGCGACCGGCTCCTTCCGCATCGAGCCGACGCGCTTCGCGGCCTTCGGCGCGATCGAGCTGCGACCGTGGGTCGCGGGTCGCTTCGGCGTCGCACAACCGGAGCTGGCCCAGGGCGCAGCGTGGTCGCTGCCGGAGCTCGCCGACCTGCTCGGCCCGCTCGAGGAGGGGCCGCGCACGCCGGGTCTGGGCCCGCAGTTCCAGGGCTTCCTGGACGATGCCGCACTGCCGGCGCGGGCCGCGGTGTACGTGACGCTGGCGCTGGACGAACGTGAGCGCGCGATCACGGACCTGCGCATGCGCATCGAGGCGCGCTAGCCTCGCCCGATGCCCACGCTCTCGGCCCTCGAGCTGTTCGCGATCGCCGCGCTCGCGCTGATCGTCATCCCCGGCCCCGCGGTGCTGTACATCGTCTCGCAGAGCGTCGGCCACGGTCGCAAGAGCGGGCTCGCCGCCGTCGCCGGCGTCGAGATCGGCGCCTTCGTGCACGTCGCCGGCGCCGCGCTCGGCGTGTCGGCGATCATCGCGTCGTCGGCGACGGCCTTCTCGGCGCTCAAGCTCGCGGGCGGCGCCTACCTGATCGTGCTCGGGATCAAGCGCCTGCGCGAGCGCGATGCCGGCCCGGGCGACGAGGACGTTCTCGCGCGGGCGAGACCGCTCGGCGCGACCTTCCGCCAGGGCATGATCGTGAGCGCGCTCAACCCCAAGACGGCGCTCTTCTTTCTCGCGTTCCTGCCGCAGTTCGTCGACCCCGGGCGCGGGCACGCGGCATTGCAGGCCGGCGTCCTCGGTGTCGTCTTCATCGCCATCGCCACGCTCAGCGATTCGGTCTGGGCGCTCGGCTCGGGGAGCTTCGCGACCCTGCTGCGCCGGAGCGCGCGCGCTCGGCGCGCCGAGCGCTACGCGTCGGGCGGCATCCTCGTCGGGCTCGGCGTCCTCGCGACGCTCGCCCACCCCGCCCGCCGCAGCTAATCCGCAGCGGCGACACCGGGCGCGAGTCGCGCCACGGCGGGGCCCTGCACCGCGAGCGAGGCGAGCACCACCAGCCCCGCGAGCGCGAAGATGCGCCGCGAGCCGTCGAGCCCGGCCTGCAGCGGCAACGCCGCGAGCAGGATCGGAACGGCGCCCTTGAGGCCGCCGGCCGTGGCGAATACGGCTTCGGCGTGCGGACAGCGGAATGCCCGCAGGGCCGGGTAGACGACGGCGGGCCGGATCACGAAGACGAGCACGACCGTGAGCACCGCCGCGTCGAGCAGCGCACCGCGCAACGGGACCTGCGCGAGGGCGACGCCGAGCAGGACGAACATCGCGATCTCGGCCAGCGAGGCGAGTTGCTCGCCGAACGCGCGCACGTCGGCGACCTGCGGCAGGTCGGGATCGTCGCCGA
>CAZYYP010000232.1:0-5459 GCA_964651695.1 uncultured Gaiellales bacterium | reverse complement strand
CCGGGGCGTCGACTATCTTCCCCCGAGCTCCGCGCGATGCAGCGCTCCCGCGGCATCGCCGACCAACCTCCTCGAGGAAGCCATGCTGCAGCCGCCGATCCTCCTTCCCACCCAGGTCGAGCAGGGCGCCGGGCCCGGGCTCGGCTATCGCATCGACGGCGACCTCGTCCCGGTCCTCCATCTCACCCTCGACGGCTCGATGAGCGTGTACTTCGAGCATCACGTCGTGCTCTGGAAGGATCCCGCGCTGACCATCGGCCTGCACCCGATCGCGAAGGGCTTCAAGCGCATCGTCGCCGGGATGCCGATCTTCATGACCGAGACGCAGTCGGCCGGGGAGCTGGCGTTCTCGCGCGACCAGCCGGGGCACGTGCTCTCGCTCCACCTCCAGCCGGGCGCAGCCATCCTCGTCAGGGAGCACCAGTTGCTCGCCGCGACCGTCAACTGCGACTACACGTTCAACCGGGTCAAAGGCGTGTCGAACATGCTCTTCGGCGGGACGGGGCTCTTCATCGACCGCTTCGAAGCGCGCAATCAGGAGGGCATCGTCTGGCTGCACGGCTACGGCAACGTGTTCGAGAAGACCCTCGAGGCGGGCGAGGCAATCGACGTCGAGGCCGGCGGGTGGATCTACCGCGACGACGCGGTGCAGATGCAGCAGCACGTCTACGGTCTCAAGACCGGCGTCTTCGGCGGCAGCGGCAACCTCGTCTTCAACCGCTTCACGGGTCCGGGGCGGGTCGGGATCCAGTCCGCGTACGAGCACCTGCCGACGGAGAACTGAGCTAGAGCCAGCGCCTGCGCCTGAACCAGAGCAGCTGCCCGGCGGTCAGGACGACGATCAGCAGCAGCACGTACTCGTAGCCGAAGCGCCAGTGGTATTCGGGGACGCCGTGCACGTTCATGCCGTAGAAGCCGACGATCAGCGACGCGGGCAGCAGCAGGGACGCGACGATCGTGAGCCGCTTCATGACCTCGTTCTGGTCGTTCGCGACCTTGGACTGGTAGTAGTCGCGAACCCCGGCGACGAGGTCGCGGCTGAGATCGAGCGCCTCGCTGGCGCGCATGAGCTTCTCGAACGCATCGGCGAAATGGAGCTCGGTGGAGCGGTCGAACAACTCGACGTCGCCGACGCGCGCGTCCACGCGATCGTCGAAGACGCGCCGCACCGCGTCGCGCGTCGGGGAGAGCGTGCGCCGCACGTGCAGGATGTCGTGGCGGAGCGCCGAGAGCTCGTCGCGCACCCGGGCGCTCTCCCAGTCGTCGACGTGATCCTCGAGCGCGTCGATGCGGTCGTTGAGCCGGTCGGTCAGAGCGAGATAGCCCTCGGCGACGTCGTCGACGAGGTGGTAGGCGACCATGCCGGGCGACTGCACGCGCCCTGCGCTGTGCAGCTCGCGCGCCGCGGAGCAGTCGAATGGGCCGTGGCTCTCGACGCTCTTGCGCACGGTCACGACGAGGTCGTGCGCCGCGACGATGTCCACCTCGCGGTAGAGCACCGTCGAATCGTCGAGCAGCTCGGGCACCAGGAAGACGCCGAACACGTAGTCCCCGTGCCCCTCGAGCGTCGGCCGGGGATCGTCGCGGTGGCGGTGGGGAGCGAGCAGCTGATCGAGTGCGCGCGCGTGCAACGTGCGCCCGAGCGCGGCCTCGATCGCAGCCTGGTCCGGATCGACGAGGTCGATCCACGTGACGGTGCCCGGGGGCGTCTCGGCCATCGCCCCAGCCTAACCCGAAACGGGCGCCGTTGACGCGCCTGCGCGGCGCCTTTGGGTGATGCGTTCTCTCTCACTCTCCACATGAGGGTGAGACATTCAGAGTGCCGGCGACGAGGTCCGGCCGCCGCTAGTACTGCTTGCGGCTCAGCACCAGCATCTGCGCTCCGCTCGAGCGCAGCACCGGGACTCCCGCATCGGCCCGGGCCTGGAGGCGCTCGTGCAGCCGGATCGACGTCTCCTGCGACGCCAGCGTGCGCCCGAGCAACGAGAACTCCCCGAAGCCGAGGGTCGAGATGCGCTGGGGCTCGAGGCCCGCTGCGCGGAGCCAGCGCTCGAACTGACGGCGCGAGTCGGGGCGGGGGATCCTGCGCGTCGGACGCAACTCGCGGCCACCGCGCCGTGCGACCTGCAGCGCGAGCTGCTTCATCGGCTCGACCACGGGATGCAGGCGCGGATCGAGCAGACGGTTGAGCTGACGCCGGTTGTTCACGCTCGCAATCACGTGTCCGCCGGCGCGCGTGACGCGGCCCATCTCGCGCGCCCCGCGGGCGGGGTTGTCGAGCCACGGCATCACACCGAGGGCGAGTACGAGATCGAACGACCTGTCCTCGGCCTCGAGATGCTCGGCATCGCCGAGTGCGAGCTCGATGGGCCCCTCGAGGCCCGCGCGGGCGACGCGCTGCGTCGCCACCTCGAGCATGCGCTCGCCGGTATCGACGCCGGTCACCACGAACCCGCGCTCGGCGAGCGCGATCGCGGTGCGGCCCGCGCCGAAGCCGATCTCGAGGACACGGGAGCCGGCCGGCAGCGCGAGGTCGTCGACCCAGGCGAGCGTGCGCTCGAGGCGCGAACGGTAGTACGCGATCGAATCGAAGTGGGACGCGTCGTAGACCGTGTCCCAGGTCGTCGCGGCCTGGTCGAAATCGAAGAAGTCGAAGCCCTCGTCCGGCTGGGGTGCAGCTGCCATGCGTCTCACACTAGTCCCGGTCGTGCCGAATCGACAGGCCGCGACGGCCCCTCTGCGTGAAGATCTGGGGGCGCTTGGGAGAACAGCCGGTGAAACCCGTATTTGCAGGGATTTCCGCGCCTACCCTGAGGTCATGACGCAAACCACGCACCTGAGCGCGATCCGCGAGCTGCGCGACATCCGTCGTGAGCGGCCGCGCGTGAGCGGCGAGAGCGAGGATCAGTACTTCCAGCGCGTCGTGCTGGAGTTCGGGCGGCGCGAGCGCGCCCGGCGGCGCGGTCTGATCGTGCGCCTCCTGCGCCGCGACGCCCGCCGCTGACGCCTCGTCAGGCGGGGCCGAGCGCTTCGTGCAGGCGAGGGCTCGGCGGCGATCCCTCGTCGGCCGGACCTGCGGTGCGCCGGAGCTCGTTGCCGACGAGCTCGTAGTGCCCGATGGAGGCGATCGGTGGCGAGTACACGTGCACGGTCACGGCGCCGGCATCGTGATCCATGCGGTGGATGCCGTCGGCGCGGAACGCGAACGACTCCCCCGGGCCATAGGAGTCGATCCGGCGCGGGCCCCCGACGGTGAGCGCCTCGTTGGCCGCGCGACCCTCGATCACGTGGACGCCGACGCACGATCCGCCGTGGTCGTGGAAGCCCGTGTCGCGCGACTCCCACCACGTGTTGAGCCAGGCCTCGCTGTAGTCGTTGCGCCACAGCAGCTCGAACGAGCCGGCGCCGTCGCGCGCAAACGCGGCGGCGTCGACGAGTTCCGCGGCCCTGCGCGCCAGATCGGCGCACTCGGCGGGGTCGAGTGCGCGGCCCGTGTCGGCGAGATCGGCGAAGCCGGGCATGGCGGCAAACGATAGCGGACGAGAATCGCCGATATGCTCGGAATCCGAGCAAGGGAGCTCCCGTGGAAAAGGTCACGCTGCACTGCTGCAACTACATGTGGATTCACGGCCCGCACCCGTGTCACAAGGTGCGCAAGGCGCTCGACGACGCCGGGGTGCCGTATGAGCTGGAGCACCACTCGAAGCTCAAGAGCAAGCGCGACGATCTGCGCGCGAAGACGGGGCAGGACGTCCTGCCGGCGATCGAGTTCGCCGATGGCCACTCCTACCGCGCAGAGTCCGCGGACATGGCTGCCCGCATCGCGGCCGGCAAGCTCTTCGAGAGCTGATCCATGCGGACGCTGCTGCTCGTCCGGCATGCGCCGACGACGGCCACGCGCGCCTCCGCGTTCCCCGCCGGCGAGGAGCTCGACGAGCAGGGGCGCGAGCAGGCGGCCGGACTCGCTCCCGCCCTCCCCCGGTCGGCCGCGGTCATCGCGAGCCCGGCGCGGCGCTGTCGCCAGACTGCGGAGGCGGCCGGCCTCGACGCGACCGTCGAGGACGCGATCGGCGAGTGCGACTTCGGCACGTGGGCCGGGAGCTCGCTCGCCGAGATCAACGACAGCGACCCCGAGGCCGTGCGCGCATGGATGCTCGACCCCGGCGCCGCGCCGCACGGCGGCGAGAGCCTCGCCGCCCTCTCGACCCGCGTCGCCCGCTGGATGGACGCCGAGGCCGGACACGAGGGGCCGCTCGTCGCCATCACGCACGCCGAGGTCATCAAGGCCGCCGTCGTGCACGCCCTCGGCGCGCCGCTGCTCGCCTTCTGGCGCATCGACGCATCGCCGCTCGCGATCACCGAGCTGCACGGGCACGCCGGGAGCTGGACCGTCACGGGCCTCAACTGCCCTGCGCTCAGCCGCGCTCCCCGTCCGAGGTAGCGCGCGCGTAGCGGCGGCGAGCGAGCTCGTCGACCTCCATCACGACCGGCCCGTGCACGATCAAGCCCTCTGCCGCGCTCTCCCGCAACACGTTCGTGAGGAAGCCGTCCGCGAGCCATTCGCGGCCGGGCGCGACCGCTGCGCGGGCTCGCAGCAGCACCATCGTCGCGTCGAGCCGCTCGACGCTATCGATCCACGGCGCGCGCACGAACTGCGTCGGGCCGACCGGCATGATGCGCGCCGCGTCCTCGAAGAGCCGGCGGCCCTCGGCCTCGTCGCTCACGACGAGCTCGATGCTGACCTCGCGGACGCCGCGCGGCAGGACGCGGACGGCCGCGATCTGCGAGTTGTTGACGTAGATGACGTCACCGCCGAGCGAGCGCAGCTTGGTCGACCGCAGCGAGGTCTCCTCGATGATCCCGGCGAGCCCGGACGGCTCGATGATGACCGAGTCGCCGATCGCGAACCAGCCCTCGAACTGCATGAACACGCCGCTCAGGAGATCGATCAGGAAGCGCTGCAGCGCGAAGCCGAGCAGCAGGACGAGCAGCGATGCACCGGCAATCGCGCTGCTGCCCCGCACGCCCGCCACCTGTGCGACAGCGAAGAGCGTGGCGAGGATGTAGGCGACGTAGCGAACGCTCGTCTGGACGAGTGCGACGATCGTCTCGTGGCGCTTGAGCGCCACGATCACCCCGGTGCTCTGGCCGCCGGGATCGAGGTGCTTCCTCTCGTACCGGCTGACGGCTCGCTCGGCGAGGCGCTTCGACGCGCGGGAGAGAATCCAGGCGACCGCGAACGCGATCGCCACGAAGGCGACGATCCGCCACGGGTCGGGCACGAAATGAAGTTCGGCGATCCGCCGCACGCTGCAGGCTACCGGCTCGCTTCACCGGCAGCGCGCTGCGCCCGTCGACAGGTGCAGCCGCGACGTCCGCCCCCGCCTCGGCCGGAGCGGGAACTCGGGGTCAGACCCCGTTCTCCCGTCGTCAGACGGTTCTGCGGCCGCGATACCCGT
>CAZYYP010000231.1:0-5477 GCA_964651695.1 uncultured Gaiellales bacterium | reverse complement strand
AGCCGCCCCGAGCTGCTCGTGCGCCTGCCGGCCCGCGAGTCGCTCGGCTCGCTCAGCCCCGCCATGGGCGGGCTCGGCTTCGCCCTGCCCGCCGCGATCGGCCTGCGCATGGCGCGGCCCGAGCGCCCGGTCGTCGCGATCGTCGGCGACGGATCGTCGCTGTACTCGATCCAGGCGCTCTGGAGCGCGGGGCAGTACCGCGTGGGCGCCCTCTTCGTCATCCTCTCGAACGGCGGCTACGCGATCATGGACCGGCTCGCCGAGCAGAGCGGGGGGACGGCCCCCTGGCCGGGCTTCGCGATCGACGTCGCCGGCCTGGCGCGGGCGCTCGGGTGCCCCGCGCGCAGCGTGCGCGAGCACGCCGAGCTGCTCGAGCTGCTCGACGAGGCGCTCCCGGACCTCGCGGGGCGCGACGAGCCGCTGCTGCTCGAGGTCGCGGTGGCCCCCGACCCCACGTTCGCGCCGTGAGCGCACGCCGGCCGAGGGCGACCTCCGGCTCATCGCCGACGCGCTTCGGGCCGGTTCGGCGGGACGCCAGCGAGCAGGTGGCGTTCGAGATCCGGCGCTATCTCTCGTCGCGCGACCTGCGACCGGGCGAGCGCCTCGGCACCGAGCAGGAGCTCGCCGCCGAGTTCGGGGTCAGCCGGCCGACGCTGCGCGAGGGCCTGCGCCTGCTCGCGAGCAGCCATCTGATCCGCGCCTCGCAGGGCCCGGGCGGCGGGATCTTCGTCGAGAGCACCCAGAGCGAGGGCATGCGCCGCAACGTCAGCGAGTCGATCGCGGTCATGCTCGAGACCGACGACGTGTCGCTGATGGAGCTCGTCGAGGCGCGCATCTCGCTCGAGGTGCCGCTGGCCGGCCTCGCGGCCCAGCATGCGACCGACGCGACTGCAGCGGACCTGCTCGCGGCGATCGCCGAGGCTGAGGGCAACGACCCCGCCTCGGAGGCGTTCCGCATCGCCGACACCCGGTTCCACCGCGTGATCGCGAGCGCGGCGCGCAACGAGCTGCTGCGGGCCTTCACGGCCTGGACGCTCGACGTGCTGCAGCCCTCACTGATCGACACGATCGGCGCCTCGATCGACGGCGGCGCGATCCTCGACCAGCACCGCGTGATCCAGCGCGCCATCCGGCTGCATCAGCCCGCGGCTGCCCAGCGGGCGATGCGCCGCCACCTCGACTACCTGTGCGAGCTCGTCCGCTCGCTCGACCCGCCCACGAGCACGAGGGGAGAACCATGAAAGCGGCACTCATGCGCGAGTACAACCAGCCGCTCGAGTTCGTCGAGCGGCCGGTGCCCGAGCCGGTGCTCGCCACCGACGTCGTCGTCCGCATCGGCGGCGCCGGCGTCTGCGCGACCGACCTGCACGCGATCGAGGGCCTGATGGAGCCTGCGGGCGTCACGCTCCCGCGCGTCCTCGGTCACGAGAACGCGGGCTGGGTGCACGAGCTCGGCAGCGGCGTGACGACCGTCGCCAGGGGCGATGCCGTGCTCGTCTTCCCGCCCCACAGCTGCGGGCTCTGCGTGCCCTGCCGGCGCGGGGTCGACATGCTCTGCATCCACCACCAGTTCACCGGCCTGACGGTCGACGGAGGCTTCGCCGACTACGTTCTCGTCCCGGAGCGCTCGCTGCTGCCGCTGCCCGCGGGCGTCGAGCCCGCCGCGGTCGCGCCGCACGCCGATGCCGGGCTCACGGCCTACCACGCGGTGCGGCGCCTGAGGCACCTCGCCACGCCGGGCACGGCCGCGGTCGTGATCGGCGTCGGCGGTGTCGGCCACATCGCACTGCAGCTCCTGCGCGAGCTCGGTGCGGGCGCCACGATCGCCATCGACACGGATGCCCGCCGCCGTGCGCTCGCCACGGAGCTCGGCGCCGGGGACGTCCTCGACGGCCGCGGCTCGGTCGACGCGGTGCGCGAGATCACGGGCGGCCGCGGCGCCGAGCTCGTGTTCGACTTCGTCGGCACCGATCAGTCCCACCGCGACTCGCTGGCGATGCTCGCGCGCGGCGGCACCTACTCCATCGTCGGCTTCGGCGGCATGGTCTCGGCCCCCTCGGCCGCGCTGGTCGGGGGCGAGCAGACGGTGCTGGGGAATCTCGTCGGCACCTGGCTCGACCTCTGGGAGGTCATGCAACTCCACGCCGCCGGCCGCCTCGTCCTCAAGACGGAGTCGCACCCGCTCGACTCGGTCAACGACGTGCTCGCGAAGCTGCACGACGGCGAGATCACCGGCCGCGCCGTGCTGATCCCCTGACGAGCCTCAGGCCGGCGGGGGCGCGGAGGTGTCGAGCAGCGTGGAGCTGTCGAGCGCCGGCGCGGCCTTGCCGCGCAGGAGGTAGGCCGAGCGCAGCAGCTCGGGCTGCTCGGTCAGCTCCTTCGCGGTGCCCTCGTAGCGGATGCGGCCGCCCTCGAGCACGTACGCCCGATGTGCGAGCCCGAGCGCGACGTGCGCGAACTGCTCGATCAGGAGCACGCCCACGCCGGTGGCGGCCACGGCCTGCAGCACGGGCGCGAGGCGCTTGACGACGACCGGCGCGAGACCGAGCGACAGCTCGTCGACGAGGATCACGCGCGGGTGCGAGACGAGCGCCTGCGCGAGCACGACCATCTGCTGCTCGCCGCCCGAGAGCAGCCGGCAGGTGATGTGCCAGCGCTTCTCGAGCTCGGGAAAGAGCTCGAGCGCCTGGGCGATCCCGCTCTTCGCGTCGGCCTTGGAGAGTGCGTAGGTCGCGACGCGCAGGTTGTCCTGCACCGTCAGCCCGGGCAGGAGCCGCCGGCCCTCGGGCACGATCGCGACGCCGGCGCCGCGCACCTGCTCGGGCCGCTTGCGCGTGAGCTCGGCGTCCCCCAGCAGCACGCGGCCGCTGGTCGGGCGGAGCACGCCGCCCACGGCCAGCACGAGCGACGACTTGCCGGCGCCATTCGGGCCGAGCAGCGTGGTGATCTCGCCCGGCGGGATCGTCAGCGAGACGTCGTGGAGCACGCGCCGGCCGCCGCGCGAGACGCACAGCTTGTCGAAGCGCAGCTCGGGCCCGGAGACCGTCTCGGCCGCGCTCACTCCGCACCCCCGTCGGCGGCCTCGACGGTGGCGTCCTCCGGCGCTTCCACGTCTTCGGTGCCGAGGTAGGCCCGCATGACGTTCTCGTCGCGCAGGACGTCCGCCGTCGGTCCGGTCGCGATCAGCTTGCCGAAGTCGAGGACGGCGGTCGTCGTGCAGCACGCCTGGACGAGGCTCATGTCGTGATCGACGAGAATCACGAGCGCCCCGAACTGCTCGGGGATCCGCTGGATCACGCCGCTCAGATGCTCGGTCTCCTCGTCGGGAAGCCCCGCGGCCGGCTCGTCGAGCAGGACGACCTTGGGCGCACCGACAACGGCCCGCGCGATCTCCACCAGGCGCCGGTCGCGGGCGCCGAGCCCGCCGACCTTGGCGTGCGGGGCGACCTCGAGGCCGACGTACTCGATCGCGCTCAGGACGTCGGCGCGTCTCGTCGTGCGGCCCGCGCCGGAGTGCTCGTGGATCATCGCGATGTTGTCGAACACGGACAGCTGCTCGATCGCCATCTCGGTCTGGAACGTGCGCCGGAGCCCCCAGCGCGCGCGCCGGTAGTCGACCATCTTGAGCAGGTCGTCGCCGAAGGCGCGGATCGTGCCGCCGGCGGGCTTGACGAAGCCGCTGAGGACGTTGAAGAACGTCGTCTTGCCGGCGCCGTTCGGCCCGATCAGACCGCAGGTGCCGCTTGGGAAGACGACGCTGACGTCGTCGATCGGGGTCACGCCGGCGAAGCGGACGGTCAGTCCCTCGACTTCGATCACGTGCTCCCCCGCTGTCCGGCGACCGTCCGGTAGAGACGCAGACCGAGGCGCCCGAGGTTCGCGATGTCCTTGGGCATCTGGACCACGATGCCCCGCGGCGCCGTGAGCAGCACTTGCAACAGCCCGACGCCGAAGATGATCAGGAGGAAGTTCGGGTCGACGCCCCATTCGGCCTGGAAGATGAACGGGGCGAGCTGGCTGAATGCACCGGCGATGACGGCGCCCCAGAGCGAGTAGATGCCGCCGATGAGCGCCGCCGCGAGCAGCGTGAGCGAGTCTTGCGTGGGGAAGCCGAAGGCGGTCGGCTGGCCCAGCTGCGCAGCGAACAACCCGCCGGCGACGCCGGTCGTGAACGAGGCCAGGGCGAAGGCCCACAGCTTGTACCGGACGATGTTCACGCCTGCCGCGAGCGCGGCCGGCTCGCTCTCGCGGATCGACGCCCAGGCGCGCCCCGGCTTCGTGATGAAGTGGGCGCCGATGAGCAGGAACATGAGCGCGCAGACGACGACCGTGTAGCGGTAGAAGGCCGTGTCGCCAACGGCCATGCCCGGCCGGCTGACGGGCTTCAGCCCCGCGAGGCTGGGCGACGCCGTGTGGCCGACGAAGCCCTTGCCGCCGTTCGGGAAATTGATCGTGGTCAGCACGACGTTGACGGCTCCGGCAGCCATCAGCGTGATGAGCGCGAGGTAGAGACCGCTCAGCCGGAGCGCCGGCAGCCCGATCAGCACGCCGATCACGCAGGTGATCGCGCCCGTCACGAGCAGCAGGACCGGGAATGGCAGGCTGGTGGCGTACGAGAGGCGCGTCGCGGTCCAGGTCCCGATCGCGAGCAGTGCGATCTGGCCGAGCGAGATCATGCCGACCCGGCCGTACAGCGTCACGAGGCCCGCGGCGACGACCGCGTAGATGGCGACGCTCGTCAGGGTCTTGATCCAGTCCCCGCCGAGGGTGGCGGGGAAGACGACGAGTGCGATTCCGAGGAATGCGACGATGGCCACGCTGCGGCCGATGACGCCCCGCGTCATGAAAGCGGAGCCTAGGTCCGTCTTGAGCATGCCGCTACCCGGCCGTCCGCGAGAGCGTGACGGTGCGGTGGCGCCCGAGGTACAGCAACGCGACGATCGCGAGCACGAACGGCGCCGCCGTGCGGTAGTTCGTGATCGACGCGTACGGCGTCGCGACGGCCTGGAAGAAGCCGACCGCGAGACCGCCGGCGAGCGTCACCCAGAGCGATCGCAGCCGGCCGATGAGCGCGGCCGCGAGCGACGAGATGACGAGGAAGGTGAGCGCGGTGTAGTCGAGCGAGGTGAACAGGTCGGCGAGCAGGAGGCCCGCGCCGCCGCACACGAGGCCCGAGCCCAGCCAGGCCGCGAGCTCGACGCGGCGCACCGGGACGCCGAGCGTGGCCGTGATCTCCCGGTCGCTCGCGAGTGCGCGCATCGCCGTCCCGATCTTCGTGAAGCGGAGGAACGCCGTCGTGCCGATCGTGAGCACGAAGGCGAAGGCGAGCGCGATGATCTGCGTCAGCGTGACGACAGCGCCGAAGACCGCGTAACGGTCGTTCGAGGTCGGCAGCTGGAGGACGCGTACGAACGCGCCCCCGGCGGGCGCCCGCCAGGCCATGACCCCGAGCAGGATCAGCGCCAGCGCGAGCGTCC
>CAZYYP010000230.1:0-5653 GCA_964651695.1 uncultured Gaiellales bacterium | reverse complement strand
ACGTGGCCATCCTGCCCCAGCTGACCGAGTCGCTCGTGTTCACGCTGCGGCGCGCGCACGTGCTCAACCACAACGCGCCGCGCAACCCGGGACAGCAGCAGGCGGCCCCGGCGCGCTCGGGCGGCGAGGGCCGTGTGATCACGGTCTTCTCGCCCAAGGGCGGCGTCGGCAAGTCGACCATGGCGACCGGCCTCGCCGGCGCCTACGCCGGCCCGCTCAAGCGCCACACGCTCCTGATCGACCTCGACCTCCAGTTCGGAGACGTCGGGATCATGATGGGCATCGATCCGACGCAGACGATCGTGGATCTCGTCACGACCACCGGTGAGCTCGACCCGGACAAGCTCGGCGGCTACGTCGTCCACCACCCCTCGGGTGTGGACGTCCTCGCCGCCCCGCTCCGGCCCGAGGATGCCGAGCTCGTGACCGAGGACCGCATCGGCCAGCTCGTCGACGTGGCCAAGGCCGCCTACGACATCGTCGTGCTCGACACCCCGCCGCACTTCGACGCGACCACGCTGGCCGCGCTCGACCGCAGCGACCGCCTCGTGCTGCTGACGACGATGGACATCCCCACCGTCAAGAACGCCAAGCTCGCGCTGCAGACGCTCAACCTGCTGCAGTACCCGCGCGAGCGCATCGCCCTGGTCGTCAACCGGCCGCTGCCGCGGACCGACCTGCGCGAGAGCGACATCGCACGCACGCTCGACATCCCGATCACGATCGTGATCCCGGGCGACAAGGAGATCGGCGCCGCCGTCAACCGCGGCGTCCCGATCACATCGTCCAACTCGCGGTCGCCCGCGGCGAAGGCCATCAAGGAGCTCGCGGAGCTCCTGCTCCCCGGCGCCCAGAGCGCCGCCGATACGAAGTCCAGTGGCGAGGGCAAGGCCTCCAAGTCGCGCCCCGCCGACAAGCAGCCGTCCGCCGGCCGCCACAGCCTGTTCAAGGCCGGCGTGTCGAAGCTCTCCAAGTCGAAGGACAAGAAGGCGGCGTGAATTGAGCCTCCAGGACCGCATCCAGTCGCGCAACCCGGATCCTGTCGCTCCGGTCACACGCGAGCAGCATTCGGAGCCCGAGCGCCCGTCGGCCCCCACCGACCCGTTCGCCGACCTCAAGTCGCGCGTCCACCATGACGTGATCACGCGGCTCGGCCCGCGCCTCTTCGCCGCCGGTGGCGACGAGGGGCGCGACGCCAGCATCGAGCCGCGCGTGCTCGAGGCCGTCGAGGAGGCGATCGCTCTCGACAAGACGCCGCTGACGCGTCAGGAGCGCGCGCAGGTCACGCGCGAGATCGCCGACGACATCCTGGGCTACGGCCCGCTCGAGCCGTTCCTGCGCGACGAGACGGTCAGCGAGATCATGGTCAACGGCCCCCACTCGATCTGGGTGGAGCGCCGCGGCAAGCTGCTGCGCACCGACGCGGGCTTCGTCGACGACCAGCACCTCCTGCGGATCATCGACAAGATCATCTCGCGCGTCGGCAGGCGCATCGACGAGGCCTCGCCGATGGTCGACGCCCGCCTGCCCGACGGCTCGCGCGTGAACGCCATCATCCCGCCGCTGGCGGTGACGGGCCCCACGCTCACCATTCGTAAGTTCCGCCGCGACCCGCTGACGATGGAGGATCTCCTCCGCTTCGGCACGCTCACCCCGCGGGCGGCCCAGCTGCTCGAGGCCTGTGTGCGCGGCAAGCTCAACATCCTCATCTCGGGCGGCACCGGCTCGGGCAAGACGACCACGCTCAACGTGCTCTCGGGAGCGATCCCGGAGGGCGAGCGCATCGTCACGGTCGAGGACGCGGCCGAGCTCCAGCTGCGCCAGGAGCACGTGATCACGCTCGAGACGCGCCCCGCGAACATCGAGGGCAAGGGCATGGTCAGCATCCGCGACCTCGTCAGGAACTGCCTGCGCATGCGGCCCGACCGCATCATCGTCGGCGAGTGTCGTGGCCCCGAGACGATCGACATGCTCCAGGCCATGAACACGGGCCATGACGGCTCGCTGACGACGATCCACGCGAACACGCCGCGCGACGCCCTGTCGCGCGTCGAGACCCTCGTCCTGACCGGCGGCGTCGAGCTGCCGCTCAAGGCGATCCGCGAGCAGATCGCCTCGGCGTTCGACATGGTGGTGCAGGTATCGCGCCTCGTCGACGGCACGCGTCGCATCACGCACATCACCGAGGTGCTGCGCATGGAGTCCGACGTCGTGACGCTGCAGGATCTCTTCTCTGCGAAGCCGATCGAGGACGGCGACGAGGCCGGCTCGGGTGGCAGCAGGCTGCTCGGCCCGTTGCGCGCGTCCGGCATCAAGCCGCAGTTCCTCTCCAAGCTCGGCGAGAACGGCGTGCACCTGCCGCCGCAGTTCTTCCAGCTCGAGCCCGAGCGCGACGGCTCTGCGCCGGCACGCCCGACGGCATTCGGGAGGGCCTCGGCATGAGGCAGTGGCTCGGCATGAAGCGGGCGCTCACGCTCGTCGGCGGCTTCGCGGCCGTGCTCGCCATCTCGGTGAGCGCAGCCGGCGCGGCCGCACAGCCTCGCATCCAGATCGCGCAGGTCGACACGTCGCGCTACCCGCTCATCACCGCGACCGTGATCGCACCGAACAGCGACAAGCTCAAGCGCGTCGACCTGACCCTGAGCGAGAAGGGCCAGAACCAGACGATCACGCAGACGGGCGGTGGCTCGCAGGCCGCGATCGGCGTCCTGATCGATGTCAGCCGCTCGATGAAGGGCGCACCGCTCGCCGCTGCGCGGCAGGCGGCCGCCTCATTCGTGAAGGCCAAGCGCCCGAACGACCTGATCGGCATCTACTCCTTCGGCCACACCGCAAATCCGGTGCACTCGCCGGATACCGATCGCGACGTGCTCGCGAGCGCTCTGCAGCAGATCCCGCTCGACACCGTGCAGGGCACGGCGCTCTACAACTCGATCATCCAGGCGAGTCGCGAGCTGTCGACCGAGCCGACGCTGACGAAGGTGCTCGTCGTCCTCACCGACGGCAACGACACCACCAAGACCACGCTCGCCTCCGCGGTCGCGGTCGCGAAGTCCTCGGGCGTCACGGTCGACGCGATCGCGATCGGCACCACGACGCCGCCCGCGGCGCTGACGTCGATCGCCCACCAGACCGGCGGCCACGTCTTCGCGGCCGATCGCTCGGCTCAGGGCATCAGCACGGTGTACACGCAGATCGCCGAGGAGATCCGCAACACCTACCGGCTCCAGTACACCTCGCACGGCGATGGCGTCGTGCCGGTCCAGGTGAGCATGAACGGCTACGCCTCGGGCACCCAGCAGATCGATCTGCGCGCCCCGGCGGCCCAGATCGTGGCCGCAGGCGGCACGATCTCGGACCTCAGCAAGCGCAGCTCCACGGGCCTCGCGCTCGCGATCGTGATCGGCCTCGCCGTGCTCGGCGTGCTGCTGCTCATGATGCGCCAGCCGCGTGAGACCATCCTCGCGAAACGGCTCGACCGGTACACCACGGGCGGGAGCGGCGCAGCGGTCGCGCGCCGCGCCGAGCGCGAGCGCAGCCTCTCGCTGCGCCACCTCCTCGTCCTGCGCGGTGAGCGCTCGTTCGGCGGCTCGGCGTACTTCAAGCGCCTCGCCCGCATGCTCGAGCGCGCCGACATGCCGATGCGCGCAGCCGAGCTCGCCGCGATCCAGGGCGGCGGAGCACTGCTCGCCTTCCTGCTCGTGCTCGCACTCGGTGCGGGGCTCATCATCGCCATCGCACTCGCGGCCATCGCGGCCTTCATCCCCGAGTTCCTCGTGCGCCGCAAGGCCAACAAGCGGCGCAAGAAGTTCGAGGATCAGCTCGGCGACACGCTCGGCGCCGTCGCATCGTCGCTGCGCGCCGGCCAGTCGTTCCAGCAGGCGATGTCCACGATCGCCCTGGACGGCCCGGAGCCGATGGCCTCGGAGTTCCAGCGCGTGGAGACCGAGACGCGTCTCGGCCGCCCCGCCGACGAGGCCCTGCAGGGCATGGCCGATCGCCTCGAGTCGAAGAACTTCGAGTTCGTCGTCCTCGCGGTGAACATCCAGCGCCAGGTCGGCGGCTCGCTCTCCGACATCCTCGACATGGTCTCCGACACCGTGCGCAGCCGCGTCCAGTTCGCGCGCAAGGTGAAGGCCCTGACCGCGATGGGACGTGCCTCCGCGTACGTGCTCGTCGGAATGCCGGGCGTGCTGTTCTGCATGATCTTCCTGGTCGACCGCGGGTACGTGCGGCCGCTCTGGGCGCAGAGCGCGGGCCACATCATGGTCGCCGTCGGGCTGTGCTCCATGGCACTCGGCGCCGCCGTCTGTCGCAAGATCGTCAACTTCAAGTACTGAGGCCCCGATGCTTCTCGTCTTCGCCATCGTGCTCTTCACCGTCGCGGTCTACATGGTCCTCGACGCGACGACCGTGCGCCAGAAGCAGATCGCCGGCTCGCTCGCCCGCGCCCGCCGTTACGGCGGCCCGTCGGTGCGCGAGCAGGAACTGACGCGCGACGTCACGAACCGCCTCGTCGCCCCCGCGGCACGCAAGCTCGCCGCCATGGTGACTGCGCTGCCGATGACGCAGAACCCCGACGAGATCCGCCGCCGGCTGATCTCCGCCGGCCTCGGGCATCGCCTCACCCCCACGACGTTCCTCGCCATCAAGGGCGCCGCAGTCGCCGGCGCGGCGCTGCTCGGCGTGTTCCTCGCGAGCACCGGCCTCATGCCCGTCGGCAGTGGCCTGATCTTCGCCCTCGCGGGCGCCGGCCTCGCGTTCATCATCCCCGACTTCATCCTCGGGCGCATGGTGCGTACCCGCCGCCAGGACATGCTCGTGCAGCTCCCCGAAGTCCTCGACCTCCTCTGCGTGTCGGTCGAGGCGGGACTCGGCTTCGACTCCGCGATGGCGCGCATCACCGAGCGCTCGGAGGGCCCGCTGCTCGAGGAGCTCTCCATCGTCCTGCACGAGATGCGCATCGGCGAGAGCCGCATCCAGGCCCTCAAGAACTTCGCCGACCGCCTCGACATGCCGGAGACCACGGGCTTCGCCCGCTCGATCATCCAGGCCGAGCAGCTCGGCATGTCCCTCTCCCGCATCCTCCGCGTGCAGGCTCAGGACAGCCGCAACAAGCGCCAGATGTGGGCCGAGGAGAAGGCCATGAAGGCGCCGATCAAGATGCTGTTCCCGACCGTGATCTTCATCTTCCCGGCCATGTTCATCGTCATCCTCGGGCCGGCGATGCTCCAGCTGCTCAAGCTCTTCAAGGGCTTCTGAGGTCGCCGGCGGCTGCGGCCGCCGGGTGCGGGGTCAGCTACTAGACTGCCGCTGCGTGGCGACGTGGCCGAGGGGTTAGGCAACGGCCTGCAAAGCCGTGTACAGCGGTTCAAATCCGCTCGTCGCCTTCCCTCGCTTCGAAGCCTAAAATTGCGTGTTAGCAGCAGTTTCAGTGATGGCCTACCGTCGTCGGTCGCGGCACATGGCTACCGCAGACCACCGCTCAGCACCGCACGGAGACGCGTAAAGGGACGCGCAAAGGGACGCGCAAGTGGGACGCGCGAGCCGCCGACGCGCGACCGCGCCGGGACGCGTGACGTCTTGCTCGACAGCGCGTTGGCGGATGTTCCGCGTGCCTCGCTTCGGTCTCTCGACTCCACGCCGCAGTCCG
>CAZYYP010000229.1:0-5660 GCA_964651695.1 uncultured Gaiellales bacterium | reverse complement strand
CTTCACGGGTGATCGCCTGGGCGAGCACGGTCGCGGTCGTCGTGCCGTCGCCGGCCACGTCGTTGGTCGCCGTGGCGACCTCGCGCACGAGCTGTGCACCCTGATTCTCGAAGACGTCCTCGACCTCGATCTCACGTGCGATCGTGACACCGTCGTTGGTGATGGTCGGTGCGCCGAACTTCTTGTCGAGCACGACGTAGCGGCCCTTGGGGCCGAGCGTCACCTTGACGGCGTCGGCAACCTTGTCGACGCCGCGCTGGAGGGAGCGGCGTGCTTCCTCGCCGAACTTGAGCTCCTTGTGAGCCATTGTTTCGCTTACTCCTTGTCGTCAGTTCGCGTTCGGGCGGCTCAGGCCTTGGCCTTGGCCTTGGCCTTGCTGGACACGACCTTCGCGAGAACGTCGGACTCGCGCAGGATCAGGTACTCGTCGACGCCGAACTTGATCTCGGTGCCGCCGTACTTCGAGAAGACCACTTCGTCGCCGACGGCGACGTCGAGGGGCACGAGCGCGCCGTCCTCGTAGTGGCCCGGGCCGACCGCGAGAACCTTCGCGCGCTGCGGCTTCTCCTGTGCTGTATCGGGCAGGACGATGCCGCTCACCGTGGTCTGCTCCTCTTCGAGGACCTCGACGATGATGCGGTCGCCCAAAGGCTTCAGATCCATGCTCTCCGTGCCTCCGGTTCGATTTCCCATCTTCGGCACTCTCATGGCGAGAGTGCCAGCCGAGGCATCATAGGCACGCTCTGGAGATCCCGCAAGTCCGAACCTGGCACTCGTGGCCGCGAGTGCCAGAAATCACCCGAAAGGTGCCGGGACGGTCTGAGCGGGCTTTTCGTCCACCATCAGCGTGCCCCCGACGAGCCAGCGCCCCGACCGCCAGCGCAGCCCGCCGAGCACCATGCGGACGCCGATGAAGGCGGCGATCCCGGCCCACACGCCGCCGAGACCGAGGTGCAGCACCTGCGCCAGGATCAGGATCGGCAGGAACGCGCCGAGCGAGGCGATCAGCGTCATGCGGCGCAGGTAGGCGAGATCGCCGGCGCCGAAGAAGACGCCGTCGAGCGCGAACAGGCACCCGGCCACCGGCATCATCCCGACGAGCCACGGCCACAGCACGCCCGCCTGGTGCCGCACGTCCGCGTCAGAGGTGAAGAGCGACGGCACGACGTGCCGGCCGGCGGCGAAGAGCGCACCGACCGCGATGCCGAAGACGAGCCCGGCGACGAGCAGGCGGCGCGCCAGGGTGGCGGCGGCGTCCACCGCGCCCGCGCCGAGCAGCCGCCCGATCAGCGCCTGCGCGGCGATCGCCACCGAGTCGAGCACGAGCGCGACGAAGATCCAGAGCTGGAACCCGATCTGGTGCGCGGCGACCTGGGCGTCGCCCATGCGCGCGGCGACGCTCGCGGCGAGCAGGAAGGCCGCGGTGAACGCGAACGAGCGCAGGCCGAGGTCGCGAGCGGCGCGCAACTGCGGGATCATCCGCTCCCACGACGGCGCGAGGCTCGGCGCGCGCCGGACGAGCAGGGCCACGAAGACGCCGGCGGCGGCGACCTGCGAGGCCACGTTCGCGATCGCCGACCCCTCGATGCCGAGGCCGAAGCCGCGGATCAGGGTCAGAGACAGGGCCACGCTCGCGAGATTCGAGGCCACGAGCACCACGAGGCCGGTGCGCGTGTCCTGGAAGGCCCGCAGCCAGCCCTGGGCGGCCGCGATCACGAGCATGCACGGCGCGCCGACGGCAGCGATGCGGAACCAGGTCAGCGCCTGCTCGAGGGAGGCACCGTGATGCGAGCCCGCGATCAGGCGCAGAGCCGGCCCCGCGGCGAGCTCGAGCACGAGCACGAGCACGCTTCCGAGCGCGATCGCGAGCCACGTCGCCTGCACGCCGACGTCGAGCGCCTCGTCGTGGGACCCCGCGCCATACAGGCGCGCGGCCTTCGCGGTCGTCCCGTACTCCAGGAACGTGCAGAGCCCAACCACCTCCGAGAGCAGCACGCCGGCGATCGCGAGACCCGCGAGTGGCGTGCGCCCGAGATGACCGACGATCGCCGTGTCGCCGAGGACGTAGAGCGGCTCGGCGGCGAGCGCGCCGAGCGCCGGCAGCGCGAGCGCGATCACCTCGCGCGCCCCGGGCACCGCCTGCGCGCGCGTGGGGAGAGCAGCGTTCACGCGGGCAGCTTCGCGCACGCGACCGGCGCCGGCGCCGCTCGGGGCGGCGTGCGACGCCGCGCCGGTACACTCGCCCCGGTGGAGGCGCTCAACTTCTACAACCCGCTCGTCGCCGATCAGCTGCGCAGCCGCCGCAAGACGGTCACCATCCGGCTCGGCGACAAGAGCGCGAAGTACCGCAAGGGCCTCTGCCTGAAGGTCCTCTGCGGGCAGCGCTTCGGCCCGCGCACGCACGTCTTCGACGCTGTCGTCGACAAGGTCGAGGTCAAGCGCCTGGGCGACGTCTCGCCGCGCGAGCTGCAGCACGACAACCCCGAGCTGCGCACCCTCGACGAGTTCGTCGTCTTCCTCGGGCAGCTCTACAACCGCGACATCTCGGACGACGAGACGGTCACGGTGATCCACTTCTCGGAGATCCGCCCGTCCCACGCCTGAGCGCGAGCGCTCAGCTGCGCTGGGGTGCCTGCTCCTGGGCTGCGAACGCCGCAGCGGCCTCGCCGCCGCACGCGGGCGCCTCGTCGGCTGCGAACGCCGCAGCGGCCTCGCCCGCACAGGCGATCGCTTCGGAGAGCGCGGCGTGGCGCTCCGGCTTGCGGCGGATCGGCCGGCCGAAGAACTCCGGGTCGCGCAGCGCCTCGCCACAGCCGGAGCACGTGATCTGCATCAGCGACGTGACGCCCTCGGCACAGCTCGGGCACGCCGCGATGACCGGCTGACCGCAATCCGGGCAGGTCGCGGGCACGTCGGCGGCGACGCCGGCAAGGAAGCGCCGGCCCCAGCCGCAGCCGGCGCAGAAGGCGGCGCGGTTCCCCAGTTCGTCCTTCGGGAGCACGCCCGCAGCATACGCCGGGGCACCCGCCGCCATTCCCGGCAGCGACCCCGGCCGTGGCATTGCATAGGCCGCATAATGGAGCTACGGTGGGTTCATGGCGGTCGTGAGCAAGCGCTCGCGCAGTGACGATCCGGTCAGCACCGGAGGGATCGACGAGGCCGTGCTCCGCGGGATGTACCGCGCGATGCTGCTGACGCGCTCGATCGAGGAGCGCGGGCACTCGCTGTACCGCCAGGGCAGGATCCCCGGGTCCTTCTACACCGGTCGCGGCAACGAGGCCGCCGCCGTGGGCGTGGCGTGGGCGATGGCGGCCCAGGACGTCGGCTGCCCGACCCAGCGCGACCTCGGCGTGCACATCGTGCGCGGAATGGCGCCCTGGCGCATCCTCGCCCAGTACCTCGGGCGCAGCGGCGGGCCGACGCAGGGCCGCGACGGCAACGTGCACCTTGGCGACGCCTCCCTCGGCACGCTCACCATGGTCTCGCACCTCCCCGCGATGCTGCCGGTCGCGGTCGGGTGCGCGCTCGCCTTCCGCGTGCGCAACGAGCCGCGCGTCGCGCTCGGCTGGTTCGGCGACGGCGGTTCGGCCCGCGGCGATGCCCACGAGGCGATGAACCTCGCCGGCGTGCGTCGCCTGCCGATCGTGTTCGTGCTCGACAACAACGGCTTCGCCTACTCCACGCCGGCGCACCTCGAGTACGGCGTCACGCACCTCGCCGACCGTGCCGCCGCCTACGGCTTCCCGGGGCGCGTCATCGACGGCACGGACGTCGCCGCGGTCTACCGCGCGGCGCACGAGGCGATCGAGAACGCGCGCAGCGGCGGCGGGCCGATGCTGCTCGAGCTCGTGACGATGCGGATGGAGGGCCACGCGGTCCACGACGACGCGTTCTACGTGCCGCCCGAGGTCATGGCGGCCTGGCGTGAGCGCGACCCGATCGCACTGCTGCGCGCGCGCCTGCTCGCGGCGGGCGGCAGCTTCGACGAGGGGGCCGACGAGGCGCTGCGCAGCGAGGTCGCCCGCGAGGTCGACGTGGCCGTCGAGCTCGCGCTGGCCAGCGAATGGCCCGACCCGGCGACGCTCACGCATGGCGTCTACCGCTGAGCGCGCCGCGCGGGCGCGGCTGCGCCGATCGGCGGTCCGGACTACCATGACGTAAGTGAGGGTCCCGTGGCTGTGAGAACCTACCTCGAGGCCATCTCCGATGGCCTCCGCGAGGAGATGCGCCGCGACGACCGCGTACTCGTGATCGGCGAGGACGTCGGCGTCTACGGCGGCGCGTTCAAGGTCACGAAGGGCTTCCAGGAGGAGTTCGGCGAGTGGCGCGTGATCGACGCCCCGCTGGCCGAGACGGCCATCGTCGGAGCCTGCACGGGCGCGGCGATGATGGGTCTGCGGCCGGTCGCCGAGATGCAGTTCGCCGACTTCATCTCGTGCTGCTGGGATCACCTCGTGACGATCGCGGCCAAGCAGCACTGGCGCACCGGCGCCTCCGTGCCGATCGTCGTGCGCTGCCCCTCGGGCGGCGGCTTCTCGGGCGGCCCCTTCCACTCGCAGAACCCGGAGTCGTCGTTCGCGCACATCCCGGGCCTCAAGATCGTGTGCCCGTCGACCCCGGCCGACGCCAAGGGGTTGCTGATCCAGTCGATCCGCGACGAGAACCCCGTGCTCTTCTTCGAGCACAAGCACCTCTACCGCCGCATCAAGGACGAGGTGCCCGAGGGCGACATCACCGTGCCGTTCGGCGTCGCCCGCGTCGCGCACCCCGGCGACGACCTGACCGTCATCACCTGGGGCGCGATGGTGCACACGGCCAGTGCCGCTGCCGGGCGTGCCGCCGAGGAGCACGGCATCTCGGTCGAGGTCATCGACCTGCGCACGATCGTGCCATGGGACCGCGAGGCCGTGCTCGCCGCGGTCGCGCGCACCGGCAAGGCACTCGTCCTGCACGAGGACACCCGCACGGCCGGCTTCGGCGCCGAGATCGCGGCGACGATCGCCGAGGAGGTCTTCGAGAACCTCGACGCGCCCGTCGTGCGCCTGACCGCGCCCGACACGCCCGTGCCCTTCTCGCCCCCGCTCGAGCAACGCTTCATCCCGCAGGTGGACGACGTCTTGGCGGCAGTCCACAAGCTCTACGCCTACTGATCGCTGGGAGATACCCGTGAGTACCGGAACGCTCGTCGATGTCGTGATGCCGCAGATGGGAGTCAGCGTGTCCGAGGGCACGGTCGTGACCTGGCGCAAGCAGGTCGGCGAGGCCGTGAAGGCGGATGAGACGATCGTCGAGATCTCGACCGACAAGGTCGACACCGAGGTTCCGTCCCCGGCGACCGGCACGGTCCACGAGGTGCTCGTGAAGGAAGGCGAGACCGTCGACGTGGGCACGCGCATCGCCGTGATCGACACCGGGGGCGGCGCCGGCGGCGCGGCCCCGGCAGCGCCGGCCGCGCCTCGCGCGGCAGAGCCCGCACCCGCGGAGGCTGCGCCGGGCGAGGGCGCCGACGTCGCGCCGCCGGCCTCCGCCGACGCCCCGCACTTCCAGGAGATGGCCGTCGTGGGCGCGCCCACCGCGCCGGCCCGCGAGCCCGAGCCGGAGGCCAACGGCGACGGCCGCGACCTGCGCTCGTTCATGTCGCCCGTCGTCGCGCGCATGGT
>CAZYYP010000228.1:0-5669 GCA_964651695.1 uncultured Gaiellales bacterium | reverse complement strand
GTGCAGGTCTCGCGCACGACGACCTTGCTCAGCCCGGGCAGCGCAGGGGCCACACGCCCCCAGATCCAGCGGGCGAGGTTCTCGCTGGTGGGGTTCTCGAGGCCGGGTATCTCGTTGAGGTAGTGGTGGTCGAGCTCGTCGTAGGCCGGCCGGAAGGCGGCTTCGAGCCCGGCGAAGTCCATGAACCAGCCGAGCTCCTCGTCGATCTCGCCACGCACGTGGAGCGTGACGGCGAAGGAGTGGCCGTGGAGGCGGGCGCACTTGTGCTCGGGCGGCACCATCGGCAGGCGATGGGCGGCTTCGAACGTGAACTGCTTGAAGATCTCCATCGCTCAGCGGATGCCGGTGATCTTGTGGGTCTGCAGGCTGAGGCGCCACTGCGGATGCGCGAGGCAGTAGGCGATCGTCGCGGCGATGTTGGCCTCGAGCTCGGGACCGTCCATGGGCTGGAGGTAGAAGTGCGCGAAGTCGGCGTCTGCGAAGCGCTCGGGCTGGGCGAGCGGTTGCGGGTAGACGAGCTTGAGCTCGTCGCCGCGCAGCAGCACCGTTTCCGAGCCGGCCTTGGGGCTGACGCAGATCCAGTCGATGCCGGTGGGTGGCTCGAGCGTGCCGTTGGTCTCGAGGGCGATCTCGAGACCGGCCTCGTGGAACGCGGCGACGAGCTCGCCGTCGAGCTGCAGCAGCGGCTCGCCGCCGGTGCAGACCACGAGTGGCCGGCTGCGGCCGTTCACGGGCGGCCACTCGCCGGCCACGGCGGCCGCGAGCTCGGCGGCCGTGCGGTACTTGCCGCCGAGGGTGCCGTCGGTGCCCGCGAAGTCGGTGTCGCAGAACGTGCACACGGCGCGGTGGCGATCCTTCTCGTGGCCGGTCCAGAGATTGCAGCCGGCGAAGCGGCAGAACACGGCGGGCCGGCCGGCGTTCGCGCCCTCGCCCTGCAGCGTGTAGAAGATCTCCTTGACGGCGTAGGTCACGCTCTCACCCCCGCGTCCGGCGCGTAGGGCGCCGGGTCGCACACGCCCACCGCGGCGAAGCCGCGCAGTCGCAGCCGGCAGGCATCGCAGCCGCCGCACGCGCGACCGTCGGCGTCCGGGTCGTAGCAGGACTGCGTGACCGCGTAGTCGACGCCGAGCTCGAGCCCGCGGCGGATGATGCCCTCCTTCGTGAGCTGCATCAGCGGCGTATGGATCTTCAGTCGCTGCGTGCCTTCGACGCCTGCCTTGGTGGCCAGGTTCGCCATCCGCTCGAAGGCCTCGATGTACTCCGGCCGGCAGTCGGGGTACCCGCTGTAGTCGAGCGCGTTGACGCCGGCGAAGATATCGCTCGCTGCGAGCGTCTCGGCCCACGCGAGCGCGAACGAGAGGAAGATCGTGTTGCGCGCCGGCACGTAGGTGATGGGGATCCCACCGCTCATCTCCTCCTCCGAGCGCCCCTTCGGCACGTCGATGTCCGCCGTCAGCGCCGAGCCCCCGAAGACGCGCAGGTCGATCTTCGCCACGACGTGTGCCGCCACCCCGGCGCCGGCCGCGATGCGGCTCGCGGCCTCGAGTTCCGTCGCGTGCCGCTGCCCGTAGTCGAAGCTCAGGGCGTACGGCGTGAAGCCCTCGGCCTGCGCGATCGCGAGCACCGTCGTCGAATCCAGGCCCCCGCTGAGGAGCACGACCGCGTTCCTGTCGCCCATCGGGATCAGACTACGACGCGCGGCCCGTCCGGGCCCAGATGTCGCTGCAGCTCTCGCAGACCTCACGCGGGATGACGCCGGTCCGCATGAGCACGGCGAAGACCTTGCAGCCGATGCAGTACGCGAAGACCGACTCCAGCGTGGCGGCGACGACGACGAGCGCGAGCAGGACGTCCGCGGCAGTCCGGTCTCCGAGCGGCAGCGCGAGCACCGCGGCGGCAACCGTGAGCGTCGCGCCCATCGCCTGCGCGAAGCGCTTGGGCGGCCCCGGGACGTACGTTGGCGCCACGCGGAGGCGCGGCGTGAGCACGCGGGTCACGAGCTGGCCGAGCGGGCTCAGCGTCGGCCCCGTGAGCACGCGGGCGACGAAGCCGTAGGCGATGATCGCGACGAGCCACGGCCAGCCCGAGATCAGCGCCGCCAGGCTGAGCAGCACGACGCCGCCTGCGACGAGGCGCGCCGATACCTCGTTGACCGGGTTCGGGAACGAGAAGAGCCCGGACTTCTCTGCGTGGTCGGTCGCCGTTGCCATCAAGTCCACGGTATCAATGGATTTTGTGTGGTTGTACCGTCCGGTCGGGATGGCGATCGGCAGTGTGAAACGGCGGGCTGCGGCAGGCGTCGCGCTGCTCGCGCTCGCCACCGCCTCGCCGGCCGCAGCGGCGAGCCCGGCGCCCGGAGCCGCCTGGCAGAAGGTCGCACCGGCCACCGCCGGGCTCGACGCCTCGAAGCTCGCGCAGATCGCGGCGGTCGCGAGGAAGGGCCACTCGAACTGCCTCGTCGTGGTGCGCGACGGCAAGCTCGCCGGCGAGTGGTACTTCAACGGCACGGGCCCGGACACGGCGCAGGACGTGTTCTCGGCGACGAAGTCGTTCGCGAGCACGCTCGTCGGGATCGCCCAGGACGACGGCGATCTGCGCATCGGCGACAGCGCATCGACGTGGATTCCGCAGTGGAAGGGCACACCGTCGCAGGCAGTCACCGTCCGCAACTTGCTGAGCATGGACTCCGGCCGGAAGTGGGACGTGGTCACGGACTACCTGCGGCTGCTCGCCGCGCCCAATCGCACGGCATTCGCGATCGGGCTCGGCCAGGCGGCCGCGCCCGGCACGGTCTGGGCCTACAACAACTCGGCGGTGCAGACGCTCGATCGCGTCCTTGCCAAGGCGACGGGCCAGAACGTCGCGGCATTCGCCCGGCGGCGCATCTTCGCGCCACTCGGCATGGCGCACACGACGATGACCACCGACAAGGCCGGCAACGCTCAGCTCTTCGAGGGCATCCGCTCGACCTGCCGCGACATGGCCCGCTTCGGCGTGCTGATGCTGAATCACGGCAACTGGCGTGGCAAGCAGATCGTCTCGGCCTCCTGGGTTCGGCAGGCGACGGCGGTCTCGTCGACGAAGCTGAACGCCGCCTACGGCTATCTCTGGTGGCTCAACCACGAGGGCGTCATGGCGAGCGTGACCGCCGCCACCAGCCTGAAGGCGGTCGCGCAGGGTACGACCGAGACCGGCCGTATGGTGCCCGGCGCACCCGGCTCGATGTACTGGGCGCTCGGGCTCGGCAACCAGTTGATCCAGATCGATCCGGCCTCGCGGACGGTCGTCGTCCGCCTCGGGACCGCCGCGGCGATCCCGCTGCCGCCGACCTTCGGCCCCGCCGAGGCGAGCGAGATCGTGACCCGCGCCCTGGTGCGGAGGTAGCGGGGTGGGAATGCCGCTCTTCTGGTCGGTCGAGCGCGACGGCGATGCCGTCGTCGCCACCTGCCCGGCTCCGCTCGCTGTTGCCGGTGAGACGCGGCCTGGGTGGATGGCCCACTGCGCGAGCGCCATCCGCGACGAGCTGCGGCTGCTTCCGATTCCGGCCGGCACGTTGCTCGAGGCGAGCGTGACCGGCGACGCTCCGCTCGTGGCCGCCCTGCTCGACAACGCGAGCATTCCGCAGGCCCACGTCCACGCGGGCGTGCGCCTGGGCAGGGCGCCCGCGATCGCGGCCGGGGCCGTCCAGCGCTACCGGCGGGCCCCGGTCGCGGGTGACCGGGGCGAGGAGATGATCGCCGTGGTGCGGGTCGCCGTGAGCGACGGACACGAGCTCGAGAGCGCGCACGATGTGTGGCTCGCAGTCCGCGCTTCGCTCGCCGCGGCGCTCCCGGCAGGCGCCGCCGTCGGGGCGCTCGACCTCCGCGTGCGCTATGTCACGGGTGCCGCGCGGACGCACGGCAGCGTCGAGCTGATCAGGAAGCTGATCGACGGCGTGTGCGCCTCGCTCGCGGCGGGCGTCAGTCTCGACGCGGCGGAGGTCACCTTTGTCCCCGGTGCCTCCGCGCAGCTCGAGATCGAGCTGCGCGCGCTGCCCGCCGGGCCGGCGCCTAGCTCACCCGAGTAGCGGCGCCGAGGAGCCTCAGCTCGTCGCCGCTCAGCTCGAGATCGGCGAACGGCAGCAGATCGGCGAGCTGTTCGGGCGTGCGCGCGCTGGCGATCGGCGCCGCGACGCCGGGCTGCGCCGCGACCCACGCGAGTGCCACCGCCGCGACGGTCGTCGCGTGGCTCGCGGCGACCTCGTCGAGGGCACGCAGGGCGGCGATGCCGCGCTCGTCGAGGAGCTGGGATGCCGATCCGGCGCGGGCGGACGCCACCGCCGGACCGCCCGGGCGGTACTTGCCGGTCAGGAACCCGCTCGCAAGCCCGTAGTACGGGACGCAGCTCACGCCCTCGCGCACGCACAGATCGGCGAGCGGCCCCTCGTACTGGTCGCGCGCGACGAGGTTGTACTTCGGCTGGACGGCGACGTACTCGGGCAGTCCGCCCGCACGCGCGATCGCGAGCGCCTCCGCAAGCCGCGGCGCGCCGTAGTTGGATGCGCCGGCGTAGCGCACCTTGCCCTCGCCGATCAGCTCGCCGAAGGCGCCGAGCGTGTCCGCGAGCGGCGTGCCCTCATCGTCGACATGGGCCCAGTAGAGGTCGATCCGGTCGGTGCCGAGACGCGCGAGGGATGCCTCGGCGGCCGCGCGGATCGTCGCCGGTGCGAGTCCTCCGAGGCCGGGCATCTGGCCGACCTTGGTCGCGACGACCATGTCGTCGCGATTCCCGCGCGCGGCCATCCAGCGACCGATGATCGCCTCGGACTCGCCACCGCTGTTGCCGTCGGCCCAGGCCGAGTACGAGTCGGCCGTGTCGATGAAGTTGCCGCCCGCCGCCGCGTAGGCGTCGAGCACGGCGAACGACTGCCGCTCGTCGACCGTCCAGCCGAAGACGTTGGTGCCGAGGCAGAGGGGGTGGACCGAGAGGTCGCTGGAGCCGATGTTCCGCATCGCCGGAGGATAGGCAGCGACGTCGTCCGCCGGGCTCAGGCCGCCTCGACGGGAGTGCGTACGCTCGCGCTGCTCTCGCCCGGAGCGTGCGCCGGCTGGGCGGCGGTGCGCAGCAGCGTCGCGCCGATGACGGCTGCGCCGATCGCGAACAGCGCGCCGAACAGGAAGGCGAGGTGGTAGCCGCCCGTGAGCGCGACGAGGTGGCTGTCGCCGTCCGCCGTCAGGCTCGCCGAGTGCGACGCGGCGAGGCTCGCGAGCACGGCCAGGCCGAGCGCGCCGCCCATCATGAACGCCGTGTTGACGATGCCCGACGCGAGGCCCGACTGCTCGGGCGAGACGTCGCTCATGGCCGCGAGCAGCACGGGGTTGAAGGCGATGCCGGCGCCGAAGCCGAGCAGGATCATGCTCGGCAGGACGTCCATCGCATAGTGGCCGTGCACCGGCGCGCGTGCGAACAGCAGCAGCCCGGCGGACGCGACCAGAAGGCCGGCAGCGAGCGGCTTCTTGATGCCGAATCGCATCACGAGGCGCGCGGAGACGCTGACCGAGAGCACGCCCATGACGATGTTGCCGGCCAGGAACGCCAGGCCGACCTCCAAGGGCGTGTAGCCGAGCACGAGTTGCAGGTAGAGCGCCGAGAGGAAGAACCAGGCGAACATCGCCGCGGCCCACAGCACG
>CAZYYP010000227.1:0-5697 GCA_964651695.1 uncultured Gaiellales bacterium | reverse complement strand
GCGCGGCCGCGTCGGTCTCAAGCTGGTCTCCAAGCAGGAGAACGGCGCCGAGATCACCGCCGAGGCGATCGGCGCCCGCTACAAGGAGCAGTTCCCGAACGCCGGCCAGGGCGGCGGTCAGCGCCCGCCGCGCGACGGCGAGCGCTCCGGCGGCCGCGAGCGCGGCGGCGATCGCTCCCGCCGGCACAGCGGCGGCTCCGGCCGTCCCGAGTAGCGCACTGAAGGTCCGCGCGGCGGGGCTGAACGTCGTCCTCCGGGGCGACGAGTCGGCCCCGCCGCTCGTCCTGCTGCACGGTCTCGCGGAGCGCTGCCAGGTCTTCGACCGGCTTGCGCCGTTGCTCGCCCCGCATCTGCGGCTGGTCGCGATCGACCTTCCCGGTTTCGGAGCCTCGCCGCGGCTGCCCGGTGGCGCGTTCGACCTCGGCGCCGTCTGCCTGCGCGTCGAGGGCGTGATCGCCGAGCTCGGGCTGGAGCGGCCGGCGATGCTCGGTCACTCGCTCGGCGGTGGCGTCGCCGTGCGCTATGCCGCCGAGCGGCCGGGATCGCTGCGCGCGCTGACCCTGATCGCGCCCGCCGGCCTGATCGCGACCGGCGCCGTGCGGCCGTCCTGGCGCCGGCCCGGGCTGCACGCAGTCGGCCGCGCGCTGATCCGTGCCGCGACGCCGCTCATCGCTGCGCGTCCCGGCCTGCGCGAGCGCGCCTTCGCACGCGTCGTCGGGGATCCGTCGCAGCTCGACCGGTCGCTCGCGCGCGAGCTCCTGCTGGGCGCGGCGCAGGGCCGCTCGACGCCGGCTGCGGGCATCGAGATCGTCCACGCGGGACTCCGCGACCGCCTCGCGGCGCTGACCTTGCCGGCGCTCGTCGTGTGGGGCGAGCGCGATCACGTCGTCTCACCGCGCTATGCCGAGCCGCTGCGGGACGCGCTGCCCGACGGCCGGCTGCTGTCGCTGCCCGGCATCGGCCACGTGCCCATGTGCGAGGCGGCGGGTGCGGTCGCAACTGCTGTTTTGGATTTACTCCAGGGAGATTGATGCATTTGCGACTAGGGTGAGACACATGAGTGCCGTGCCCGAACCTGTCGCGTCGGAGCGGCGTGTGCGGGCCGGGCGCTCGGCTGCGCTCTTCGCCGGAATCTGGGTGCTCGGCCTCGTCGCCCTGGCCGCGATCATCGTCTTCCAGAACCGCATCGACGCGACGCGCCGCGCCCAGGTCGAGATCGCGGCGCTGCACACGGAACAGGCAACACTGACCGCGATCGCGTTCAGTCCCGCGCTCGTGACCGGCGGTGCCGCGGATCCGCGTCGCACCGCGCTTCAGCTGGCGGGCGCCAAGCTCCAGTACCAGACGCACGTCGCACGGCTCGCGAGCCTCGGACAGGGTGACGCGACCGCACGGATCGGAGCCGCAAGCGTCCGCTACTTCGCCTTCGTCGACCGGCTCTCGCGGCTCGTGTCGCACGGGCGTCAGGTCGAGGCGGCGCGCGAGCTCGGCGCGGGCGAGCACCCGGCCGGCGCCTATGCCGGACTGACATCGGCACTCGACACGGCCGACCGCCAGTTCGGCGCCGATGCGTCGCGGTCGAGGCAGGTTGCGACCGCCGGCACCGCCGCGGCCATCGTCTTCCTCCTGCTGGCGTTCTCGATCGCGCTGCAGTACACCGTCAGCGCCCGGCGGCGCAGTCACCGCGACGCGACGACCGACGCCCTGACCGGTCTCGGCAACCGGCGCAAGCTCTTCGACGACATGGCGCACGGCTTCGGCGGGCTCGATCAGGGCGAGCCGCTGACGGTGGGCATGTTCGACCTCGACGGGTTCAAGGCCTACAACGACACGTTCGGCCATCCTGCCGGGGACGCCCTCCTCGCCCGCCTCGGGAGCCGGCTCGCCGCGGCCGTCGGCGACGCCGGGAGCGCCTATAGGATCGGCGGCGACGAGTTCGTCGTGATCAGCGCGGCCACCGCCGGCGAGCACCTCCTCGAGGCCGCGCAGTCCGCACTCACCGAGGGCGGCCCTGGCTTCACGATCAACTGCTCGCGGGGCGCCTCGCGTATCGTCGCCGGCGTCACGCTGGAGCAGGCGCTGCACGACGCCGACCAGCGGCTCTATGCCCACAAGGCCTCCACGCGCACGCGGCCCGGCGCCGGCACCCGCGACGCCCTCCTCCAGGTGCTCACCGAGCAGAACGCCGATCTCGCGATGCATCTCGGGCACGTGGCGGATCTCGCCGCGAGCACCGCGACGGCACTCGGCCTCCCGCAGGATCAGGTCGACCTGACCCGCCTCGCCGCCGAGCTGCACGACGTGGGCAAGGCCGCCATCCCGGCCTGGATCCTCGACAAGCCGGGTGCGCTCGACGCCGCAGAGCGATCCTTCGTGGAGCGCCACAGCGCCATCGGCCAGCGCATCGTGGCCGCCGCCCCGGCGCTCGGGGCGATCGGCCCGATCGTGCGCGCCGCACACGAGCGGCCCGACGGCACGGGCTATCCCGACGGCCTGCGGCTCGAGCAGATCCCGATGCCCGCCCGCATCATCGCGGTCGTCGACGCGTTCGACGCAATGACGAACGACCGCCCGTATCGCCGTGCGATGCCGGTCGCGGACGCGGTCGCCGAGCTCCGCCGCCACGCGGGGACGCAGTTCGACACGACGGTCGTCGAGGCGTTCGCCGCGACCATCGCAGGACGCCTCGTCGTGCCGCAGGCAGCCTGACCGGGCTCGGTCTGCCCCGTGCTGTCGTAGGCTCAGGCCCGTGCATGAGCTCACGACGCTTCCCGACGACCTGCGCGTCATCTCCGAGAAGATCGACTCCGTGCGATCCGTCGCGGTCGGCGTGTTCGTCGGCGTCGGGGCGCGCGACGAGCGGCCCGCGGAGGCCGGCGTGACGCATCTCATC
The DNA here is from genome assembly GCA_964651695.1 of uncultured Gaiellales bacterium. Classification (GTDB taxonomy): domain Bacteria; phylum Actinomycetota; class Thermoleophilia; order Gaiellales; family JALYLC01; genus JALYLC01. The sequence continues at coordinate 2,804 of CAZYYP010000227.1, read as the reverse complement.
GAGCACCTGCTGTTCAAGGGCAGCGAGCGCTTCGACCAGGTCGAGATCGCGCGCGTCTCTGACCGGCTCGGCTCCGAGCTGAACGCGTTCACGACCCGCGAGTCGACGGTGGTGCACGTCCGCGTGCTCGACGAGCACCTGCCGCTTGCGCTCGACGTCATGTGCGACATGGCGGCGAAGCCGCGCTTCGACGAGGACGCGCTCGAGTCGGAGCGCGAGGTGGTGCTCGAGGAGATCGCGATGATCGAGGACGACCCCTCCGACCTCGTCCACGATCTCGCCGCGCGCTGCGTCTTCGGCGAGCACGAGCTCGGCCGTCCGGTGATCGGCAGCGCCGCCACCGTCCGCGACCTCTCCAACGGCGCGATCTCGGCCTACCACGCGAGCCGCTACGGGGCCGGCAACGTCGTCGTCGCGGCTGCCGGCAACGTCGAGCACGACGCCTTCTGCGCGCTCGTCGCCGAGCGCCTGGCGCTCGGAGCGGCGACGCGCGCAGAGCGCTCCGTGCCCGCCATCGTCGCCGGCCGGCAGCTGTTCCTCGCGCGCGACACGGAGCAGTACCACCTCTGCCTGTCGGCGCCCGGGATCCGGCGCGACGACGAGCGTCGCTTCGCGCTCGCGCTGCTCGACCACGTTCTCGGGGGCGCGGCCTCGTCCCGTCTCGTCCAGGAGATCCGCGAGCAGCGCGGCATGGCCTACAGCGTCTACAGCTACACCTCCAGCTACGACGACGCGGGCCAGATCGGGATCTACGTCGGCACCCGCGGCGAGAACGTGGGGGAGTGTGTCGAGATCGCGCGCGCGCAGATCGCCGACCTCGGTGCGGGCGGTCTCTCGGCCGACGAGCTCGAACGCGCCAAGGAGAGCGTCAAGGGCCGCATGCTGCTGGCGCTCGAGTCGACGTCCTCGCGCATGTCGCGCCTCGGGCGGGCCGTGCTGAGTGGCAGCGAGATCCTCTCGCTCGACGAGGTCGCAGCGCGCGTCGACGCCGTGACCCACGAGGACATCACGCTGCTCGCCGCCGAGCTGCTCGCCCCCGAGTGCTTCTCGACGGCCGGCATCGGGCCCGATCGCGATCGCTTCCAGGCCGCCGTGGGAGGCGAGGTCGCGCTGCTGGACGCGGTGGCGTGATCCGCGTCATCCTCGCCGGCGCCAGCGGCCGCACCGGCACGCCGGTCTCTGCGGCTCTGGAGGCCGCCGCCGGCGTGAAGCTCGCAGCGCGCGTCGCGCCGAGCCTCGCGGGCGCCGGACCCGGCTGCTACGGCTCGCTCGCCGAGGCGCTCGCCGGCGCCGAGGCCGACGTGCTCGTCGACCTCACGCGGCCCGAGCTCGGCGAGGCGCACGCCCTGGCCGGCCTGGCGCGCGGGCTCGCAGTCGTGCTCGGCACGACCGGCCTCGATGCCGCGGCGCGCGGGCGCGTCGATGCCGCGGCGCGCGCGGCGGGCCTGCCCGCCTTCTACGCGCCCAACTTCGCGCTCGGCGCCGTGCTGGCGATGCGCTTCGCCGAGCAGGCGTCCGCGCTGTTCCCGGACGCCGAGATCGTCGAGCTGCACTCCCAGCACAAGCTGGACGCGCCATCCGGCACGGCGGAGGCGACCGCCGAGCGCATCCGCGCCGTGACGGGACGCGACGTCCCGATCCACTCGGTGCGCCTGCCCGGCCTCGTCGCGCATCAGGAGACGCTGCTCGGCGGCGAGGGCCAGCTGCTCACGATCCGCCACGACGCGATCTCGCGCGAGGCGTTCGCGCCGGGCGTCCTGCTGGCCGTCCGGCGGGTGCGCGAGCTCCCGCCCGGCCTGACCATCGGGCTGGAGACGTTCCTCGCATCGTGACCGGCAGCCGACCCCGGCTATGATCGTCGGGTGATTCCTCAGCATCAGAGCCGCGCGGAGCCGCCGGCCGGGCGCATCTGCACGGCGATGGCGACGCCGTTCACCGCCGACGGCTCGCTCGACCTCGACGCCTCGCGCGCGCTCGCCCGCTACCTCGTGGAACACGGCTCCGAGGGGCTGGTGCTCGCGGGCACGACCGGCGAGGGGCCGACCCTGAGTGACCAGGAGAAGCTCTCGCTCTTCGACGCCGTGCTCGACGAGGTCGGCAACGACGCGCGCGTGATCGCCAACACCGGCACCTACGACACGGCGCACTCGGTGCACCTGACGCGCGAGGCCCGCCAGGTGGGCGTGCACGGCTTTCTCGTGGTCACCCCGTACTACAACAAGCCGCCGGTCGAGGGTCTGGCGCGGCACTTCGCGGCGATCGCAGCGGGCGCCGGTGGCCTGCCGGTGATCGTCTACAACATCCCGCAGCGCGTGATCCTGAACCTCGAGCCCGCGCTGCTCGCACGCCTCGCACACGAGAGCGGCAATATCGTGGCGGTCAAGCAGGCGACGACCGATCTCGAGCAGGCGCGCGCGATCCTCGCCGCGGGCCTCGTGCTCTACGCGGGCAACGACGATCTGCTTGCGCCGTTCCTCGAGCTCGGTGGATCGGGGGGCATCTGCGTCGCCTCGCACCTCGTCGGCTCGCAGATGCTGCGCATGTGCGAGCTCGCCGAGAGCGGCGACTTCGAGGGCATGCGCGCGCTCGACCGCGAGCTCTCGGTGGTCTACGACGCGCTCGCCGTGACGGTCAACCCGATCCCGCTCAAGGCCGCGCTCGAGCTCATCGGCCTGCGCGCCGGCCCGCCCCGGCTGCCGCTGGTCGAGGCGACCGACGAGCAACGCGCCGTGCTCCGCTCCGCCCTCGAGGCGAGAGGCCTGACGGCCGCCGCGTGAGCGACGTCGTACGCATCATCCCGCTCG
>CAZYYP010000226.1:1484-5709 GCA_964651695.1 uncultured Gaiellales bacterium | reverse complement strand
TCAGCGTCCTTGAAGCGGAAGCTCGAACGCGCCTCCCCGAGCTCGTGCCCATCCGTTACGGCCGCATGCTCGCCAGTCCCTTCGCGTTCTATCGCGGTGCAGCCGCGCTCATGGCGTCGGACCTCGGGGAGACGCCCCGCTCGGGCTTCGACGTGCAGTGTTGCGGCGACGCACACCTGTTGAACTTCGGCCTCTTCGCCTCACCCGAGCGACGGCTCATGTTCGACATCAACGACTTCGACGAGACGCTCCCGGGGCCGTGGGAATGGGATGTCAAACGGCTCGCCACGAGCGTCCTCATCGCCGCGCGCGAACGCGGGTTGGCCGCGCGCGACCAGGAGCGCATCGTCCTGGCGGCCGCGGAGGCATACCGCATGTGGATGGGGCGCTTCGCCGCCGGCACGAATCTGGAAGTCTGGTACGCCCGCGTCGACATCGAGACGCTCCGACCGCAACTCACGGCCGAACTCGACCCGACCACGCGCAAGCAAGCCGACAAGCTTGTCGTGAAGGCTCGTGGGCGCGACAGCCCCGACGCCGTCTCCAAGCTCACGCGTGTCGTCGATGGAGTTCCGCGCATCGTCTCACGGCCGCCTCTGATCGTGCCGATCCATGAGTTCGTCTCGAGCGAGCGACCGCACCTGCTGGCATCGCTCACGGGCGCATTTCAGGTCTATCGCGATTCACTGCAGCCAGACCGGCGCGTGCTCTTCGACAGCTACGAGCTGGTCGACTTCGCGCTCAAGGTCGTGGGCGTCGGGAGTGTCGGCACGCGCACCTGGATCGCACTGCTACTCGGGCGCGACCGTCGGGATCCGCTGTTCCTGCAGATCAAGGAGGCGGAGTCGTCGGTGCTGGAGCCACTCGCCGGCCCAAGCGAGTTCGAGAACGCCGGGCGGCGCGTCGTCGAAGGCCAGCGCCTGATGCAGGCCACCAGCGACATCTTCCTCGGCTGGCTCGACTCGAAGCTGGACGTCGACGGGAAGCAGCGTGATTTCTACGTGCGCCAGTTGCGCGACATGAAGGGCTCGGTGGACGTCGCGAAGATGAGCGTCGACGCCATGCTCTCCTACGCACGGCTCTGTGCAGTGACACTCGCGCGTGCGCACGCGCGCTCCGGCGACCGCATCGCAATCGCGTCCTATCTTGGCACCGGCGCCGCCTTCGACCGCGCCGTCCTCGCGTTCAGTCGCGCGTACGCGGATCAGAACGCGCGCGACCACACCGCTCTCGTCGAAGCCGTCGCTGCGGGCCGCATAGCCGCCCGAACCGGCATTTGACGATGTGCCGCGATCGAGACCACGAGCTCAACCCGAGAGCGATCAGGCCCTCGCGTTCGGATCTCGCGGTCTGATCCAGAGCGACGCGTGGACAGGCTGAACACAACGCACCGAGGACAACAGGTCCTCGCGGACCGTGTCGAGGTCGACGGCTTCCTGGAGCCGTGCCGTGAAGGCCGCGACGATCGCCTCGGCGTTGTACCGCGCCCGGTTGAAGCGCCGGTCGACGAGGTGCTGCAAGCGCTGTCGAAGCGGGTTGAAGAGCGCAGCCGCGGCCAGCGTGGAGGCGGCGACAGCGACCGGCGACGCGAATGGCAGCACGCGCGTCGTGAGCGCCACAACACCCACGAACACGCCAACCAGCATCGCCGTCAGGAGTGCGTATGAGATCGTGCGACTGACGAGCCGGTCGATCTCATACAGGCGGTAGCGCAAGATCGCGATCCCTGTGGCGAATACGACCGCGGTCAGGCCGAGAGCCACGAGGAATTCCCACAAGATGCCCGATCCGACGTTCCACAGGCCAAACGGGCCCGTGAGAATCGTGAGGGCGAGGAACGCCGTCGCTGCTCCGAACCATTTCAGCTGCTCGCGCAGCACTCCACTGGACCGGCGGAAGCGGCTTACGAGCGAAGCGGCCGTGGCCAGCGAGAGGAGGACGAGGACGGCCAACCCCGCGATTCCGGCCAGCCCGATCGCGCCGCCCACACCGCTCGACGAACGGATCCCGATCGGGTTCTGCGGCATCTCCGCGTCAGAAAAGGTCGAGATCGGCCCCGGCGACAGGATGATGTCGAGGGCGAGCGCGATCACCGCCAACACCCACGCGAGCGCCGCGGGTCTCCAACGCGGAGACGGCAGGCGTCCTTCGGGAAACAGCAACAAGAGCCCCGGCACGGCGAACAGGGACAGTGGCTCCAGCAGGTTGGCGACAAGCGCCGCGACCCCGCCGCCCGGTGCGCTCAGCGCCAAAGCTCCGTAGGCATCCAACGCCACCCCGAGGCCGAGCACAAAGCCAAAGCACAGAAACAACCACCCGATCCGATTGCGCGGCACGCGCGTGCAGAGCACCAACCCGACGCTCGCGAAGAACGGCGTGGGCAACCCCCAGAGCGGGATCCACAACAACGCACCGCCGTGCGAGGCGGCGAGACCCAGCGCAAGGACGGGCGCAACCATCGAGCTGACGAAGACCGCGCGCACCACACCACGCGTCGTAGTTGCACCCACGCCGCCAGTCTGACGCAACCGCCGTCCCGAGAACGTTACGAGACGCGGCGATTCAGCGGAAGCGCTCCGTTGAGCGGTCTCACCCGGTGCACGCTCCGGGACGGCGCCGTGATCATGTGGCTGCTCACGCGCGTCGTCGTTTCCAAGCGCACGGAGGAGGTCGCGCGGGAGCACGCGCAGGCCGCCGACACCGGCCACCAACACCACATGGCGGCCTCTCGCGACCGACGACCGCGGGCGGCTTCAACATCCTCGGGGGCGTCATCTTCCTCGCGCTCTTCGCGCTCACCGTCAAGCGAGGCGTCCGGGACCCGAATTGCGGCATGACCGTCGACGCCGAGCCGTCGACAAGCTGGCCCGGCATCGGGCTCGCCGGCTTCACCGCGGTCACAATGCCGCTCCTCGCCCGAGCGGCGCGGTGGCGAGGACGGGTGATTCCATGGCGGCATTCGGTAGGCTGGCGGGGTGATCGACGCCGAAGGTCGCGCGCTCGGGGTGACCGCTGCGAACTGGCTTGACGCGCCGTACAACCGCTGGGGTTTCCGTCACGTTCCGGAGATCGCTCGCACGGCGCCGGTTACGCGCGGCGCGGGACCGGTGCGTGAGCTTCCGCGCGCCGAACGCGACCTCGACGGGTTCGCATTCACCCACGGCGAGCAGCTCGTCACGCTCCCGGAGATGCTCACCGAGACGTTCACGGACGGCTTCTTGGTGATCCAGGACGGCGCGGTCGTGACCGAGCGCTACCTCGACGGCATGCGCGAGACCGACACGCACCTCCTGATGTCGTGCTCGAAGTCCCTCACCTCGATTCTCTGCGGCGTGCTCGCCGGGCGCGGGTTGCTCGCGCCCGGCGACCTCGTAACTGACCACCTCCCGGAACTCGCCGGCAGCGGATGGGAGGGATGCCAGCTGCAGCACATCCTCGACATGCGCGCCGGCAACGCCTGGGACTTCGACGTCGACGAGTACACCATCCTTGACGTCTCCGACTACCGCACGCACGACCTCCACGGCACGATCCCGCCCGACACGGAGATGTGGATCCGGACGATCGGTCGTGGCGCGCTCGATCACGGCTCTGGCCCGTTCCGGTACTGCTCTCTCGCCACCGACGTGCTCGGATGGGTGCTCGAGCGGGTCGGCGGCGCCCCCTTCCCCGAGCTCTTCGCGCGCGAGGTGTGGTCGCGGATCGGCGCCGAGCGCGACGCGCACGTCATGCTCGACCGCTCGGGCTTCGCGATTGCCGAGGGCGGCTTCTGCACGACCTTGCGCGACCTTGCGCGGTTTGGGTTGATGTGTCTCGAGGACGGGCGGGCGCTTGGGGAACAGGTCGTTCCGGCAGAGTGGGTCGGGCGCGTTCGCGCGCGAAACGAGGAGCTCATCGAGGCCTACCGCGCCTCCGACCACGCCGATCCGAATGAGCCCGACGCCTTCTACCACGACAAGTGGTGGGTGCATGACGGCCCGCGCGGCGTCTACGCGGCGCTCGGGATGAACGGGCAGTCGATCCTCGTTCACCGGCCTGCGCGGGTGGTGGTGGCGAAGTTCTCGACGTTCCCGGACGCGCTTGACTGGGACCGCTTCGCGCTCCATCACGCGGGGATGATCGCCCTCTGCGAGTACCTGGCCTAGGAGGGGCGCAGCACCGCCCTCCCTCCGACCCGGTGCGTGATCCGAAGGTCCGCCCCGCACCCTGGGCGCCGGATGGTCAA
>CAZYYP010000226.1:0-1384 GCA_964651695.1 uncultured Gaiellales bacterium | reverse complement strand
GGCGGGGACGCTCAGCAGGGCACGGTCACGTCATCACACGGCGGCGCGAGCGTGTTGTTGAAGTCCAGAAGGCCGGAAAGATCGCCCGCCTTCTGGAAGTAGCCGTGGGTGAGCGCGCCCTGGTGGATGATCGAGTTGCGCACGCCGCTTCCCGGCGCCGGCCCGGTGAACAGCGCGCCGTAGTGCATGTGCTCGAGATTGCAGCCGTCGCAGATGACGTTGCTGATGCCGCTGAAGTCCTTGCCGTCGATGTAGAACGCGGCCGCCCCCGCGCCGCTCACGTACGGGCACACGACATGCAGGCCGCTGAACGTCACGTTGGTGCCACCCTGGACCTGAACGCCGTCCTGGTGGAACGACCCGTCGGCCAGGGGGTCGCAGACAATGCGGCTCGGGCCGATCGTAAGGTCGTGCGCACCCGGCTGCACCTTGACGCCGTCGCCGCCGCCGCTCGTGATGTGGATGTCGAGGCTGAGCGTGCCCGTGCACCCGGCCGCGAGATTGACGAGCGCGCGTGAGTCCGAGCCGGTGCCAACGACGCGCACGCCGTTCACGGGGCCGTTGCAGGTGTAGGGCACGCCGACGACCGGGCCGCTCGGCGTGGGTGGCGCGGCAGGCACGGACACCGCCGGCGCCGTGGTCCTCGGCTTGACCGGCGCACGCCGCGGCTGCGGGTGCGCCCCGCTGAGTGCGACCGCCGCGGTCGTGACGCGCTCGCCGTTGACGATGCCGACGCGGATGCCCACCCCGATGCGCCGCGCCCAGGGCAACAGCAGCACGTGCCGCGAACTGCGCTCGCTGCGCAGGCGACGCACGATGCCGGCCGCTCGGGCCGGGCCATGCTGGCGCACGATCTTCTCCGCGGTGCAGGTGCTCGGGGAATAGAGCGCGAGCGTCGGCGTCGCGCGCGTGGTCCCGCGCGCGCGGGCTGCATAGCGCAGGCCCGGATCGAGCGTCAGCGAGCGCAGCCGATGCTGCCGGCGGAAGCGGTTGACGAGCAGGATCACGCGCCGCTCGACCGCCGGCTGCGTGGGCTTGAGCTTCGTTCCGGTCACGTGGCCCTTCCAGCCCCTGGCCGTAACGGTGCACTGGGGGAGCTTCGCAGCGGAGCGCGCGGACGCTCCCACGGGCGCGACGGTGACGAGGGCAAGCAGACACGCGTAGAGCGGCCGATGGGAACATCGCATGCCCTTTACGGTATGGAGGTTCGCGCGAACTTTGCATAAAGGGCATCGCGAGACTCCAGCGGGTTTCGACGCCGAAACGGCCGTCCGCGCGGGCAGAGCCCGATCGGCGGCCGCGTTTCGCCGCGAGTCGCGGGGAGAGGAGCCGACCGTATTCGACGGGTTCGTGCTCGAGGACACCCCGCGCTCGTCGGCTCGCG
>CAZYYP010000225.1:0-5724 GCA_964651695.1 uncultured Gaiellales bacterium | reverse complement strand
AGAGGAAGAACTCGGCCTCGGGGCCGACCGACATCTCGTAGCCCTCGGCCTTGGCCTCCGCCATCACCTTCTTCAGCTGCACGCGGGGATCGCCGGCGAACGGCGTGCCGTCCGGGTCGGCCACGTCGCAGATGATCCGCGCCGTCTTGCCCGAGTCGCGCCCGCCCCAAGGCAGCACCTGGAACGTCGAGGGATCGGGGTGGAAGTACATGTCGGACTTCTCGATGCGCTTGAACCCGCGGATCGAGGAGCCGTCGAACATCAGCTCGTTGTCGAGTGCCTTCTCGAGCTCGGTGGCGGGGATCGAGATGTTCTTCAGCTGCCCGTACAGCTCGGTGAACTGCAGGCGCACGAACTTGACGTCGTGCTCGCGGCAGCGCTCGATCAGCTCGCGCTTGTCCACTTCATGTCCTCCTCGCGGCGTGGATACAGGGCGGCAGTCTCACGGATCGCCGTCCTGCCTGCACGTCCCCGCACCGGGACCCGGCGCACGCCGACATCGCCGCACGCCTGATGCCAGTCTACTTCACGTCACCGGACGGCGGCAACGTGTCCGCGATCGACACTACCCGTTCGACCCGGAAGGCCCCGCCGTCCACCACCAGCACGGCGAGCCGACGCGGCGTGATGCCGCCGGTCGGCGTGCCGGCCCAGTGGCCGAGCAGCGAGTCGTGCGCGGGCAGTGCCGTGAACGCGGTCGACATCGCCGCGCGCGAGAGGCCCGACAGCGCCGCGGCCTTGAGCACCGTCTCGGCGGCATCCGCAGCGTAGGCCGCCACCGGCGGCGGCTCGCCGTGGAGGTCGGAGTAGGCGCTCGCGAAGCTGCGCGCAGCGCCCCCGAGTTGCTCGGCCGGCACGAGCCGCGAGATGACCCGCACCCCCTCTGCCGCCGGCCCGGCGGCGTCGAGGAACGCGAGGGTGTCGAAGCCCTCCGGTGCGACGACCGACGGGCGCGTCGCCGGGGGCAGCAGCGCGATGGCGCGCAACAGGTCGATCGCCCACCGGCCGGGGGAGCCCGCGAGTGCCACCGCCTTCACCTTTCCGGCCACGAGCGCCCCGACGATGCCGCCGGTCGAGGTCTTGGACGCGTCGAGCTGGACCAGGGGGCTCTCGCCGAGCGCCGGCGCCGCGCGTGCGAGGCCCCGCGTGAATCCCGCCGCCGCACCGGGCCGCCGGCTGACGATCGCCATGCGCGCCGCACCGAGCGCATGGCCCACCTGTGCGGCGGCCGTGCCCTCGTCGGCGACCGTCGGCGCCAGGCGCAGCGCGCCGGGCAGGCTGTCGGCGGCATTGACGGGCGAGATCAGCCGGAGCCCCGACGGACGCAGCACCGCGAGCGCGCGCTCGCTGCAGGCCAGCTCGTAGGTGCCGATCACCGCCAGTGCGCCGGGATCCTGGACCGCCCTCTCGGCGTTGGCCGCGCAGCGGCGGGAGTCGGTCGCAGTCGCCCTGCCGCCGTCGTCGAGCGCGCGCACGACCACGCGCACCTTGCCGGCGATGCCGCCCGCCTGGTCGACGATCAGCCGCACGGCATCCACCATCGCGCGGCCCTCGTCGGCGGCCGGCCCGCTCAGCGGCGCCTGGACGTAGAGCGTCCGGACGGGCGCGGGCGTCGTCGTCACCGCGGGCTCGGGGTCGGTTTGCGCACCGGCGCCGCAACCCGTGAGAGCGAGCGCGCCGAGCAGGGCTGCAAGCCCCGGCGCGAGCGCCGCTCGCGGGGCCCTAGGCGTCGAGCGCACGGCCGACCCAGGCCAGGAGGGCTGCCGCCGGCAGCAGGAAGAGGCCGCCGAACGAGTACTCGGCGGCGCCGATCGCCGCGAGCAGGCACCCCGCGAGCAGGCAGGCCGTGCGCTCCGCACGCAGGACGGGCAGGACGGTCAGGAACGACGGCAGCGCCACGGCAACGGCATCGCCGCCCTTGAGGATCGCGACGAGGATGACCGCGGCGACGGCGGCGAACACGGGCACGAGGGCGAGCAGCGGCCTGTCGGTCACCTCCATCGCCCGGATCATGCCGCAGACGGGAGCTGCGCTCGGACGCGCCGGAGCAGTGGCCGACCGTCGTGCGATGCCGGAGGCGGGAATCGAACCCGCACAGAGTTTCCCCCGCCGGATTTTGAGTCCGGTGCGTCTACCAATTCCGCCACTCCGGCGCCGCGGCCTAGGGTAGCGGGAATCAGGGCCCGCCTCGGTGAGACGCGCTCCGACGCCCGCGTCCTCAGAGCGCGGCGGGCGGCGCGCCGCCGGCGGTGATGTCGCCGCCCTGGCGGAAGGCCGCGCCGGCCGTGGCGAGCGCGCCCAGCGCCGCGGCCACGTCGCTCGGGACGATGAACAGCGTGCTCGCCTCGCCCTGGGCGAGCAGCGGCAGCGCCTCGATGTACTTGAGCGCGAGCAGATCGGGCGAGGGGTTGCCCGCGTGGATCGCGGCGAAGACCGTCTGGATCGCCTGACTCTCGCCCTCCGCACGCAGGATCGCGCCCTGCCGGTCGCCCTCGGCCTCGAGGATCTGCGCCTGCTTCTGGGCCTCGGCGCGCAGGATCGCGCCCTGCCGGTCGCCCTCGGCGCGCAGGATCTGCGACTGCTTCTCACCCTCGGCCTCGAGCACCGTGGCGCGCTTGGAGCGCTCGGCGCGCATCTGCTTCTCCATCGCCTCCTGGATCGAGGCGGGCGGGTCGATCGACTTCAGCTCGATGCGGTTGACGCGCACGCCCCACTTCTCGGTCGCGTCGTCCATCACGATGCGCAGCTCGGCGTTGATCTTGTCGCGCGAGGTCAGCGTCTCCTCGAGCGAGAGCGAGCCGATCACGTTGCGCAGCGTCGTGACGGAAAGCTGCTCCATGGCGAGCACGAGATTCGCGACCTCGTAGGTCGACCGCATCGCATCGGTGATCTGGTAGTAGATGACGACGTCGATCGAGATCGTCACGTTGTCCTCGGTGATCACGGGCTGCGGCGGGAAGGTGACGACCTGCTCCCGCATGTCGACGAACGGCCGCAGGTGGTCGAGGAACGGGAGCAGCACGTGGAGGCCCGCGGGGAGCGTGCGGCTGTAACGGCCGAGCCGCTCGACGACGCCGACGAACGCCTGCGGAACGATCCGCACCGTCTTCAGCAGCACGACGACCACGAGCACGACGACGATCACGACGACGATCAGGAACGCGCTCACTGGAACTCCTTCGGGATGACGACGCCGGGTTCGCGCGGCACGACGCGGGCCGTGACACCGGCCACCGACACGATGCGCACGACCGCGCCCAGCGGGATCGGCGGGTCGTCGTCGCCGGGCGTACGCGCGGTCCAGTACTCCGAGCCGACCCGGATCTGACCCGTGTTGGCGTGGTTGTCGATGCGGATCGTGACGGTGGCGCTGCGCCCGGCGATCGTGTCGACGTTCGTCTCCGCGCCACGCTGCTTCAGCGACCAGGCGACGAGCGGCCGGCGCGTCGACACCATCAGCACGACCGCACTGACGGCGAATACGATGCCCTGGCCGGCCGGGCCGACGGCGGGCGAGACCGCGGCGGCGATGAGCGCGCCGAGTCCGAAGTAGACGAGCACGAACTGCAGCGTCATCGCCTCGGCGCCCAGCAGGACGAGCGCCGCGAGCAGCCACAACGACCAGTGCGGCAGGCCGCCCAGCTCAGCTCACCGCCCCGCGGCGTCGCGGTGCGCGCGCGTCTGCGAGCTCGTCGAGGAGGCTCGCCGGATCGGCCACGCCGAGCAGATCGGCACCCGCGGCCTGCGCGCGCCGGGCATCGGCGAGGGCACGGATGCCCCCCTGGGCCTTGACGGCGCTGCCCGGCGGCAGCTCGGAGCGCAGAACCTCGATCGCCGCGGGCGTTGCGCCCTCGGGCCCGAGGCCCGTCGCGCAGACGACGCCGTCGCACCCGGCCGCGACCGCAAGGCGTACGGCCAGCCGCCAGGCGGGGGGCTCGAGATAGCAGGTCTCGATCACGGCGCGCACGACGACATGCCGTCCCTCGGGCGCCGCGGCGCCCGCCGCTGCGACGGCGCGGACGAGCTCGTCGCGGGCCGCGGGGTAGTCGCCGTTGGCCAGCAGCGGCAGCGAGACCATCACGTCGAGCGCGTCGGCGCCGTCGGCGACCGCCTGGGCGCAGGTCGCGGCCGTCGCCCCCGCGCCCTCCGCGCCGAACGGCAGGCCGACGGCCGCGACGACGCGCACCGCCCCGCGCCCGAGCTCGGCTCGCGCCGTGGCGACGAGCGGCGGCAGCACGACGACGGCCGCGCAGCCGAGCGCGCGCGCGCCCGCGGCGAACCGCTCGACGTCGGCGGCCAGCGCGGTGGGCCGGACGAGCGTCGCCTCGAGCGAACGGGCGAGATCGGCCACGGCGCGCGTGCTCACAGCCCGAACCGCTCCAGCAGCGAGTCGTCGCGCCGCCAGCCGCGGCGCACCTTGACGCGCAGATCGAGGTAGATGCTGCCCCCGAGCAGCTCCTCGATGGCCGGGCGCGCCGCGGTGCCGATCGCGCGCACCGTCGCACCGTCCTTGCCGACCAGGATCCCCTGCTGGCTCGTGGCCTCGACGATGAGGGTGGCGGTGACGCGGCCCGCGTGCTTGCCGCGCGGCGCCTTGACCTCGTCGACGATCACGGCGATCGCGTGCGGCACCTCCTCGCGGGTGCGCGCGAGCGCCTGCTCGCGCACGAGCTCGCCGATGCGGCGCTCGAGCGGCTGGTCGGAATCCACGCCGGGCTCGAAGTACTCGGGCCCGTCGGGCAGCAGTGCCGCGAGCTCGGCCTCGAGCTCGGGCACGCCGTCGCCGGTGCGCGCGCTGATCGGGTGCAGCGCCACGTAGTCGGCGAGCAGGCCCGAGACCGCGCTGATCGCCTCGAGAATGGCCGCCGGTGTGAGGCGGTCGACCTTGTTGAGCGCGATCACGACGGGCGCGCCGGTGGCCGCCAGTTGCTCGGCGATGAAGCGGTCGCCGCCCCCGGAGACCTCGCTCGCATCGAGCACGAGGAGCACGGCGTCGACGTCGCGCAGGCTGTCGTCGACCGACCGCTGCATGCGGCGCGTGAGCGCATCGAACGGCTTCTGGAAGCCCGGGAGATCGACGAGCACGATCTGGTAGCCGTCGCCGTGCACGACCCCGAGCGCGCGCTGCCGCGTCGTCTGCGGCTTGTCGGAGACGATCGCCACGTGCGAGCCCGTGAGGGCGTTCGTGAGCGTCGACTTGCCGACGTTCGGGCGCCCGGCGAGACCGATGAACCCGCTGCGCATGCTCAGGCCCGCAGCTCGAACGCCGACGGGAGCAGTGCCGAGAGCGGCTCGGCGACGACGTCGCCCTCGCGCAGGTAGACGACGACGAGGTCGAGGCCGAACTCCGACAGGAACTGGCGGCACGCGCCACACGGCGAGCCGGTGCTCGCCGAGGGGTGCGTGGAGACCCCGATCGCCGTGAACCGGCGCGCGCCGTCGCCGACGGCGCGCACGCAGGCGCTGCGCTCGGCGCAGATCGTCAGCCCGTACGAGCCGTTCTCGACGTTCACGCCCTCAAAGGCCCGGCCGTCCTCGGCCAGCAGCACGGCGCCGACGGGAAACTGCGAATACGGCGCATAGGCGCGCTCTCGCACCGCACTGGCCCGCTCGTAGAGCGCGAGCTGGTCGGGCGTGGGTGAGCGATCGCTCATCGCTTCCAGTCTGGCACACGCGCGTCACAGCGCGGGGGCTGCCGGAAGCTCGGGGAGGGGCGGCGGTGCC
>CAZYYP010000224.1:0-5724 GCA_964651695.1 uncultured Gaiellales bacterium | reverse complement strand
GCGGTGCGCAGCGTCGGCTCCTCGCACGTCGACCCCTTCTCGGCCGTCTCGGCGGGCATCGCCGCGCTCTACGGCCCGCTGCACGGCGGCGCCAACGAGGCCGTCCTGCGCATGCTCGACGAGATCGGCGACGTCACGGCCGTGCCGGCCTACATCGAGGGCGTGAAGTCGGGCAAGGGCCGGCTGATGGGCTTCGGGCACCGCGTCTACAAGAGCTACGACCCGCGTGCCAAGCTGATCAAGACCGTCGCAGACGAGGTCTTCGAGCAGACGGGCCTCAACCCGAAGCTCGAGATCGCGCTCGAGCTCGAGCGGATCGCGCTCGAGGACGAGTACTTCGTCTCCCGCAAGCTCTACCCGAACGTCGATTTCTACTCCGGGCTGATCTACCAGGCGATGGGCTATCCGACCGACTACTTCACCGTGCTCTTCGCGCTCGGCCGCCTCCCGGGCTGGATCGCGCAGTGGGAGGAGATGCTCAACGACCCCGAGCAGAAGATCTCGCGCCCGCGCCAGACCTACATCGGCTACGACGAGCGCGCGTTCGTGCCCTCCGCCGCGCGCTGATCAGGCGTCGCCGAGCTGTCGCTCGAGTTGATCCCACGCGCCGTAGCGGCGGGTGAGCAACTCGGGCGTGAGCGTCGCGAGGCCGTTGCGGAACTCGTAGGCGGCCAGCTCGTCGGGGTCGTGGTAGTAGCGCAGCCAGAGGCACGGCCCGTGCAGTGCGTCGAGCTCGAGCCGGTCGATGCGGAAGCCGAGCGAGAGCTTGGCGATGATCGCCGGGTTGTTGGAGGGCGCGTGATTCGAGATCACGGACGCGAAGCCGAGCTCGCGCGTCATCGCGAGCACGCGCTCGATCAGCGCGCGGTAGATGCCGCGGCGGCGGTAGTCGAGATGCACCGAGGCGTGCGCGGTGGCGTAGGTGTGGCCGTCGAGCTGCTCGCCGCGGTAGACCGCCACGACGCGGTCGCCGTCGCACACGAGCCAGCGATCGACGAGCGGATCGCCGCCGCGGGCCTCCGCGAGGCGCTGCGCTGCCCGCCCACCGGCCGCCCCGCGGGCGAAGTACAGCTCGGGCGGAAAGCCGTCGCGGCCGAAGGCCGCCTCCCACGCCGCCCAGTAGGCCGGGTCGTCGGCGACCGTCTCGATGCGAAAGCCGCTCTCCAGGGGAGCGACCGCGCGCTCGCGCACGTCGCGCGCCCACGCCCAGCGATCGCTCACGGGCGCTGCGGAATCGGGCTGTGGCGGAACATGCCCTGCCCGAGCGACTGACCGCCGTCCACCGTCAGCGTCTCGCCGGTGATGTTGCCGGCGTCGTCCGAGAGCAGGAAGAGCGCGCTCGCGACGACGTCCTCGAGCGTCGTGAAGCGCCGGCCGGGGATGTCGGCGAGCATCTTGTCGCGGATCTCGGGCGTCGGGAAGAGGCGCTCGGCGGCGCCCTCGCTGTCGAGCGGGCCCGGAGCGATGCAGTTGACGCGGATCCCGAGCGGCGCCCACTCCACGGCCAGCGAGCGTGCGAGGTTCCAGACGCCGGCCTTGGCCGCGGCCGAGTGCGCCGTCATCGGGTTCCCCGTCCACGCGTAGCTCGCGATGATGTTCAGGATCGACCCGCCCACGCCCGCCTCGCGCATGCTGCGCGCCACGGCGGTCGAGCAGTAGAAGGTGCCGTTGAGGACGATGTCGATCACGGCGCGCCAGCCGTTCGGCGAGAGGTCGATCGCGTTGGCGAGGAAGTTGCCGGCGGCGTTGTTGATGAGCATGCGCGGCGGGCCGAGTTGCGCGGTCGCCCCGTCCACCCAGGCCTGGACCTGCTCGGGGTCGCGCACGTCGACCTGCGTGGCGAGCGCCGCGACGCCGTTCGCGCGGCACAGCTCCGCAGTCTCCGCGATGGGCTCGGCCCTGCGCCCGCAGACGGCGACCGGCGCGCCGCGTGCGGCGAGCGCGAGCGCGAACGCCCGGCCCATGCCGCTGCCTCCGCCCGTGATCAGCACCGGCCTGCCCTCGAATCCGCTCACGCTCCGGCCTCTGCGTGATCGTCGAGATCGGCGCGGTAGTGCTCGAGCACGTCCTCGGCGAAGGCCGAGATCGCCCCTGCCGCATCGGTCAGCTCATCGCCGAAGCGCTCGGGGGCACCGGCTTCCGCGAGCCGCTCGAGCACCTCCCAGGCGGCGCGCGCGAGGGGCTCTGCAGGGTCGAGCGGCTGACCGGAGAGACCGGAGGAGAGCTCGCCCGCGCGCTGCTGGAGCTCGCGGGTGGCCTCGGCCAGGCCGCGCGCCGCATCCGCCAGCTGATCGACATAGCCCGTGCGGGCGACGCGCAGCCCGTCGCCGTAGGCGGCCGAGGCCAGGGCGGCGTCGCGCGTGGCCTCCAGCGCAGCGCGCAGATCGCTGCGCTCGCCGCCGCAGAGCGCGAGCGCGCGCTCGGCCGACGCGGCGATGTCGGCGGCGTCGGGCACGAGCGCCGCCTCCTCCGCCGTCTCGCACAGCGCCGCGAGCATCGACGCCTCCTGCACGCGCCGCTCGTCGACGAGCGCGAGCCCATCGGCGTCGACGGCGATCCAGCCGAGCTCGGGGACGTCGTCGGGATCGCCGTCGTCGTCCTCGGCCGGAGGCCCGAGCGCGCACAGGAACACGAGCCCGTGGTCGAACGGATCGGCCACGAGCACGCCCACCACCTCTTCGCCCGCGGCCGCGAACGGCTTCGCGGCAGCTGCGGCCGCGAGCAGCTGATCTTCGCTCGCCATGCCGCGTAGCGTAGTGGGCGCGAATGCCCGGGCGATCCGCCGAAACACGCCGGCTGCCTCGTCGGCTACCATTACCTCATGGCAGCTTCGCGATCTGTCGCTCCGCAAGGCCAGGGCCCGCGCTCGGATGTCCAGCAGCAGGTGGTCGAGTGGCGCGAGTCGGTACTCGTCCAGGCCGGCTGCTCGCAGGAGGTCGCCGAGCGCATCGCGCTGAGCGACGCCGACCTGCACGCCGCATGCGACCTCCTGGCGAGCGGCTGCTCGCCCGAGCTCGCCGAACGCATCCTCGTCTGAGTCTCCGGTCGGCGCGGACACTGCTGTGAGCGCCCCGGAACTCGCGGCGCCCGCGGCGCCCGAGCGACGCGTCTACACGGTCGCCAATGTCAATCGCGGCCTCGCCCGGCGCATCGACGAGCTGCCGGCGCTGTGGGTCGAGGGCGAGATCGGCGACCTGCGCTACAACCCGAACCGCGGCTTCGTCTTCCTCACGCTGCGCGATCCCGACGAGGGCGCGACGCTGCCGGTGACGATGGCGCGCTGGGCCTTCGAACGGCTCGAGCCGCGTCCCGCCGAGGGCCAGCGCGTGCAGGTGCACGGGCGCGTGACGCTCTACGACAAGCGCGCCGAGCTCTCGCTGCGCGCCGACCGCATCGAGCCGGCAGGCGACGGCGCGCTGCTCGCGCGCATCGAGGAGGCGCGCCGCCGGCTCGACGCCGACGGGCTCTTCGACACTGCGCGCAAGCGCCGGCTCCCGGTCTGGCCTCAGGGCATCGGCCTGATCGCCGGGCACAACGCCGCGGCACCGCTCGACGTCATCCGCAATGCCCGCGCGCGCCTGCCCTCGGCGCGCTTCGTGCTGGTGGAGACCTCGGTGCAGGGGGAGCGCGCGGTCCCCGAGATCCTGCGCGCACTCGCCGCCCTCGACGCGCGCGCCGATGTGGACGTGATCGTGATCTCGCGCGGCGGCGGCTCGCTCGAGGACCTGCTGCCGTTCTCCGACGAGCAGCTCTGCCGGGCGATCGCCGCCTGCGCGACCGTCGTCGTCTCCGCCGTCGGCCACGAGCGCGACGTCCCGCTCTGCGACCTCGTCGCCGATGCGCGCGCGTCCACCCCGACCGACGCCGCCCGGCTGATCGTTCCCGATGCGCGCCAGGAGCTCGAGAACGTCGAGCGCCTGCGGTCGAGCGCGCGGCGCTGCGCCGAGCGCGTGATCGTCCGTGCGCGCGAGCGCCTCGAGGCGCTCGCCGCCCGACCGGCGCTGCGCAGCGCCGACTACTGGGTCGTCTCGCGGCGCGAGGCGATCGGGCGACTCCGCGCGGTGCTCGACGGAGCGCCGCAGCGCGCGCTCGCCGTGCGCGGCGAGCGGGTCGACCAGCTCGTGGCGCGGCTGCGCGCGGTCGCGCCCCAGGCCACGCTCGAGCGCGGCTATGCGATCGTGATCGACGACCGAGGCCACGCCGTCCGCGACGGCGCGTCACTCGCGCCCGGCGAGCATGTCGACCTGCGGCTCGCGCGCGGCGGCGCCGGGGCGCGCATCGAGGAGGCCAGAGCCGATGGATGAGGCCACACCCGCCGAGCAGCTCTCGTTCGAGGCTGCGCGAGACGAACTCGAGCAGGTCGTGCAGCGGCTCGAGGACGGCTCGACGTCGCTCGAGGAGGCACTCGCCCTGTGGGAGCGCGGCGAGGCGCTCTACCGCGCCTGCCGCACCCGCCTCGAGGCGGCCGAGGCGCGCATCGAGAAGCTCGCTGCGGCGCTGGCCGAACCCCCGGGCCCGCCCGGACCCTAATCCGGGGGCATGGGCCCGACGTAGTCCACCGTCGGGCGGATCAGCCGGTTGTGCTGGAGCTGCTCGAGGATGTGCGCCGTCCAGCCCGCGGTGCGCGCGGCGGCGAACGTCGACGGGTAGAGGTCGGGCGGCAGATCGACGCCGCCGAGCACGACGGCCGCGTAGTACTCGACGTTCGTGTACAGCTTGCGGCCCGGCTTGTACTCGTCGAGCAGCCGCAGCGCCGTCTCCTCGACATGGCGTGCGAGGGCCAGCCGCTCGTTCTCGCCCGCGAGCCCCGCGGCGACCTCGCCGAGCGCCCGCGCGCGCGGGTCGTACGTGCGGTAGACGCGGTGGCCGAAGCCCATCAGCCGCTCGCCCGCCTCGAGCTTCGCGCGCAGCCAGGGCTCGGCGTTCCCGGGCGAGCCGATCTCGTCGATCATGTGCGACACGTGGCTCGGCGCGCCGCCGTGCAGCGGACCCTTGAGCGCACCGACGGCGCCGACGAGGCCCGAGGCCAGGTCGGAGAGCGTCGAGACGATCACGCGGGCCGTGAACGTCGAGGCGTTCATGCCGTGCTCGGCAGCGAGGATGAAGTACGCGTCGAGCGCGCGCGCCTGCGCCGCATCCGGGCGCTTGCCGTCCAGCTTGAGCAGATAGTTCTCGACGATCCCGAGCTCGGGATCGGGGTCGAGGACCGCGGCGCCCGCGCGCAACCGCGCATAGTCGGCGACGATCGCGGGCGTGGCCGCGAGCGCCCACAGGGCATCCTCGCTGTCGCCGCCCTCGTCGCGGCCGCGCAGCGCTCCCCACACCGACAGCCCCGTGCGCAGCACGTCCATGGGCGGCGCGACCGAGCCGAGCGAACGGATGGCGTCGTGCACCTGCGGCGGCACCACCATCGCGGAGACGGCGCGCTGCCGCAGTTCGGCGAGCTCGGCGTCGTCGGGCAGGCGCCCGTTCCAGAGCAGGTACGCCGTGGCCTCGAAGGTGCTCTCGTGGGCGAGGCGCTCGGCGTCGTGACCGCGGTAGATCAGGCGGCCGTTCTCGCCGTCGACGAGCGCGATCTCGGTCTCGCCCAGCGAGACCCCCTGAAGCCCCGTCGCGCGCAACTCGCGCACGCTGCTCTCTCCGCTCATGCCACCGTCCTGCCGGTCGATACGCACCGTGTGGTGGGACGGAAGCCCGTCCCACCACACGGTATCAACGGCCGGC
>CAZYYP010000223.1:0-5753 GCA_964651695.1 uncultured Gaiellales bacterium | reverse complement strand
CCCGCGCATCGCTGCTACGGTGGCTCCAGTGCGTAGGTTCTAGCGTTGAAGCCGCGGGGGCTCTGCCTCTGCTTCGACTGTCACACCTGGCCTGCGCGCAGCGGGAGTCCGTCAGGACTCCCCGACCGAAGGAGCGTCACACATGTTTGTGACCATTCGTAGTTACCACGGCGTGGACCAGAACCGCACGCCCGAGCTGACGAGCAAGGTCACGGAGACCCTCGTCCCGAAGCTGAGCGAGCTGCCCGGCTTCGCCGGCTACTACCTCGTCGATGCCGGCAACGGCGTCTTCACCTCGCTCGGTCTCTTCGAGACACGCGAGCAGGGCGAAGAGTCGACCAAGCTCGTCACCCGCTGGATCCGGGACGAGAAGCTCGACACGCTGATGCCCAACGAGCCCAAGATCACGAGCGGCAACGTCGTCGCTCGCAGCAGCGAGCACGCCCCCGTCGCGTAGCTCGGACGGCACCACATCACGAGCAGAGGGCCCGGCCTAGCCGGGCCCTTCTGTGCTGTGGCAAGACCCCGTCGCGACCGGCGACTCGACCTCCATCAGGCAGGCTCCTCGAGGTACGACTCCGAGAGGTCGACGAAGACGTGGAAGGGCGGCTCTCCGCCGGCGCCGAAGAGATCCTCGGAGCAGAATCGCACGGCGTAGAGCGCCTCGGGCGGTGCCTCCTCGCGGCGCGCGACCGCATCAGCCAGCTGATCCTCGCCGTGCACGCGCTCGACGACTCCGATCGCGCCGCGCACATAGCGCGGACAACGCGTGTGACCCGAAGGCCGCAGGCGACGCACGCACACCCGCTCGCCGGGCGCGAAACGCGGAGCGGCTGCGGTCGCCAGAGGAGCCCCGCTGCGCTGGGCCTCGAGGCACCGCTCTGCAAACACCGGGTCGCGCTGCTCTGGCATGTCATCTGTCCGGAGGCGCGCCATTGCAGCCTCCACGTCCCCCGGCGCGACCGTCCCGGCGCGCTGGAGGCGGCGCTCGAGGCCGAAGAGCCAGCGTTCGTAGTACGACGCCGCGAGGTACGCGCTCGGAGGCATCGACTCGATCGCGTCGCGGAAATGGCCGGAGGTGATCCCCGCAACGGTTGTCACCTCCGCCAACGCGAACAGCCGCGCCTCCCAGTCTGCGTGGAAGATCGCTCCGTCGGGCGCCACGACCCCGAACCCCTGCGCACCACCCAGATCGTGAGCGCGGTCCACGCGCCGAGTCTAGCCCGCCACCGCCGGCGCGACGCCGAGCTCGCGACCGACGACGTCGTTGCTCGCACTCAGGGCGCGACGATCCGGTATGCCGCCGACGTGTTGCCGTTGCGGTCGACGGCGCGGTAGGTCACCCGCTCGCCGTGCTGCAGCACGAGCGACCTCGCGCAGTCCGTATAGGGCGCGGCGCCGAAACGGCATTCAAAGCCGGCCACGCCTGCCGAGTCGCTCGCTCTGAGCATGACGCGGAGCGTCGAGCCGGAGCGGCGCGTCGAGGCGGACACGCGCGGCGCAGTCGAGTCGGCGAAGTCGAATCCGGCACGCCACGCGGTTGCAGCCATGCGGCTCAAGCCTCTCACGGAGGGGTGGAATGCGTCCGTAGGAGCAATATCCGCGCGGTCGTAGGCGAGGCGGAAGAACGCCCCATCGTCATAGCGGCAATGCACGTCGCTCGAACAGACGCTGCGGAAGATCGCGTCGTAGCGCTGCTCCGCGGCCTGGATCTCCTTGCGCCGGGAGGGAGACGGCACGCCGTTCGCATCGAGCTGCGGATCGCACAGGGTGCCGTCGGAGAGCTTCGAATCGTTTCCGGCGATCGTCGCCGATCGATCGTTCCAGCGTGCCTCGTCGGTCAGGCTCGTGATGAAGATGCGCGCAGCGGGCATGCGCTCGCGAGCGATGTCGAAGGCCGCCACGACGGACCGCCGGAACGAGTCGGCGGGTGTCACGTGGGCTGCGTCGCGGGCGGCGCAGACGTCGTTGCCACCGGACTGCACCGTGACCAGTTGCGCACCTGCGGCAGCCGCACGGAGGAACTGGCGGGGGAGATCCGCGGCCTTGGTTCCATCGCGCGCGACGAGAATGCGATGAATGCGCAGACGGGGATAGAGCGCGACCAGCCGGTCGTAGATGCTGGCCACAGCGAGGCTGTCGCCCGTCGACCACGAAAGCCCCGGGTTGTCGCCGCTCTTGGGCAGCGCGGCAAACCCCGTATTGAACGAATCACCGGCAGCCGCGATCGAGCGTGGCGGACCGGCGACGGCTGGAGTCACCACGGCAGGCAGGCCCACGCGCGTGCCCGCGCCTGCGCCGACCGCGCCGACCGCGAACGAACCGACAGCACAGGTGACGGCAACCAGCACGCGCATGCTCACCGGAGCATGATCGCGCTCCGCCTGCGCGACGGGGCCCTCCGATCGACGGACGCGGTGGAGGAACAGCTCCGGCCGTTGTCACCCGCGGCGTCGTGGCCGAGGGCGGGGGGCTGGCGCCGGGCCGGCGCCGCGCCTACTCCTCCTGGATCCAGCCGCGCAGATCCTCGTCGGAGACGCGCGCGAGCAACTCCGGGTGATCGGTCTCCATGTGCGCTCGGATCAGGTCGACGACGCCGTCGTCGCTCTCTGCCCGCGCGACATAGCCGCACTCGCAATTGATGAGCTTGGTCACCTCACCCCTCCATCGTTCACAGGGCCTGCGTTGGGGCTATCTTGGCGCAAGCTTGAGCGTCTCGCCACATACCCGCATCCAGCTCTGCGGCCGTCTCGTGGCGCGCATCGATGGGCGGCCGGTCGAGGACCTGCTGCCGGGTCGTCAGGGGCGGTTGCTGTTCGTCTACCTCGTTCTCAACCGGACTCGCGCCGTGCGCCGCGACGAGTTGGCCGAGGCTGTCTGGCCCGCCGGTCCGCCGGCCGCACCCGAGGTGGCGCTGCGCGCCCTGCTCTCGAAGCTGAGAAGCGCGCTTGGCGAGGGAACCGTGGAAGGTCGCGATGCAGTGCGTCTCTGTCTCCCGCCCAGTGCGTCGGTCGACATCGAGGTCGCGAATGCGGCGATGCACCGCGCCGAATCCGCGCTCGCCCGGGGCGAATGGACGAGCGCGTGGGGCCCCGCTCAGGTCGCGCTCTTCACGGCGGGCCGCGAGCTTCTCGCCGGCGAGGACGTGCCCTGGATCGACGAGCAGCGCCGCGCGCTCGCCGACCTCCATCTGCGGGCACTCGAGGCGTACGGCATCGCCTGCCTGCACATCCGCGGCACGGAGCTGCCCGCCGCCGAGCGGGCCGGGCGAGCCCTCTCGCGCCTCGCCCCGTTTCGCGAGAGCGGCCACCGCCTGCTGATCGAGTCGCTCGAACAGCAGGGCAACCTCGCCGAGGCGATCCGCGCCTACGAATCGCTGCGCGAACTGCTCCGGGACGAGCTCGGCATCTCCCCGAGCCCGGCCATACGCCGGCTCCACGCGCGGCTGCTCGAGTCGGCCTGAGATCGCGCCGCCTACTTCGTCCCCGCGGCGACGATGAGCTCGCACGGGCCGGCGAAGCCGTCGGGCCCCTCGAAGCGCCGGAGCTCGGCCTCGATCTCGTCCCAGGCCGCTGCGCGGCCGGCCTCGTCGAGGCCGGCGAGCATCTGGTGCAGCGCGCCGAACGACTCCTGCTCGAAGCGCACGCACTCGGCCGCCGTGGACAGCCGCAGCGGCGCCGCCACCCGCCGCACCTCGATGCTGCCGAACCCGGCCGCCCGGTAGGCCTCCTCGATCGCCCCTTCGGCCCCCAGGCTGAACGGCCCCGGCTGTCCCGGCGCAGGCGCGGGCAGGCCGGCGCGCCGGCGGATCACCGAGACCGGGATCGAGAAGAACTCGTTGCGGTCGGCAGTCGAGTAGTTAATGGTCGCGACGCGTCCGCCGGGCCGGAGCGCCCGGTGGATGCCCTCGAGGGCGCGGCCGCGATCGGGCAGGTAGATCAGCCCGACTCGGGAGATGACCGCGTCGTACACGCCGGGGTCGACCCCGAGCGCCTCGCCGTCCATCTCGCGCGTCACGACGTTTGCGAACCCCGCCTCGCGCGCGACGCGAGCGGCGTACTCGAGGATGGCCGGTGCGATGTCGGTGGCCAGAACGGCTCCCGTCGGACCCACGCGCTCGGCCGCCCGCAACGTCTGGCCGCCGGCCCCGGCGGCCACGTCCAGGACCCGCGCCCCCAGCCCGATTCCGGCCAGGTCGAGCATCAGCTCGGTCGCCTCGCCCAGCCAGCTCTCGATCGTCGGACCCCACGCGTGCCACGGCTCCGCGGCCCGCTGCCACTGCTCACGCGTCGCCTGCTTGTACTTCACGGCATCGAACGTCGCCATGGCGCTGCCTCTTCCCTTCGCCGGTTGCCGGATTCCGCCCGCATCACGGGGTCGGCTCGTTGTAGATCTTCGCCGTTGCGATGTCGTTGGCGCAACGTTGGAGCGGCGACGTGAAGCGCCCTTCGCCGAAGCCGGTGGCGCTCGCTCAGTTGCGCACGGTGAAGGGCACGGTTCGCTCGCCCTCGTTGCCGGTGATGTCGTAGGCGCGGATCGTGAGGACATAGGCGCCGTTGCCGACGTGACGCGTGTCCCAGAGGTAGCGATCGCTCGCGGCCAGGAGGTGGTAGAAGAGCCGGCCGGTGCAGTCGGTCGCCTCGGCGCACAGGGCGTCCGAGAGCGGCGGGCGGGAGCGGGCGGCGAAGTGCGCGTAGAACAACTGGCGGCCGGTGAGCAGGATGTCCGACTGCCAGACGGTGCGCCGGAAGACGATCGCTCCGGAGTCGACGCGCCGGATCTGAATCCAGATCCG
Organism: uncultured Gaiellales bacterium; assembly: GCA_964651695.1. Lineage (GTDB taxonomy): Bacteria > Actinomycetota > Thermoleophilia > Gaiellales > JALYLC01 > JALYLC01. Next base: position 958 of record CAZYYP010000223.1, on the reverse strand, counting down.
GTACGGGCTGATGCTCGTCGCGAGGCGGTGATCGCGGCGGTAGAGGCCGATGTCGCCCTGCGAGTCGTCGATCCATGCACGGAGGTCGACGGGGCCGTGCAGGTCGTCGAAGTAGAGGGATTGGGCGCCGTCACTCGCAGCGATATCGCTGCTGACGCGCGGCGCCCACCACGCGGCCGGCGGCCCATAGGCGTACACCGCGCGAACGACCGGCTTCGCGTCGTCCACGTACGGCTGGAGCTTCCCGCCGCGATGGAGCGGATTCACCCACGTGCGCTGGCCATTCACGAGCGCCCACTCCGAGAGATGCACGTGCCACTCGCCGAGGCACGTCCAGCCGATCATCTGGCCGGCATGGACCAGCGTCCCTTCGGGCAACACCGGGGAGGCATGCCAGTAGGAGAAGTGCCCGATCTGGAACCGGCGGTCGTTGCAGTTGCGCGACGTCTCCTCCGGCCACGGGTAGTGCATCGAGCCGCCTTCGACGGCGAAGACGCGGTGCGACATGCCCGGCGGTGCGAGGCGCGCGGGCTTCGAATCGTCGACCGCGATGTCCACCCCGAAGTGGTACCCGCCCTCGCGCGGATCGTTGAACGCGCCATGCAGTGCGTGTGGGGCGTGCAGCGGCTGCACGGGCCAGCCGTGGAAGTCGTCGGCGTAGTGGAAGCGGAACCCGTCGGGCAGCGCCCCGGGCGTGGAGAGATGTGGCGCCCCCATGCGACGACCGGTCGACGGCGATGGCTCGTAGAGAGGCGACGGCACATCGCTGGCGACGCGCGGTGCGACGACCGGCGCCAAGGCGAAGGCCGGCGGCACGGCGTGCAGACGATGGATGCGCGACTGATAAGGCGGCGGGGCGGCCGGCAGCGAGCCGCGAGCCGGAGGGGAAACGCCTGTCTGCCAAAGCGAGCGATCCATGGCCGGCACACGGGCTGGCACCGCGAGCAGGCAGACGATC
>CAZYYP010000222.1:0-5766 GCA_964651695.1 uncultured Gaiellales bacterium | reverse complement strand
GCCTCTCGTGACGTGCGACACTAGGCAGGTGGGAGCGCAGACGCGGTACGCACGCAGCGGCGACGTCGGCATCGCCTATCAGGTGAGTGGCGACGGTCCCTTCGACCTCGTGTTCGTTCCCGGTAGCGTCTCCCACCTCGAGTTGGCGTGGCAGGTGCCGGCCTTCCGCGAGTGGTTCGAGCGGCTGGGGAGCTTCGCTCGCCTGATCGGCTTCGACAAGCGCGGCACCGGCATGTCCGATCGCGTGGACGGCACGACGACGCTGGAGGCCCGCATGGACGATGTGCGGGCAGTGATGGATGCCGCCGGTTCGAAGCGCGCCGCGATCCTGGGGGTGTCCGAGGGCGTGCCTCTGAGCGTGCTCTTCGCGGCGACCTATCCCGAGCGCACAGGAGCGCTCGTCTTGTACGGCGGGTTTGCGCGGTTCCTGTGGGCGCCGGACTATCCCTGGGGAGTGACGGAGGCGGCGTGTTTGCAGGAGATCGCGGACGATTGGGCGGGCGCATCCCAGCCGGGCTACCTGGAACAGGTCGCTCGCGAAGGCTCACCCAATGCCGGCGAGGACGAGATCGCGGCTCTGGCCAAGTTCTTCCGCTACGGCTCGTCACCCGGCGCGGACGAGGCGCTCAACCGCATGAATATGGGCATCGATGTGCGCCATGTGCTGCCCGCGGTGAGCGTTCCGACGCTCGTGCTGCACTGCGCGCGGGATCCCTGGTGTGACGTCGGCGGTGGCCGGTACCTGGCCGAGAGCATTCCCGGCGCGACCTACGTCGAGCTGCCCGGTGATTATCACGCTCCGGCCGTCGCCGAGGTCGGCGCGCTAGCGGATGAGATGGAGCACTTTCTCCGCGCGACGTGGCAGGCGGATGGATGGGCCGAGGTCGAGCAGGATCGCGTGCTCGCGACCATTCTCTTCACCGACATCGTCGGTTCGACCGCCCGCCTGGCGGAGCTCGGCGATGCCGCCTGGAAGGCCCTGCTGGACAAGCATCACGCCGCCGTCCGGCGCCAGTTGTCGCGCTTTCGTGGACGCGAGCTGAATATGACGGGCGACGGCTTCTTCGCCACGTTCGACGGACCAGCTCGCGGCATCCAGTGCGCCACAGCGATCGGGCGCGCCGTGGCCGATCTCGGGCTCGAGATCCGGGCCGGCTTGCACACCGGCGAGTGCCAGCTCGTGGACGGGCAGATTGGTGGAATTGCGATCCACATCGGCGCGCGAGTCGCGGCGGAGGCGAAGGCCGGTGAGGTATTGGTGTCCAGCACCGTGAAAGACCTGGTAGCCGGCTCCGGAATCCAGTTCGACGATCGCGGCGTGTATGAGCTCAGGGGGGTGCCCGGCGAATGGCACCTCTACGGAGTCGAAGCCTGCTCCCCACTCCCACGAACGTGAGTTGCATCGCGCCTGAGCGGTACGCCCGGCCTGGGCTCTGGCTTCCGGCCGCGACGACTGCCTGCAGATGGCTTCCGCCGTTGGGTCGTGTATGGGGATCGAGGCCACCCCGGATCACGCCGACGGCACGCATCGCGGGCGGCGGCTCTCAACCCGCACAGCAGCAAGGCAGGTTTGAAGTCCGAATCGCGGGAAAGTACGTATCCGAGTCGCGGGGAAGTACTCGCGCGAGCTAGGGCATCCGCTGCTGTGCGTACTGTCGGTACCGGCCATGGTGATGGCATATTGCTGATCCGCCGTCGGCCCTTCACGCTGACGGCGGGGAAGCCGCGGCAATGACAACAGGGGGAACACCGTGAGCATGCAGTCGAGAGCTAGTGGGCGCCTCGCCGCCGCGCTCGTCGGGGTCGTGGCGATCTGCGGGCTGGCCTTGCCGGGTGTGGCTTCGGCCAACACCGGCTCCGTGACATGCGACAGCACCGGCGTCGTCTTCAGCTATGACGCCCACTTCGGCCGGGTCAAGGTCGCGACGGAGACGGTGAACGGCGTCAGCCAGCCGTTCACCGTGCCCAAGTACACGGCAATCACCCATACGTGGCCTGTCTTCGGCACGCTGACCGTGGGCTCGACGTGGAGCGGCGGGTCGATCCCGACCGTCACCTTGGTCTGCCCGCCGCCCGCCCCGCCGGTGACGCCTCCGGTCGTGCCGCCCGTCGCGCCCCCGGTTGCGCCGCCAGTCGCACCGCCCGCCGCGACACCCCCGGCTACCCCGGTCACCCCGGTCACTCCGTCGCTGATCTCAGCGCCGCCACCGCGCATCTCGCTGCACAAGAAGGCCGGCGCCGCCACGGTCGCAGCCGGCGCGACCGTCAAGTACCGCCTGGTCGTGAACGTCACCGGTGGCACCGCGCACGACGTGGTGGTCTGCGACAAGCTCCCGGCGCACATGACCTACGCCTCGCTGGGGAATGCGACGCTCGAGGGCGGCAACGCCTGCTGGACTGTGGGCAACCTGACCGGCTCGCTCACGCTCTCGTTCACCGCGCGCGTCGATACGGACGCCCCGGCGGGCACACTCACCAACAACGCCGTCGCGACCTCGAGCAACGCAGGCCACGCGGTGGCCCATGCCAGCATCAAGGTACCCAAGAGTCACGCCGTCAAGGGCGTCGTCAAGGCCGAGGTCCAGCACTCGGCCGGCGTCACCGGATAGCACATGCATGACCTGCGGGGCACGCGCTGTGCGCTCCCCGCAGGTCTGCGCTTCCGCCATCTGCGGCTCTGCGCGAGCCGCTCGATGAGTCACACCCGGCGAGCGATGCGGCCCGAGACCTCCGGCGCGAGCTCATCGGCGTAGGCTTCCTCTGTCCGGCGTGGCCGTGGGCTGGAGCCCGGATTCGCAGCGTGCACCCGCTGCCCCGTCGGCAGGCTGAGAGGATGCATCCGAACGGGAGGGGCGCAATGACCGGCGTTGACCTCAGCAGCCAGGCAACCAACCTCGAGATCATCTTCGTGGACTGGCTCGACGCCACGCGCCGCCATGACCTCGACCGCCTGAGCGCCCGTCTTGCGCCTGACGTCGTGCACGAAGGCGTCCGTGCCGGCTTCGTGTGCCGAGGTCGCGACGCCGTGCTCGAACGAGTCCGTGCGCGCGGCACACAACTCCCGCGCGTGAGCGCAATCGAGTTGATCGAAGCCGGCGACCACGTGGTGATGTCGGTTCGTGCGCCCACGGTCGGAGCACCCGTCCAGGATCACGGCCCGCAGCGAGGACAAGCCACGATCGTCTTCACGATGCGCGACGGCTTGATCGTGAGGATGCAGGACTACCTCAGCCGTGCCGATGCTCTCGCCGCGCTCGGTCGGACAGTCGACGACGTCTGGCAGTGAGCGGGCGACTGCCCGAAGTCGGTGCGCCACCGGTCAGCGCGAAGCGGCGCCAGATCGCCGCGCGCTTCAGAAAAGCTCAAAGACCGAGCAACCTCGCAGAGCGAACGCCATATCGACGATCAAATCCGCGCGCGATCGCGCGGGCGATGGATCTGCGCGCGCCGTGCAGGCCGCTGCGGGCCTGAAGGCGGGAGGTCATCACTGAAGGATCTTGGAGACCATCACGACGTGCCCGCCCGCATCGCGGCCGACGAGCGTGACCGGCCTTGGCGCCGGGGCGCCGTGGCCGATCCACACCCATTGGCGGCCGCGGTTGAAGAGTTGCGCGGTGTATTCGTGGCCGTCCGCCGTCCGTACGCCGACGCGGGAAACGCCGCGCGGGACGGTGTCGGAGAGTTCGACGATTGCGATGGTCGGGTGGCCGGGCAGCGTGCACGTGCAGCCGTACGGTGCCCTCCCCGACGCGAACTTCCTCGGTCTGGCATTGTCGGCGCCGACCAGGCCGAGGACCGGTTGTGGTGCCTTGTCGCTCGTCCCGATCAGGAGCGTGCCGCCACGCGGGTAGCCGTCGAGTTGGCGGAACGGCGTTGCAAAGAGCGAGAACCGAACGCCGTGTGGGAAGGCCAGGGATGCGATGAGCTTCGTCTGCGCCAGGTCGGTGTGCGAGGCAAAGTCGCCGCCGTCGACGATCTGGGTATCGAGGCCTGCGAGCAGGTAGGCCCTCACTGCCCGTTGGCCGAGCGAGCCATCGTCAGCGGGCACGAGCGCACGTGCTGCCGCGAGGGTGTTGAAGCTGACCGGGTTCAGCTGGTCGCGCAAGACAACGACGCCGCGGCGGTCGAGCACGCGCCATTCACGGGGCCGGTGGCCGGCCTGCGTGCGCCTGCCGGCGACGGCGTAGGCGAACCAGCGGCCATGCATCGGCGCGTTCTCGCGCGTGCCGTCTTCGAACAGCACCTCGACCCTGTCGCCGGAGGCCGACGGTGCGAGGCGGCCGAGCAGTGGGTGGACATCCGGCGTGAACGCGAACTTCCACGGCTGCCAGCCGGTCAGGCCCGTTGCGGCCTGCGGGAAACCGCCGAATGGTTGCGGGTAGGCGGGCAGGCATCCGGCCTGTACGGGCTTCGCGGGGATCTCCAGGGCCGCACAGAATCCGGGGTTGTCGGCATAGGGCGCGAGGTAGACCCTGCCGCTTCCGCTGCTGGTCGTGAAGACATACGCGTTCAGTGCGTCCTTCATCCTCAACCGGTGAGTCGGGATGTTGTGGCCGGCCGCGAAAGCCAGTGCCCTGCGGACGTCGCCGGGGATCGGCTTGGAATCGGACCCGACGAAGTACTTCACCGAGATGTTCGCCGCGAACGCGCTGCCACAGGCGATCAGGAGGACGAGAATGGCCGCCAGCAGCTCCCTGCGTAGCACGGTACTGCGGCGCCGCGCCGTCGCCTGGGTTCGCGGTGTCGCCATGATGCGCGCGAGCATATCTGCGGGCGGCCGACAGATGGCACGCGCGGAACCGGGTTGGCGGCGCGCAGCCGTCGGGCGTCATCCACGGAGCTACTTCGATCATCGGGGCGAGAGGATTCGAACTCTCTTGCAGGGACTTTGGCTTCCGCATCGTTGAGCGGAATCCCTGCAAAGCGCTGGTTTCTGTCCGTCCGTGATAGTCCGGGAATGACCGCTGGTGGCAGTGGGACTTCCACCAAACTTCCACCAGACCCGCCCAGGACGAAGCCAGCACGGACCTGCAGGGTCGGTTCACGCGGGCGCGTGAAGTAGCTCCCTCGCCGGAGCCATGAGCTCGACACGCAACGTTCAGGCTCGCGCCCCAGCTTGTCGAGCTGGTGCGGTGCTGGCGCCGATCGGCGATGATCGGCCCCGACAGGCGGAAGCAAGAAAGGGTCGGGTATCGGTCCGCCCGAAGGGACGTACGGCTACCGGCCGGACGGAATCGCTGCTTCGAGCTCGCACCTCGGCCTGGTCAGCTCTAGCGGCGACCAGGCCGTGCGCTTCGCACCTGTGTGCGGGGCGCCCTTCGCCGCCTCGCTAGCCAGCGATCGAGCATTTCACGTAGTCGCGCGAACATCGCGCCTCCTTGATAGGCCCGTGACTCTAGGTGCTCTTCAGGACGCCAGAATCCTCGTTGACGAAATCTTCAGAGCATCGCTGCGAAGCTTCAGGCGGCGTTCGCGACTTGCGGTAGATGCTGTCGCCATCGCAGGGTCACTCGCCGGCGCGCGCGTCCACGCGCGCACACACGCGACACTCGACGCGGCAGGCCCCACGTTCGTCGTGTTCCTGCTCGGCGTCATCCTCATCGTCGGCGCCCTCATCTACTTCCCGATGCTCATCCTCGGCCCCATCGGCGAGCGGATCGTCAGCTGACCACCGCCACCACTTCGATCCGCTCGCGTGCGTCGCGTCGCGCCGCAGGCCGACGCGCTTGCCGTCGTTGACGGAATCTTCAGGCGGCTGCCGCGAAG
>CAZYYP010000221.1:0-5798 GCA_964651695.1 uncultured Gaiellales bacterium | reverse complement strand
CACTGCGTTCGAATCCCCAGGGAGGGGCACGCATGAGGAATCGTCGTCTCGTCGCCGGGCTGGTTGCGGTTGCATGTGCCGCAGCGCTGCCGGCAGGAGCAGCAGCACACACTGGCCGGCCGGAGAAGGCCCAGCACGGCGCGAAGGCCGCCCACGGCCATCCGGGCAAGCACGGCGACGCGACCAGCACGACCGTGCGGCTCTCGCCGGTCAGCGGTCAGTCGGCCAAGGGCGTCGCCGAGATCAAGCAGCGCAGCGGTGCACTGAGCGTCGCGCTCGTCGTCTCGCACCTCACCCCCGGCGCGTTCTACGCCGCCCACGTGATCGCAGGCTCATGCGCGGTTCCGGGCGCCGTCGCGCTCACGCTGCCGGACGTCTACGCCGACGAGCACGGTGTTGCCAAGCTGGTGACGACGCTGCCGACGGCTGCGGGCGCCAACTTCGTGACGAGCGGCTTCGCGCTCGACGTGCACGCGGGCCCGACGGCGAACCCGGGCGCCGTGATCTCGTGTGGCGACGTCACGCCGAAGACGTACGCGACGTACGCCAAGGCGTGGCTCGAGGGCGCGACCGCGAAGGGTCACGTCGCGGCCATCCAGAAGGGCAGCGACGTCACCGTCTGGGTCGCGCTCCGCGGTCTTACGCCCGGCGTGCACGCGCTCACCATCCAGGCCGGCACCTGTGCCGTGCCCGGCGCGGTCGCCGTGAACCTGGGTGACGTGACGGCCGGCCCCGACGGCACGGTGAGCGCCAAGGTCACCGCCACCTCGAGCATCCCGGTGGTCGGGACGGGCTACTCGTTCAGCGTGTACACGGGCCCGACGACCTTGCCCGGCGCACTGCTCGCGTGCGGCGGCTCGTACCCGACCTGGAAGCACGGCCACAAGTAGACGCCGGGAGCGCCCACGGGCGCACCCGCCGAAGTGCGACGGACGAACGGGGGCCGGGCGAGAGTCCGGCCCCCGCGTCGTTCCCCGGGTCAGGTGACGGTCAGGGAGCGCACCTCGGGCGGCAGCTCCGGCCACTTCAGGTCGAGCCCCTCGAGGGTCTGCGTGAGGATCTCGGTGACGACCGCGTCGCGCACCCACTTGTGATCGCCGGGCACGACGTGCCAGGGCGCCGCGGCGGTCGAGGTCTTCTCGAGCATCGCCCGGTAGGCCGTCATGTACTCGCTCCACTTGGCGCGCTTGGCGAGATCGTCGGCCGAGAACTTCCAGTTCTTCGCGGGATCTGCGAGGCGCTCGCGGAACCTCTGTGCCTGGGCGTCCGGCGAGATGTGGAGGAACAGCTTGACGATGACGGTGCCCTCGTTCGCGAGGTGCTCCTCGAACGCGTTGATGGCGCCATAGCGGGTTTTCCAGGTCGCCTTCGGCACGAGTTCCTCGACGCGCACGACGAGCACGTCCTCGTAGTGGGAGCGGTTGAAGATGCCGATCTCGCCGCGCTGCGGGAGCACCTGGTGGATGCGCCACAGGAAGTCGTGCGCGAGCTCGGTCGAGGTCGGCGCCCTGAATCCGGCCACGCGCACGCTCATCGGGTTGAGGCCGCCGAGGCAGTGCTTGACGGTGCCGTCCTTGCCCGCGGCATCCATGCCCTGCAGGACGACGAGCACGGCGCGCCTGTGCTCGGCCATCAGCATCGTCGCGAGCTCGGCCATGCGCTCCGCGCGCTTGGCGATGTGGTCGCGCGCGGCGGTCTCGTCGCCGAGGCCGAGCTTGGCGGCGGGGTCGTGGTCGTCGAGGTCGACCTTCGAGCCGGGGGAGATGCGCGTCGTGCGTGCGAGATCCTGCATCGCGCGGACGATACGCGACGCGCGGGGTGCGCGGATCGCCGGCGCTACCCGGCGGGTGCCACGAGCTCGATGCGATTGCCGAATGGATCGTCGACGAACGCCCGCTCGCTGCCGGGCAGGTCGACGTCGCGGCGCACGCTGAAGCCCGCGGCCCCGAGCCGGCGCAGGAGCGCCGCGAGCGCCTCGGCGTCGTGGACGCGGAGTGCGGGATGGGCCTTGGTCGCCGGCAGAAACGGATCGGCGACTCCGACGTGGAGCTGGCGATCGCCGCAGGCGAACCAGCAGCCACCGCGCCCGGCCAGCGCCGCGGGCTTCTCGAGCTCGCGCAGGCCGAGGGTCTCACCGTAGAACGCGCGGGCGCGCTCCTCGCAGCCCGCCGGCGCGGCGACCTGCACGTGATCGATGCCGACGATCACGCGGCCGCCCGCGGCGTGCCCGCCAAACGCGAACGGCCCCCGCTCATGCGAAGGCCGTTCGAGGTACCGCGTACGGGATTCGAACCCGTGTTACCGGCGTGAGAGGCCAGCGTCCTAGGCCCCTAGACGAACGCGGCACGACCGTGGGGCGGTGTGCATTCTATCGAACTGCAGCGCCGGGTTCACTCGACGAAGAACTTCCCGGTCTCGCCGTCGGAGTACCAGCGCGTGGTGACGGTCGTCTTGCGCGTGTAGAAGTCGATCGCATCGCCGCCGTGCGCGTGCAGGTCGCCGAGGAACGAGTCCTTCCAGCCCGAGAAGGGGAAGAACGCCACCGGCGCCGCGACGCCGACGTTGACGCCGATCATGCCCGCGTCGCAATCGTGGCGGTAGCGGCGGGCCACGGCGCCCGACTCGGTGAAGATCGACGAGCCGTTGCCGTAGCGCGAGCCGTTGACGACGGCGATCGCATCGTCGAGCGTGTCGACCTTCACGACCGACAGCACGGGCCCGAAGATCTCCTCGCGCGCGACCTCCATGTCGGGCGTGACGTCGTCCATGATCGTCGGGCCGACGAAGGCGCCGGCGTCGTTGTCGCCGCTCTCCTCGCGGCCGTCGAGCACGATGTTCGCGCCCTCGGCTGCGCCCTTGTCGATCCACGAGCGCACGATCTCGCGGCGCTCGGTGGAGACGAGCGGGCCGACGCCGATCCCCTTCTCGAGCCCGTTGCCGACGCGCAGCGCCTCGGCGGCCGCGATCAGCGGCGGCATCACACGCGCGTGCGCCTCGCCGACCGTGACGAGCACGGAGCCCGCCATGCAGCGCTGCCCGGCCGCGCCGAAGGAGGAGGAGATGATGCCCTCGACCGTCTTGTCGACGACCGCGTCGGGCATGACGACCATGTGGTTCTTGGCGCCGCCGAGCGCCTGGACGCGCTTGCCGGCGCGCGCCGAGCGCTCGTAGACGAGCTTCGCCACGGTGGCGGAGCCGACGAAGGAGACGCCCGCGATGCCCGGGTGGTCGCAGATGCCCTCGACGACCGCGCGGCCGCCGTTGACGAGGTTGATGACGCCCGGGGGCAGCAACTCGAGCTCGTCGATGAGCTTGAAGATCGCCTCCTGGGCGAGCGGCACCTGCTCGGAGGGCTTGAGCACGAACGTGTTGCCGCAGGCCACCGCGAACGGCAGGAACCAGAAGGGCACCATCGCCGGGAAGTTGAACGGGCAGATGGCGCCGAACACGCCGATCGGCTGGCGGTAGGTCTCGCAGTCGACGTTCGTCGCGACGTTCTCGAGATTGCGGCCCTGCATCGTCGTCGGGACCGCGGCTGCGCACTCGACCATCTCGATCGCGCGGCCGACCTCGGCGAACGCGTCCGGGAGCGTCTTGCCCATGTCCTGCGTGATCAGGTGCGCGATCATGTCCTGGTTCTCGATCAGCGCCTGGCGGAGCGTGAACATGCGCCGCGCACGCTCGATCGTGGGCGTGCGGCGCCAGCCCGGGAAGGCCTCCTGCGCTGCACGTACGGCATCGTCGAGGTCGGCGGCCGACGAGAGCGGGACGCGGGCGAGCAGCTTGCCGGTCGCGGGCTCGGTGACGTCGAGATGCTCGCTCGTGCGTGCCTCGACGAACTTCCCGCCGACGTAGTTGCGCAGTGTGCGTACGCCGGTCGCGTCCGCCGTCGGGGTTGGGGTCGCAGTGCTCATCTCGTGTCCTCCGCTGTCGCCGTTCTCCCGCGCAGGATACGCCGTCTCGCCGGGCGCGCTGCGGCGGTCGAAGCGGTAGCCTGAGACCGTTGAAGCCGTACCTGAGTCCGTCCCGCCGATGGGGTCAGGCCGAAAGGACGCACATGAGCCAGGTCGAAAGCCCGCTGGGAACACTCGACATCGACAGCGCGGCACGGCACGAGTGGCTGTCGTGGACGAAGATGGCCGACGTCGAGCGCGCCGCGCCGCCCGTGCTCGTCGGCGGCGACGGTCCCTACGTGATCGAGTCGGACGGCACGCGCCTGCTGGATGCGATGTCCGGCCTCTTCACGACGCAGATCGGCTACTCGCACGGCGCCGAGCTCGGCGCAGCCGCCGCGGCGCAGATGGAGCGGCTCGCCTACTACCCCAACTGGGCGGCCACGAACCCGGCGACGCTCGCGCTGACCGAGCGCATCCTCGCGCTCGCCCCGCCGCAGATGGCGCGCATCTTCTTCACCTCGGGCGGCTCCGAGTCGGTCGAGTCGGCCTGGAAGCTGGCGCGCCAGCACTTCCAGGCGCGCGGCGAGAGCTCGCGCCGCATCGTCATCTCGCGCAACGGCTCCTACCACGGCTGCTCGCTCGGAGCGCTCTCGATCACGGGCATCCCGGCCGCGAAGGCGCCGTTCGAGCCGCTCATCGGCGACACGCGCCACGTCATCAACACCGATCCGCGCCAGAACCCCGGCGGTGATCCGCTCGCGGCCGCCGACGCCATCGAGGAGGCGATCCTCGCCGCCGGCCCGGAGAACGTCTGCATGGTGATCCTCGAGCCGGTGCAGAACGCCGGTGGCTGCCTCGTGCCGCCGCCCGGCTATGCGCAGCGCGTGCGCGAGATCTGCGACCGCCACGGTGTGCTGCTCTGCTGCGACGAGGTGATCTGCGCGTTCGGGCGCCTGGGGCACTGGTTCGGCTCCGCGCGCCTCGGCTTCACGCCCGACCTGATCACGTTCGCGAAGGGCGTCACCTCGGGCTACGCGCCGCTCGGCGGGGTCATCTTCACGGAGGCCGTCGCCGCGCCGCTGCTCGAGGGCGAGGGCCTCTACGCCCACGGCTACACCTTCGGCGGCCACCCCGTCTCGTGCGCGACCGCGCTCGCCAACATCGCCGTGATGGAGCGCCTCGACGTGCTCGCGAACGTGCTCGAGGTCGAGCCGTACCTGGAGAGCGTCCTCAACGACGTCGCGGCGGCCTCCCCGATCGCCGTCGAGGCACGTGGCTGCGGCTTCTTCCGCTCGCTCGAGATCATCGAGAACGGGCTCGTCGACCGCGTCCGCGCGGCCACGCGGGCGCGCGGCGTGATCGTGCGCACCGACGTGCGCGCGAACCCCTGCCTCGCGATCTCGCCGCCGCTCATCTGCGAGCGCTCCCACGTGGACGAGCTGGCCGAGGCGCTGGCGGGCGGTCTGGCCGAGATCGCCGGGTGACAGGGCCGTTCCGGTCCGCGCTCGACGGACTCGTGCCGTACGAGCCGGGCCGTCCGGTCGAGCTGGTGCAGCGCGAGCTCGGCCTCGCCGGGCCGATCGTCAAGCTGGCCTCCAACGAGGGTCCGTGGGGTCCCGTCCCGGCCGCGCTCGAAGCGATCGTGAACGCTGCGCGCAACGGCAACCGCTATCCGGACGGCGGCTGCTGGGCCCTGCGCTCGGCGCTCGCCGAGAAGCACGACCTGGCGTTCGAGCAGGTCGTGGTCGGCAACGGCGCCGACGGCGTCCTCAACTACCTGGCGCTCGCGATGCTCGAGCCGGGCGACGAGGTCGCGTTCTGCTGGCCGTCGTTCCCGGTCTATCCGATCAACGCCGCCAAGATGGGCGCGCTGGCGGTGCGCGCCCCGCTCGCGGGCTCGAG